>NZ_DASWNO010000066.1:0-12438 GCF_036399195.1 Brevundimonas sp.
AGAACCGGCCCCTCGCCTTGCGGCAAAGCCGCCCGCGCGCCCTTGGCCACGTCGGGCGCGAACGCCTCCAGTTCGGCCAGCAGCACGTCCGCGCGGACCATGAAGTTGCCGCTGTTCCACAGGTAGCCGTCGCGGACGTAGGCCTCGGCGGTGGCGCGGTCCGGCTTCTCCACGAAGGCGCGGACAGGCGAAAGGCCGGCCGCTTCGGGCTGGATGTAACCATAGGCCGAGGAGGGTTCGCTCGGTCTCACGCCGAAGGTGATGATCCGCCCCGCGTCCGCCGACGCCGCGGCCTCATGAACCGCCGCCCTGAAAGCGTCGCCGTCGGGGATGTGGTGGTCGGAGGCGACGAACAGCGCCAGCCCCTCGGGAGCCAAGCTCGCGATCCATTCCGCCGCCGCCGCCATGGCGGGCGCGGAGTCCCGCCCTTCCGGCTCCAGCAGAACCGTCGCTTCGAGCCCGAGGGCGGTGAGCTGCGCGGTGATGAACGGCTCATGGCTCAGCCCGGCGACCACCAGCACGCGCCCGCCGTCGGCGGCCAGCGGCCCCACCCTCAGCGCGGTGTCCTGGAACAGCGAAAGATCGCTGGCCAGGTCGATGAACTGCTTCGGCCGCGCCGGACGTGAGGCCGGCCACAGCCGCGTGCCGGCGCCGCCGCACAGGATGACCGGAAAAATCGCCAATGCAGCTCCCCCTCGTCAGGAGGGAATAGACGCCGGACGGTCCGGTCGCAAACCTCGCGGACCTAGAATTTCCGGCCCCAGCTTCCCATCAGGCTGTAGGCCGTGTCGGAGGACCGGATGTTCTGGTCATCGCGCGTGACGACACCGCGGAGCGACAGGGCCGAGCCGTCCGGCAGGCGGTGGACGCTGCCCAGCGACATGTCGATCTGCCGACCGCTGGGACGGGCCGAGAAGGTCCGCTCCGAGAAGGTGGTCGCGTCGAAATACTCCGCAGGCGAGTCAGGCAGGAAGGCCCGGAACGTACCGCTCTCCGTGCGCAAGGGCTGCTGGATCGACCAGGTCAGGCTCTCGCAACCGAAGCCGAACGACTTGCAGAACGTCGTCAGACCCACGGCCCAGGTTGAACTGAGCGCCGTTTCGGACAGGCTCAGGAACCGCCCTTCCAGATCCGTGCGAGCCCAGCCCATCTCTGCGTTCAGGAGCAGGTTTGAGCGCAGCGCGAACTGGCCCGAGACCGAGCCGAAGGTGGTGGTGCTGGGGAGAGCGAGGCCGGAGTCGAGCGGGGCATAGGAGCCCAGCGGACCCATCTTCTCGTCCAGACCGCCGACGGCGAAGCGCAGGCGGCTGGTCGGGTTGACCTGCAGGTCGGCGACGAAGCGGGCGTAGCTGGAGACGTCCTCTTCCTTGGTCTGGAAGGGCATGGCCCGGTCGCCGCTGCCGGTGTCGGCCGTCAGCGTCAGGGCGCCCAGCCGCACCGCACCCAGCCAGGCCGTGTCGACCTGGGCCAGGGACGCGAAGTTGTCCGCGGCCCCGAGCGAGAAGGGCGATCGCGCGCCGTTCCGTCCCTGCCAGTAGGCGACCATGCCGTTCCCGGTCGCGAACTCCAGCGTGACATCCTCGCGCCGGCGCTCGTCGAGCCAGGGCGTGATGACGCTGGTGGAGGCGGCGAGGTCGTAGGGACTGTCCTGCATCGCCGCGCTGGTGGTCAGCGACAGCGTGGAGCCGAGCGGACCGGGCGCGGTCAGGCGCGCCTGCTCGCGCGGCGCCTGCGGCAGCAGGCTGGCGGCGCCGCGGGGGGCGAGGCCGTAGCTGCCGGCCAGATCGACCCGGAACAGGCGGTTGAAGTCGTCGCGGCCGACCGTCCTCAGGCCTTCCGCGACGCGGATCGCGTCGCCGAAAGCCCCGCCGGTGTAGGCGAAGCGCTGCTCGGTGACCTTCACGGCGTCGCCGGTGCTCATGGCCACCTGGGCCGGACCCACGGGCTGGAAGGCGCGGGCGATATCCAGCAGGCCGCGGCCCCAGATCGCATCCGTCCCCGCGTCGCCCGCATCCCGCGCGGTGGCCAGCAGGATCTGAACGGCCTCGCGGCCGGTCAGGTTCGGGAAGGCGTCGAGCAGCAACGCCATCGCCCCGGCCACGGCGGGCGCGGAAAACGACGTCCCGCTCACGCGCCAGCAGGCGGTCCCGTCGCAGGACGTCACCACCTGGTCGCCCGGCGCGCTGATGTAGACGCCGGCCGAGACCCCGGCGCGGTTGGAGAAGGAGGACATCGCCTCGACCGCATTGTGCGAGCCCACGACGATGATGCTGCCGGCGTAGCGGGGGTCGCTGGCGTAGCGGCCGGGCCACTCCGGGCTCGCGCCAGCCTCGTTGCCCGATGCGATGGCGAAGACGAGCCCGGCGTTGACGGCTCGCAGCAGGGCGGCCTCGAAGCCCGCGCCCAGAGGAGCTTCCCCGCCCAGCGACATGTTCACGATGCGGACATTGTTGGCGATGGCGTAGTCGATCGCCCGCACAAGGTCGCTGGAGCTGAAGCAGACCGTGTCGTCCGGGTCCTTGCAGTCGCTGATGTCGGCGCGGATCGACACGATGGTCGACTCATAGGCCACGCCCACCGTGCCGAAGCCATTGGACGCCGCCGCGATGATGCCGGAGACGTTGGTGCCGTGGGCCGGCCGGTTCTCAGGGCCCAGGGTGCCGGTGGGCTGGTTCCGGCCGATGACCACATCCGTCGACAGGGGAGAGATGCGGCCGGCCAGATCGGGCTGGTTGAAGTCGATGCCCGAGTCGATCACGCCGACATTGATGCCTGCTCCCGTCGCGCCCGTGTTCCACGCGGCGACGGCCTTAGTGTTGGCGACGCCGTAGTTGCGCAGATATTCGGCCGACGTCACGGACGGCGGAGGGGTCGGCGGCGGCGGAGGGGGAGGGGGCGGCGGGGGCGGTGGAGGAGGGGGAGGCGGAGGGGCCAGCGGGGGCGTGACGATGCCGCCCCCTGCGCCGCCGCCGCCGCCCCCGCCGCCACAGGCGGCGAGCGGCGTCAGCGCCGCGGCGACGAGAAGGGCTCGGGACGCCAGTCCCAGTGCAACGCGGCTGCGCATTTCGCTATCCGAACCAGGCCCCCGCGCCACCGTAGAGCGAAGAACGCGGGTTGTGCAATGCATACAAGCACGTCACCGCCGGTAAACAAATCGCGAACGATTACGGCAAACTGGCGCCCTTTACGGGATCAGGACATCGGCGGCGACGCGCCCGCAGGCTCGGGGGGCGCCTCCGGAACCTCAAAATCGGGGGCGAGCGTCGAGGGGCCGGGCGCGACCGCCGCCCGCGGATTCAGCGCGGCCGTCGCTTCGAGGAACGTGCCCGGCTTCATCGACGGCTCCTGGGCGGTCGCAAGGCCGATGACCCGCGCGAGATCCGCGATGAAGCTGATGCAGTTGCGGCGACGCAGGTCGTAGACGGAGCCTTCCGGTCCATTCCACCAGTCCGCCCTTGCGCGCACCGCGCGGTACGCGTCGTCTGTCACCTTGAGCCGCAGATAAGGCCTTCCCTCCCCGACATAGCGGGCCTCGGGCGTCGCCACCACGCCGGCGCCGCGTGCGAACAGGAGCTGGGGCCCAGGATTTTTCGCGGTGAAGCCCGCCGCCCAATCCACCGCGTCGCCCGTGTCCTCGAGCGACCCCGAGGCGTGGACGTAGGCGTGGGGGAACAGAAGTTCTCCGCCCCGCACCCGCGCGCCGGGGTGGGCGTAGAAGGTCAGGGTCACCTCCGCCAGCGCCGGGCCCGCCGCCATCGCCAGCAGCAATCCCGCCAGCAGGGCGCGTCTCATCTTGCCGAACATTCAACTCTCCGCGCCCCGGCCCATACTGGGGGACGGCAACCGAACGTGCAAAGGCGGCGCGGGATGCCTCTCGACGCGACCCGGCGGATCGGCCACCGTCAGGCTGTTCCCGGGGCCTGCGTCCCGTCGCCGCAGCGAGCCTGAGCGTGACCCTTCCGACCGCCGCCGCCGATCCCCATCCGGCCGAATGGTGGCGCGGCGCGGTGATCTACCAAGTCTATCCGCGCAGCTTCGCGGACACCAACGGCGATGGCGTCGGCGACCTGCCCGGCGTTACGGCGCGGCTCGACCATATCGCCTCGCTGGGCGTGGACGGGGTCTGGCTGAGCCCTTTCTTCACCTCGCCGATGAAGGACTTCGGCTACGACGTGGCCGACTATTGCGATGTGGACCCGGTGTTCGGGACGCTCGCCGATTTCGACGCGCTGATCGCCCGGGCCCACGCGCTGGGCCTGAAGATCATCATCGACCTGGTGTTCGCCCACACGTCCGACCAGCACGCTTGGTTCGCCGAAAGCCGGCGCTCGCGCACGGGGGACAAGGCCGACTGGTACGTCTGGGCCGATGCGAAGCCGGACGGCTCCCCGCCCTCGAACTGGCAGTCGGTGTTCGCCGGCCCGGCCTGGACCTGGGACGCGCGGCGCGGCCAGTATTACATGCACAACTTCCTGCCGGAGCAGCCGCAGCTGAACCTGCATCGGGCGGAGGTGCAGGACGCCCTGCTGGACGCCGCCCGCTTCTGGCTGCAGCGCGGCGTCGACGGCTTCCGGCTCGACGCCATCAACTTCGCGATGCACGACCCGGCGCTGACCGACAATCCGCCGCTCCCGCCCGGCGGCAAGCGGACCCGGCCGTTCGACTTTCAGGACAAGCTGCATAACCAGTCGCAGCCGGGGATCGTCCATTTCCTGATGCGTCTGCGCGCCCTGACCGACAGCCACGGCCGCGCCTTCACCGTGGCGGAGGTGGTGGGCGATCGAGCCGATGCGGAGATGAAGGCCTTCACCGCGGGGCACGACCGGCTGAACAGCGCCTACGGCTTCCTCTACCTGTACGCGCCGGCTCTCCGCGCCGCCCTGGTGCGGCAGGGCGTGGCGGCGTGGGACGGGTGCGCCGGCCAGGGCTGGCCCTCGTGGACCTGCTCAAACCACGACGCGCCCCGCGCCGTCTCGCGCTGGGCCGAGGGCCGCGACCCACGCGCCTTCGCCGAGATGGCCATGCTGCTGCTGATGACCCTGCGCGGCAACGCCTTCATCTATCAGGGCGAGGAGCTGGCTCTGCCGCAGGGCGAGGTGCCGTTCGAGCGGCTGGTCGATCCGGAGGCCATCGCCAACTGGCCCCAGACCCTGGGACGTGACGGCGCGCGCACGCCGATGCCATGGCGGGCCGACGAGCCGTTCGCCGGCTTCTCGACGACCGAGCCCTGGCTGCCGCTGGACCCCCGTCACCGCCCGCTGGCGTTGGACCGTCAGGAGCAGGATCCCGCCTCCATGCTGCACGCCACACGCCGTCTGGTCGCGCTGCGAAAAACGCGCCCGGCGCTGGCGCGCGGCGAGATGCGGCTGCTCGACAGCGCCGGTGAGGTCCTGTGTTTCGAGCGGAGCCTGAACGGTGAGCGCCTGCTCTGCGTCTTCAACCTCGGCCACGATGCAGCGCCGTGGACGCGGCCGAGCGGGTTCAGCGTCGTTGAGCAGGTGAATATCGGCTCCGCCTCGCCGGGCCAGCTGCCGCCGATGGCCGGGCTCGTGCTGGCGCCCGAGGACGCTCGGGGCTAACGAAGGCGGATGAGCACGCAAGGCCCCGTCCTCGTCACCGGCTCAGCCGGCTTCATCGGCTTTCACACCGCCCAGCGGCTGCTGGCGCGGGGCGAGACGGTGATCGGCGTCGACAACCTCAACGCCTATTACGACCCGACGCTGAAGCAGGCGCGGCTGGACCGGCTGCTGGTCCATCCGGCCTATGTGCACCACACGCTCGACCTCGCCGACCGCGAGGGCATGGCGGCGATGTTCGCGAAGCATGCGCCCCGCCGCATCGTCCACCTCGGCGCCCAGGCGGGCATCCGCTACAGCGTCGAGAACCCTGAGACCTATGTCGACTCCAATGTGGTCGGCTTCCTGACGGTGCTGGAGGGCGCCCGGGCGACGCGGGCCGAGCATCTGGTCTTCGCCTCCACCAGTTCGGTCTTCGGCGCCAACGCCGCCCTGCCCTTCTCGGTCCAGCAGGGCACGGCGCATCCGCTGAACGTCTATTCGGCCACCAAGCTGGCCAATGAGGCGATGGCGCACGCCTACGCCTACATCTTCGGCATCCCAAGCACGGGCCTGCGGTTCTTCACCGTCTACGGGCCTTGGGGCCGGCCGGACATGGCCCTGTTCAAATTCACCCGCGCCATCCTCGAAGGCCGGCCGATCGATGTCTATGGCGAGGGCGCCATGGAGCGCGACTTCACCTATGTCGACGACATCGTCGACGGAGTCGTCGCCGCGCTGGACGACGTGCCGGCGCGCGACCCGTCATGGCGCGCCGAGAGCCCCTCCCCCGCCACCAGCGGGGTCGCCCCGTGGCGGATCCTGAACCTCGGCGCCGGCCGCCGGGAGCGCCTGTCGCGTTACATCGAGGTGCTGGAACGGGCGCTGGGCCGCGAGGCCGTGCTGAACCTGATGCCGACCCAGGAGGGCGAGATGACGCGCACCGAGGCCGACGTCAGCGAGACCCGCGCCTCGCTCGGCTACGAGCCGCGGACCCCCATCGACGAGGGCGTAACCCGGTTCGTCGACTGGTACCGCGGCTTCTACTCGGTCTGAGACAAGAAAAAGGGCGGGACCGCGCCGGCCCCGCCCTTCTCCGCTCATCGTCCGGCCTATTGAACCGGTCGGCCGTAGATGTCGACGACCTGCACGTCGGCGAAACCGAGCGCCCGGATCTTCGGCTCGATCGTCGCGCGGTCGCCCACCACCACCCAGGTCTGGGGGCCCGATCCGACCACGCCGCGGGCCGCGGCCGTGGCCTGAGCCGCCGTCATGGCGCCGACGGTGGCGGCGTAGGTGTCGTAGTAGTTTTCGGGCACGCCCCAGACGACCATGTTCTGCAGTTCGCTGGCGATGGCGGCGTTGGTCTCCCAGTTGCCGGCCAGCCCCTGCACCATGTTGGCGCGCGCGGCCTGAATCTCGGCGTCGGTCAGGGGACGGGCGCCGACCACCTCGGTCAGTTCGCGGCGCAATTCCGCAAGGCTTTCGGCGGTCTTGTCCGACTGCACGCCGGCGCTGACCGAGTAGATCCGCTCGCCCCGGCCATAGGGGACGCCGCCGCCGGCGCCGTAGGACCAGCCCTTGTCCTCGCGCAGGTTCATGTTGATGCGGCTGGTGAAGGCGCCGCCGAGCGCGGTGTTCATCGTGTCGATGGACGCTTCCGTGGCCGGATCGAAGGCGGGCACGACGCGGCCGCCGACGATGGTCGACTGCGGACCGGCGCGATCGACGATCAGGATGCGCGGCTGGCCCGACGGCTCCGGCGCGTCAGCCGGACCGGGCTTGGCCGGCATCGGCGCGGAGGGCGCCTGCCAGCGCGCGAAGGCGCGTTCCAGCTTCGGCGTCAGCTCGGCGAGGGTGGTGTCGCCCACCACCACCAAGGTCGCGTTGTCCGGCCGGAACCAGGTCTGGTGCCAAGCCTCCGCGTCCGCCGGCGTCAGCGTCGCGACGGTCTGTTCCGTGCCCGAGGCCGGACGGCCGTAGGGGCTGGTCGGGCCGTAGAGTTCGCGGCTCAGGATGCGGGACGCGATGGCGCCCGGGTTGCGGTTCGACTGCTGGATGCCCGCGACCTGCAGGGTGCGTACGCGCTGGAAGTCGTCGGGACGGAAGGCCGGGTTCATGACGACGTCGGCGTACAGATCGAGCGACGGGTCGAGGCGGGCGGAAAGGGCGGTCATGGAGACGTTGGTCGACGTCGAGCCGGAGCCCGCGCCGAGCGTCGCGCCCAGCAGCTGAAGCCGGTCGCTGATCTCGATGGCCGTCAGCTCGTCCGTGCCGTTGGTCATGACCTGCGGCGCCAGCTGGGCCAGGCCCGCCTTATCGTCCGGATCGACCACGGCTCCAGCGTCGAGGATCAGGTTCATCGAGACCGTCGGCACGCTCTCGCGGCGCACGAACATCACCTTGAGCCCGTTCGACAGTTGGGCCCGTTCGATGGTCGGGAAGACAGCCTGCGGCGCCGGCCCCACGGCCGGCACGCCCGCCGAGCGATCCACGCCCGTCGCCGCGACCGAGTAGTCGGGGAAGGGCAGGACCTCGAGCGAATAGCTGCCGTCGGTCAGCCAGCGGCGGCCGGCGTCGGTCAGGTTGCGCGGCGTCGCGTCGACCACGCGCTGGTAGCTGGTGCGCCAGGCCGCCGGGTCGCCGAAGAAGACCTCGGACGCGGCCAACCGGTCGGATTTCCCGCCGAAGCCGCCGATCCGCTCCAGCCCCCGGATGAAGCCGGCGGCGTTCTGGGTGCGGACCCGCTCGAGCTCCTCCGCGGTCGGGCCGTCGCGCAGCAGGCGCGCCATCTCCTCATCCACGATGGCTTCGATCCGGTTCAGGTCGCCGCCGGCCTTTGCGGTCGCCGTGAGGGTGAACTGACCCGCGATCTGCCGCCCGCCCGCGTTGGCGGATACGCCAGTGGCCAGCTGGTCGTCGATGACCAGCCGCTTGTACAGGCGCGACGAGCGGCCCGAGGCCAGCACGTCGGCCAGCATGCTGAGGTAGTCCGTGTCGGCCTCGCCCGTCGGGGTGATGTTCCAGACCTTGTAGAGACGCGGTTGGCCCACGCGGTCGTACATGACCTCGCGCTGGGCTCCGACCATCGGCACGACCCACCGGGCCGGCTGGGTCACGGGCGGCCCCGAGGGGATGTCGCCGAAGTAGCGCTGGACCTTCTCCCGCGCTTCTTCGGGGCTGATGTCGCCCGCCAGGACGATGACGGCGTTGGCGGCGCCGTAATAGTCGCGGAACCACTGCTGCACCGTCGGCAGGTCCGCCGCGTTCAGGTCGTCCATCGAACCGATCACGGTGTGGCCGTAGGGGTGCTCATCGGGCCAGGTCGCCGCCGTGATGGCGTTGAAGACGCGGCCGTACGGCTGGTTCTCGCCCTGGCGCTTCTCGTTCTGCACCACGCCCCGCTGCTCATCGAGCCGGGCCTGGTCGATGGCGCCGAGCAGATGGCCCATCCGGTCGCTCTCGAGCCACAGCATGGCGTCGAGCGCCGAGGTCGGGACGTTCTGGAAGTAGTTGGTCCGGTCGGTGTTGGTGGTGCCGTTCTGGTCGGTCGCCCCCAGCAGTTCGGTGCCCTTGAAGAAGTCGGTGTTGTAGTTCTCGGACCCGTTGAACATCAGGTGTTCGAACAGGTGGGCGAAGCCCGAGCGGCCGGCGGGCTCGTCCTTCGAGCCGACGCCGTACCAGATATTGACCGCGACGATCGGAGCCTTGCGATCCTCGTGCACGATCACCGTCAGACCGTTGTCGAGAACGAATTTCGTGAAGGGGATGTCGACGTCCGGCAGCGGGGCGAGCCGCTGCTGGACGGCCGCGGCGGCCGCGGGAGGAGCGGTCGCGACCGACGGGGCCTCCGCATGGGCGGCGGCCGCGGTGAGAAGGGCCGTTGCGGCTCCTCCGAGCAAGGCGAGGCGACGGGCGTTGCGCATGGATGATTCCCCCAGGAACTGCGGCGATCAGGATTTGGCCGGGCGCAGTGGGGCCAACTTGTTGCCGCTACGCAAGTGTGAATTGTTGCGAGTCTGCAAATCGTTCGCCGACCGCCGATCTACGCGGCGGAACAGGTCGCGCCGGAGCCACGGCAACGGTCGGGCCGGCTCGGCGTTGACCCGCCATGGCGGCACGCGGCGAACTCGACACCTACAAGGCCAAGCGCAACTTTTCGGCCACGCCGGAGCCGGCGGGCAAGAAGGGCCGCGCAAAGACATCGGCCTTGACCTTCCTGGTCCAGCGCCATGCCGCGACCCGGCTCCACTACGACTTCCGCATCGAGGTCGACGGGGTGCTGAAGTCGTGGGCGGTGACCAAGGCGCCGTCCCGCGACACGGCGGTCAAGCGGCTGGCGGTGGAGGTCGAGGACCATCCGCTCGACTACGGTTCGTTCGAAGGGACCATTCCCGCCGGCAACTACGGCGCCGGCACGGTGCAGATGTGGGACCGGGGCACGTGGGAGCCGCAGGAGGCGGACCTCGACGCGGCCTTCGCCAAGGGCCAGATCAAGATGATCCTGCACGGCGAACGCCTGAAGGGGAAATGGGCGCTGATCCGGCTCAGGGCCGACCGCGGCAAGCCGTCGAAGCGCAACAACTGGCTGCTGATCAAGGAGCGCGACGAATACACCGTCGAAGGCGAGGGCGACGCCAACATGGAGATCGACGCCTCGGTCGTGACCGGCCGCACCATGGCCGAGATCGCAGGCGGTTCGAACGAGTGGAAGAGCTCGAAGCCGAGCGCTCGCAAGGCGCCGGCCGCGCCCAAGCCGACCAGGGCGGCGGCCAGCAAGTCCAACCGCCCTCCGGCCTTCGTGCCGATCCAGCTGTGCAAGATCGCAGACTATCCGCCGCGCGGCGCCGGCTGGGCGCACGAGATCAAGTTCGACGGCTATCGGGTCCAGATCGGCGTCGGCGGCGGCAAGGCCACGCTGCGGACCCGCAAAGGCCTCGACTGGTCGGACAAGTTCCGGGTCCATGCCGAGGATGCGGCGCACTGGCCCGACGGGGTGGTGGACGGAGAGCTCTGCGCCCTGGCCGAGGACCACATGCCCGACTTTTCGGCGCTGCAGGCCGCCATATCCAGCGGCGACACGGGCGGGCTGATCTATTTCGCCTTCGACCTGCTGTTCGAGGGTGACGAGGACCTGCGCGGCCTGCCTCTGTCCCACCGCAAGGCGCGGCTGCAGGCCTACATTGATCGCATACCGCAGAGCGCCGCCAGACGGGTCCGTTACGTCGACCATTTCGCCACCACCGGGCAGGCCGTTCTTGAGAGCGCCTGCCGGATGGATCTTGAGGGGGTGATCTCCAAGAAGCTGGATGCTCCGTACTCGGAGGGCCGTTCCACGACCTGGCTGAAATCCAAATGCCGGGGCCGGGACGAGGTGGTGATCGGCGGCTGGACCTCCGAGGGCGACCGCTTCCGGTCCCTGATCGTCGGGGTGCAGGACGTGGACGCCAAAGACGGCGCGGGCCTGCGCCACCTGGGGCGCGTCGGCACCGGCTACGGCCAGCCGCTGCTCAAGACCCTGCTGCCGGCCTTGAAGGCCGCGGAGACGGACCAGAGCCCCTTCGTCGGCAAAGGGGCTCCCAAGAAGTCGCGTGCCGGCGGCCAGACCACCCACTGGGTCCGGCCGGTGCTGGTCGCCGAGGTCGAGCACGGCGGCTACACCGACACCGGCTCCCTGCGGCAGGCCGCCTTCAAGGGGCTGCGCGAGGACAAGACCGCGGCGGAGGTCACCGAGGACCCTCAGGCGCCTTCACCCGTATCGAAGGACAAGGGCCAGGTTTCTGCTCCGCCGCAATTCGCCATGCCTGCGGTCGGCAAGGGCAAGCAGAAGCTGGTCGTCGCCGGCGTCACCATCTCCAACCCCGATAAGGTGCTGTGGCCTGCCGTGGATGGTCGGCCTGCGATCACCAAGGCCGAGCTGGTCCGCTATTACGAGATGGCGGCGGAACGCATCCTGCCCCACGTCGCCGACCGGCCCGTCTCGATCATCCGAGCGCCGGAAGGCATCAACGGTGAGAAGTTCTTCCAGCGCCACGCCATGCCAGGCTCGAACCCGCGGCTGAAGCTGATCGATGTGAAGGAGCGCAAGCCCTACGTCGGCGTGGTCGATGTCGGCGGCCTGGTGGCCATCGGCCAGTCGGGCGGGCTGGAGCTGCACCCCTGGGGCTGCAAGCCGGGCGATCCCGAGACTCCGGAGCAGATCACCTTCGATCTCGACCCCGACGAGGGGCTCGACTTCAACGACGTCATCGCGGCGGCGAAGATGGTGCGCAAGCGGCTGGAGGGTCTGGGTCTGCCGGCCTTCGTCAAGACCACCGGCGGCAAGGGGCTGCACGTGGTCTTGCCGATCAAGACCGACGCCCGCAGCCGCATCGACTGGGACGAGTGCAAGGCCTTCGCCAAGGGCGTCTCCGAACTGATGCGACGCGAGGACCCCGATCGCTTCACCACCACGATCGCCAAGAAGGCGCGCGGCGGGAAGATCTTCCTCGACTATCTGCGCAACGGCCGCATGGCGACGGCCGTGGCCCCGTGGTCGGCGCGGGCCCGGCCGGGGGCGGGGATCGCCTTTCCCCTGTCGTGGGCGCAAGTGAAGACGGGGCTCGACCCGCGCGCCTACACGCTGCACGACCCGGCGGCCCTGCTGAAGAAGCCGGATCCGTGGGCGGATTTCCGCGCCTCGGCCGTCAGCCTGCGCCCGGCCATGAAGAAGGTGCTCTGACCCTTCTTCCAGTGAGGTGAACCGGCTAAACCTGAGCCATGAGCTCCGCCCCCCTGCCCGACGCCGGATCGAACTGGGTGGACCGCCATGCGCCGGAAAGCCTGAAGCCCTGGCTCAAGCTCGGCCGCTTCGACCGACCCATCGGGATATGGCTGCTGCTGC
>NZ_DASWNO010000067.1:0-3085 GCF_036399195.1 Brevundimonas sp.
CGTTCTGGCCGCGACCCTGATGTCGGTCGGCATGGCGCCGTCCGTCGCCGACGCGGGTCAGCAGCCTGGCCAGGCCGGCCGGCAACAGCCGGGTCAACGCCCGCAACCGGGCGAGCAGGCGGAACCGAACCGCGCCCGCGCGCCGAGACTGGCTCCCCTGAGGCGGCGCGAGGCCGCCGGCCCCTGCCCCTATGTGAAGATCCTCTACGACGCCGCCCGCTACGTCGAACTGACCGGTGACCGCGTGGCCGCCGCCAACGTCGCGTTCACCGGCGAGATCGAGGGTCTGGTCTCGGACTGCAGCTATCAGAACGACGACCCGATCCGCGTCGAGACCCGGGTGCTGTTCAACCTGGGTCGGGGACCGCAGGCGCAGGGCGACGCCCGCACCTACCGCTACTGGATCGCGGTGACCGAGCGGAACCGCGCCATCCTGGCCAAGGAATATTTCGATCTGCCGGTCGATTTTGACGGGGCCCAGACCACCTCGGTGACGCAGGATCAGACCATTCTGATCCCCCGGGCCGAGGCGACCACCAGCGGCGACCATTTCGAGATCCTGGTCGGCTTCGACGTGACGCCGCAGATGGCCGAGTTCAACCGCTCGGGCAGCCGCTTCCGCGTCAACGCCGGAACCGCCCCGGCGGCCTCTCCGGCGGCGACCCCGCCGGCCCAGTAGATGACTGATCTCAGGACTGTTCTTGGCGAAGCGGTCGGAACCGCCTTCGCCGCCGAAGGCGTGGACCCCGGCCTCGCCCGCGTCACTGCGTCGGACCGGCCAGACCTGGCCGACTTCCAGTCCAACGGCGCCCTTGCCGCGGCCAAGGCGCTGAAGAGCAATCCACGCGACCTCGCCGCGCGGGTGGCCGCCCGCCTCCAGAGCGATCCGCGCTTCACCGCCGTCGACGTGGCCGGGCCCGGCTTCATCAATCTGACCCTGGCGAACGATGCGCTGGCCGCCCGCGCGTCGGAAGTCGCCGCTGACGAAGCCCGCGCGGGAGCGTCCCCGGTCGCATCACCGCGCAAGGTCGTCATCGACTTCGCTGGTCCCAACGTGGCCAAGCCGATGCACGTCGGCCACCTGCGCTCGTCCATCATCGGCGAGAGCCTGAAGCGGCTGTTCCGCTTCCGCGGCGACCAGGTCTGGGGCGACGCCCATTTCGGCGACTGGGGTTTCCAGATGGGCCTGCTGATCGTCGCCGTCGGCGACGAGGGCCGCGCGGGCACCTTCATGAGCGAGGGCGACGGGCCATTCCCGGCCGAGAGCCCCGTCACGCTCGAAGACCTCGAGCGGCTCTACCCGACCGCCGCGGCTCAGGCCAAGGAGGACCCAGCCTTCCGTGACCGGGCCCGCAAGGCCACGGCGGAGCTGCAGGGCGGCCGCGCCGGCTATCGCGCGCTATGGGCGCATTTCGTCGCCGTCAGCCGCACCGCGCTGGAGCGGGAGTTCGGCGCGCTCGGCGTGACCTTCGACCTGTGGAACGGCGAGAGCGACGCCGATCCCCTGATGCCCGAGATGATCGCCCATCTGGAGGCGCGCGGCCTGCTGGTCGAGGACGACGGCGCTCGTGTCGTCCACGTCGCCCGCCCCGGCGAGACCCGCAAGAAGAAGCTGCCTGACGGGGGCGTGATCGAGGCCCCAAGCCCGCCGCCCCTGCTGGTCATCTCGTCCGAAGGCTCGGCGATGTACGGCACCACCGACCTCGCCACCATTCTGGATCGGCGCAAGGCGATCGACCCGGACCTGATCCTGTATGTCGTCGACGAGCGGCAGGCCGAGCATTTCGAACAGGTGTTCCGCGCGGCGTATCTGGCTGGCTACGCCGCCGAGGGTTCGCTGGACCACCTCGGCTTCGGCACCATGAACGGGCCCGATGGAAAGCCGTTCAAGACCCGCGCGGGCGGGGTGCTGAAGCTGCACGACCTGATCACCATGGCGGTGGACAAGGCGCGCGAGCGGCTGCGTGAAGCCCGGCTCGGCGACGACCTGCCCGAGGCCGAGTTCGAAGCCATCGCCCACAAGGTCGCGGTCGCCGCGCTTAAGTTCGCCGACCTGTCAAACAGCCGCACCACCAGCTACGTCTTCGATCTCGACCGCTTCATGAGCTTCGAGGGCAAGACCGGCCCTTACCTGCTGTACCAAGCGGTTCGGATCAAATCGCTGCTGCGCAAGGGCGCGGATCAGGGCGCGCAGCCGGGCGCCATCGCCATCGCCGAACCGGCCGAGCGCGATCTCGCCCTGACGCTGGACGCCTTCTCTCAGGCCGTGGCCGAGGCCTACGACAAGCGCATGCCGCACGTCGTGGCCGAGCACGCCTACCGGCTGGCCCAGTCTTTCTCGAAATTCTACGCTGCGTGCCCGGTTCTGATCGCGCCGGACGCCGCGACGCGCGCCTCGCGGCTGGCGCTGTCACAGGCCGCGCTGAACCAGCTTGAGACGGCGCTGGGCCTGCTCGGCATCGACACGCCGGAGCGGATGTAGGCTAGACTGGCGGCCTCATCGAAGGACCCGTTCATGTCGCTCGACGCCTACATCGCCGGCCTGCCCAAGGCCGAACTTCACCTGCATATCGAGGGCAGTCTGGAGCCCGAGCAGATGTTCGAGCTCGCCCGGCGGAACCGCGTGGCCATTCCGTTCGACGGCGTCGAGGCGGTGCGAGCGGCCTATGATTTCTCGAACCTGCAGGACTTCCTCGACATCTATTACGCCGGGGCCGAGGTCTTGCGGACCGAGCAGGATTTCCACGACCTCGCCGTAGCCTATTTCCGGCGCGCGGCGGCGGACACGGTCCGGCACGCCGAGATCTTCTTCGACCCCCAGACCCACACCGACCGCGGGCTGCCGTTTGCCGTCGCCGCCGACGGCCTGCTGGCCGGGATGAAGACGGCTGAGGCCGAGCTGGGCGTCACCTCCAAGCTGATCCTGTGCTTCCTGCGCCACCTTGACGAGGACGCCGCCCTCGCCACGCTGAAGGCCGCGGAGCCGTGGCTGGACCGCATCACGGGCGTTGGCCTCGACTCCTCCGAGGTCGGCCACCCCCCGTCGAAATTCCGGCGCGTGTTCGACCGCGCCGGTCAGATGGGC
>NZ_DASWNO010000068.1:0-6755 GCF_036399195.1 Brevundimonas sp.
CTGAACGTCGAGCGCGCCCGCTTCGACCGCATGCTGTCGTCGGAACTGATCGGGACGCTGATCATGGCGCTGGGCACCGGCATCGGCCGCGACGACTTCAACGCCGACAAGCTGCGCTATCACAAGATCATCCTGATGGCCGACGCCGACGTCGACGGCGCCCACATCCGGACCCTGCTGCTGACCTTCTTCTACCGGCAGATGCCGGAGCTGATCGAGCGCGGGCACGTCTACATAGCCCAGCCGCCGCTCTACAAGGTCTCCAAGGGCAAGCAGTCGCGCTACCTCAAGGACCAGTCCGAGATGGACTCCTACCTGATCGAGGAGGGGTCGTCCGAGGCCAGTCTGGACCTGTCCAACGGCGAGCGCCGCGCGGGTCGCGACCTGCAGGCGCTGGTGCGCGAGGCCAAGGCCTTCCGCGCCGGAGTCGATCGCCTATCGCAACGCGCGCCGGCTTTCGCCATCGAGCAGTCGGCGCTGGCTGGCCTGTTCGACGAGGGCGACAGCGATCCCGCAAGGGCCGCCGCGCGTCTGAACCTCTACGCCGAGGAGGGCGACGGAGACTGGTCCGGCGGGCCGGGCGCCCAGGGCGCCGTGGCGTTCGAGCGCGTACGCCGCGCGGTGACCGAGCGGGTGGTGCTCGAGGAGGCTCTGATCCGCTCGCTGGACGCGCGCCGTCTCGCTGAGCGCGCCGTCGCCTTCGAGGGCGTGTTTGAAACCCCGGCCGTGTTCCGCCGCAAGGACAAGACGGTGACCATCCGCGGTCCGCTGGACCTGCTGGAGGCGGTGCTTGACGCCGGCAAGAAGGGCATCGCCATCCAGCGCTACAAAGGCCTGGGCGAGATGAACCCCGAGCAGCTGTGGGAGACCACGCTCGACGTGAACGCCCGCACCCTGCTGCAGGTCAAGGTCGAGCACGCCGACGACGCCGACGACCTGTTCGCCAAGCTGATGGGCGACGTGGTCGAGCCGCGCCGCGAGTTCATCCAGGCGAACGCGCTCGACGCCGCGGTCGACGCCTAGGCCGAGGGCTGGGGCCGACCGGCTTCGATGAAGGCCTTCACCGTCGGCCAGTGGGGCGGTTTGGCCCGATCACCATCGCAGGCGATCTGTTTCAGATAGGCCGGAAGCGTATTGTCGCGCGCCGGTTCCCAAGCGGCGCCTTCCTCCGGGAAGGTGTCGCCTTCGGCGCCGTCCGATCCGTGTTCGACCAGGCCGGCCGTGCGCCACCGGCTGGCGCCGCATTGGAACTCGTAGGTTTCGACCGTATGGCTGAAGTCGCCCGCCTCGCCCCGCAGACTGGCCTTCGCCACGCGGACCGACGTGACGTCTCCGTTCACCGCGATGCTGTCGACGTCGGCTAGAAAGGCCATGGTCTGGTTGCGCGAGAAGGCGTGCCATGTCTCCGCGCACACCGGCGTCGCCAGTGAGGCGAAAGCCAGCACCGTCACCAGGATTTTCATGTCAGTCTCCCAAAAGCCCCGGGCCATCTTGCGCCACCCTTGTTGGTTGGCAAGAGGCCGACCTCGGGTCAGGCCGCCTGCTTGCGCGGGGCCGTCGGCGCGGCGAGGGGCTCGAAGAGATGCTCGGCGAGGCTGCGCACCACCGGGACGGCCACGCCGTCCCCCGTCAGGTGGCAGGCGGCGCCGTGGCTGACAGGCAGGCTGTAGCTGTCGGACAGGCCCATCAGCCGCGCGGTTTCGCGGCCGGTCATCAGGCGGGTTCGCACGCGTCCCTCCGCGACGACGAGCAGGATCTGGCGGCTTGATCCGCCGGCGGGCGTCCTGAGGCAACCGGCGCGGTCGAACCGCACCTCCGCCCGCTGGACCCTTTCGCCATCGGGTCCTCGGCGGGTGCGCCGGAACACAGCCCCGACGCCGCCGCCCGGGTTGCGCCGGACCGCGTCGACCTTCGCCAGATTTGTCGGGGACATCTGCGCCAGCAGGCGGGCTGTCCGCGCTTCGTCATGCCAGACCAGGCCTGGGCCGTCGGGCTCGACCACATCCCGGAGCCACGGGGGCGCGGCCGCCGGCGCGGGCAGGTTCCACCAGACCAGGGCGCGGCGCAGGTCCTCGGGCAGGCGATCGACCGCGCGGCGCAGGGCAGGCGGATGGAAGGGCTCCGCCGGCGCGGAGAGCTCAAGCCCGCGGCTCTCCGCGTTGTCCAGAACCCCGACCACGAACAGCCGCGGCCGTGACTGGGGCAGAAAGCGGTCGGCGTTGATCACCAGGGCGCCCCACCGGTAGCCCGCATCGACGAAGGTCTGGCAGATGATTTCGAAGTCGAGCCCTCCGCGCGAGGTCAGGGCTCCGCAAACGTTCTCGACCACGACCATCTTCGGCGCGCGACCGTCCGCGGCCAGCCCGCGGGCGAGCGACCAGAAGGCGTGGAAAGTCCCCGACCGCTGTCCGTCCAGTCCGGCCCCGGCGCCCGCCAGAGACAGGTCCTGACAGGGGAAGGATCCCCACATCAGGTCGGCCTCGCCCGGCAGGTCGCCGGCTGCCAAGTCGGCGATGTCTGCGACGTGGAGGGCGTCCGCGCCCCAGTTGGCGCGCCAGGAGGCGGCCTTTCGCGGGTCGATGTCGTTGGCGAACAGGCAGCGCCAGCCGTCGCCGAGGCCGGCGCGCACCATCCCCCCGCCGCAGAAGAATTCGTAGTAGCCGGGCCGGTTGTCCGGGCGCGATTCGATCATGCCCCGACGCTGACCTTGGAGGGGGGCGATGTCCACCGCCCGGGCGGCGCTAATCCCGCGATGCGGCCCGCGACTTGGCGACCACCGCGCCGATGATCAGCAGGAAGGCCGCGAGGCGGATCAGGTAGAAGGGGCTCTGTTCCTCGCGCGGAATGGCCATGGCGTTGGTCAGCAGCGGCACCAGGCCCATCAGCAGGAAGGCCGCGGCGAAGGCGAGGAACAGCCCGTCGCCGGTCTTGCGCCAGAACTTCAGGAAGAACAGGGCCGCGACGGCGTGGCCCATGATGATGGCGCCCGGGGCGATCGACATCAGGCTCATCGGTCCACCTCCCAGATGAAGCCGTACAGCAACACGCCGATGGCGAGGAAGGACGTCACGGCGCGGGCGGGTCCCAGGTCGACGGACGCCAGCACCAGCATGTCGAGCACCACCAGCACATTGTTGACGGCGAGCAGGCTGAAACAACCGGCGCTCCACAGCAGGAGCGGCTGACGCGATCGCAGCCAGGATCGCACCAGCAGCACGGCGCAGATGGCGCTGGTGAGCAGACAGAGCCCATAAACGAGCGGAGGTCCCCAGGTCGTCACGGTTTCCGCCCCCCCAGCCGGAAAGAGTCGGCGAAGCCCTTCAGCGGGTCCTGCCGGCGTGTCGCGATCAGATTGACCAGCGACACAGGCCGCTGCCGGTAGGCATCCTGCAGCGCATCGGCGAGGACCGCCAGCCCCGGCGAGGCCGGCGCATACCGAGCGACGCCGTCCCGTTCTTGGACCAGGCCGGCGCGCTGAAGACTGGCGACGCAGTCCGCGACCAGAGCGGGATTAGCCCGCAGTTCGGCGACGACCTGATCCATCGTCCAGTCGCGATCCGGCGCGCTTCTCAGCAGGATGAGGGTTTCAAGCGCCCAGACCGAGGGGATGGCCGCCTCGACGAAGGCGACCAGCTCGGGGGCGAGGCTGGAAGGGCCTCCGCTCACGCCGTGACTGAAGGGTCTGGCCGGGTCCGCATGGCGCGCGAAGCTAGCGATCAAGGCGGGATTGGCAACGCCAAATTACGGCCCGGAAATACGGAACCGTTCGCTCTCGGCGTGGGTTGAACTCGGTTGGTCCGGGGGATTGTGGACAGAACGGTTTCAGGCGGCGGGGGGCTGGTGCGAAGCGCAAGCAGGCCTTGACGGCGAGACGGTTCGGCCGATTCCTGTCGGGACGAGTCCGCTTATCCGCCAAGGTGCCAAATGTCGCTCGCCGTCGCCGCCGTTGAACCGACCCTCGACAACCGTCAGCTGCTCACAGCGCTCCGCGCCTTCCGAAGGGGCGACTTCTCGGTCCGCCTTCCGGGCGGGCTCACCGGCATGGACGGGGAGCTGGCGGAAGCTTTCAACGACGTGGTCGAGCTGAACGACCGCATGAGCCGCGAGTTCAGCCGGCTGGGCGAGGTCGTGGGCCGGCAGGGCAAGATCAACAACCGCGCGCGGGTGCCCGCGGCGACCGGCGCCTGGGCCGCCAGCGTCGACGCCGTCAACACCCTGATCGCGGACATGGTCCACCCCACGGCGGAAATGGCGCGGGTGATCGGGGCCGTGGCCAAAGGCGACCTCAGCCAGACCATGGACCTCGAGAACGAGGACCAGCCCCTGCGCGGCGAGTTCCTGCGCATCGGCCGGGTGGTGAACACCATGGTGGGCCAGCTGGGCTCGTTCGCTTCCGAAGTGACCCGCGTGGCGCGCGAAGTGGGCACCGAAGGCAAGCTGGGCGGCCAGGCGAACGTGAAAGGCGTCGCCGGCACCTGGAAGGACCTGACCGACAACGTGAACTTCATGGCGGCCAACCTGACCGGTCAGGTGCGGAACATCGCCGAGGTGACCACGGCCGTGGCCAACGGCGACCTCAGCCGCAAGATCACCGTGGACGTGAAAGGCGAGGTGCTGGAGCTGAAGAACACCATCAACACAATGGTGGACCAGCTGAACTCCTTCGCCTCGGAAGTGACCCGGATGGCCCGCGAAGTGGGCACCGAGGGCAAGCTGGGCGGTCAGGCGAACGTGAAGGGCGTCGCCGGCACCTGGAAGGACCTCACCGACAACGTGAACTTCATGGCCGCCAACCTGACCGGTCAGGTGCGGAACATCGCCGAAGTCACCACCGCGGTGGCCAAGGGCGACCTGTCGAAGAAGATCACCGTCGACGTGAAGGGCGAGATCCTCGAGCTGAAATCGACCATCAACACCATGGTGGACCAGCTCAACGCCTTCGCCTCGGAAGTGACCCGGGTGGCGCGCGAAGTCGGCACCGAAGGCAAGCTTGGCGGACAGGCGCGCGTGGAAGGCGTCGGCGGCACCTGGAAGGATCTGACCGACAACGTGAACCTGATGGCCGACAACCTGACCGGTCAGGTGCGGAACATCGCCGAAGTGACCACCGCCGTGGCCAAGGGCGACCTGTCCAAGAAGATCACCGTTCAGGTCCGCGGCGAGGTGTTGGAGCTGAAGGACACCATCAACGTCATGGTGGACCAGCTGAACGCCTTCGCGTCCGAGGTGACGCGCGTGGCGAAGGAGGTCGGCACCGACGGCAAGCTGGGCGGTCAGGCCCAGGTGGAAGGGGTCACCGGGGCGTGGAAGGACCTCACCGACAATGTGAACCTGATGGCCGACAACCTGACCGGCCAGGTGCGGAACATCGCCGAGGTGACCACCGCCGTGGCCAACGGCGACCTGTCCAAGAAGATCACCGTGGACGTGAAGGGCGAAATCCTCGAGCTCAAATCGACCATCAACGTGATGGTGGACCAGCTGAACTCGTTCGCATCCGAAGTGTCGCGGGTGGCGCGCGAAGTGGGCACCGAGGGCAAGCTGGGCGGTCAGGCCAACGTGAAGGGCGTCGGCGGCGCCTGGAAGGATCTGACCGACAACGTGAACTTCATGGCCGCCAACCTGACGGGTCAGGTGCGGAACATCGCCGAGGTCACCACGGCCGTGGCCAACGGCGACCTCTCCAAGAAGATCACCGTGGACGTGAAGGGTGAGATTCTCGAACTGAAATCCACCATCAACGTCATGGTGGATCAGCTGAACGCCTTCGCCTCGGAGGTGTCGCGCGTGGCGCGCGAGGTCGGCACCGAGGGTAAGCTGGGCGGTCAGGCGCAGGTGACCGGCGTGACCGGCACCTGGAAGGATCTGACCGACAACGTGAACTTCATGGCCGACAACCTCACTGGCCAGGTGCGGAACATCGCCGAAGTGACCACCGCCGTGGCCAACGGCGACCTTTCCAAGAAGATCACCGTCGACGTGAAGGGCGAGATTCTGGAGCTGAAGTCGACCATCAACACCATGGTGGACCAGCTGAACGCCTTCGCCTCGGAAGTGACCCGCGTGGCGCGCGAGGTCGGCACCGAGGGCAAGCTGGGCGGTCAGGCCAATGTGAAGGGCGTGGCCGGCACCTGGAAGGATCTGACCGACAACGTGAACTTCATGGCCGGCAACCTGACCGGCCAGGTCCGCAACATCGCCGAAGTGACCACCGCCGTGGCCAAGGGCGACCTGTCCAAGAAGATCACCGTCGACGTGAAGGGCGAGATCCTCGAGCTGAAGAACACCATCAACACCATGGTGGACCAGCTCAACGCCTTCGCGTCCGAAGTTACCCGCGTGGCCAAGGAGGTCGGCACCGAGGGCAAGCTGGGCGGGCAGGCGCGGGTGGAAGGCGTCGGCGGCACCTGGAAGGACCTGACCGACAACGTGAACTCCATGGCCGCCAACCTGACCGGTCAGGTGCGCGGCATCGCCGACGTCGTGACCGCCGTGGCCAACGGCGACCTGAAGCGCAAGCTCACTGTGGACGCCAAGGGCGAGATCGCCTCGCTGGCCGACACCATCAACGGCATGATCGAGACCCTCGCCATCTTCGCCGACCAGGTGACCACCGTCGCCCGCGAGGTGGGCATCGAGGGCAAGCTGGGCGGACAGGCGCGGGTGCCCGGCGCCGCCGGCCTGTGGCGCGACCTGACCGATAACGTCAACCAGCTGGCCGGCAACCTGACCACGCAGGTGCGCGCCATCGCCGA
>NZ_DASWNO010000069.1:0-3833 GCF_036399195.1 Brevundimonas sp.
GCCGAACACGACGATCCCGCCGGCGATCTGCATGATGAAGATGGCGGCGCCGTCGCCGGTGTTCAGCCGGGTGAAGTCGAAACCGCAGGCCTCGCAGCGGTCCACCACCTTCAGGAAGCCGGAGAACAGCGGCCCGCGCCCGCACCGGGGGCAGCGGCAAAGCAGACCGGCGCGGATCGTGTCGATCCGCGCCGGTTCAAGATCAAGCCCTGTGGGGCCTTGGTTCACCCGAAGGTGACGTAGATGAAGGCGAACAGGAACAGCCAGACCACGTCCACGAAATGCCAGTACCAGGCGGCGGCCTCGAAGCCGAAATGCTTCTGGGGGCTCATCTGGCCGGCGTACAGCCGCAGCAGGCAGACGGCCAGGAAGATGGTGCCGATCAGGACGTGGAAGCCGTGGAAGCCCGTCGCCATGAAGAAGATCGAGCCGTACAGGCCGGCGTTCGCCGCTTCCTCGTTGAAGAACAGGTTCTCGTGGATGATGTGCCAATATTCGTAGGCTTGCACCGCCGTGAACAGGATGCCCAGCAGCACCGTGATCAGGAGGCCCAGCTTGGCGCCCTTGCGGTCGCCGACCTGCAGCGCGTGGTGCGCCCAGGTGACGGTCGTGCCGGACAGCAGCAGGATGACCGTGTTCAACAGCGGCAGCTGCCAGGCGCTGAGCGTCTCGACACCGCGCGGCGGCCAGGTGGACCAGGCGGCGGCCGTGTCGGCCCAGCTGCTGACCTCGGGGATGTGGGCGCGGGCTTCGTTGAAGACCGCCATCTCGAAGAACATCCAAAAGAAGGCGGCGAAGAACATCACTTCCGAGGCGATGAACAGCATCATGCCGTATCGCAGGCCGATCGAGACGACCGGCGTGTGATCGCCCGCCTTGCTCTCCTTGATCACGTCGGCCCACCAGCCGAACATTGACACCAGCACGCCGGCGAAACCGGCGAAGAACAGGGCGGCCTGGCCCTTGCCCAGCAGGGCGGCGCCGACCGGACCCGCATCCTCGCCGACGAGACCCTTCATCCAGACCACGGCCCCGACCATCATGAGGGTCACGGCGATCGAGGACACCAGCGGCCACGGGCTGGGGTTCACCAGGTGGTAGTCGTGATGCGGAGTGGCGTGGGCGTCGGCCATCAGGGTCTCTTGAAATCAGTCGAGAGTCGTTGCGCAGGCTATAGCGTCGGCTATCCGGCCGCGCCAGAGGTAGAACCGCCGTTCGCGGCCTGTTCGAAGCCCTGGGTCGGATAGAAGGTGTAGCTGAGGGTGATCTCCTCCACCCCGCGGCTCTCGCGGTCGGTGGCCATCTCCGGCGCCACGAAATACTGGACGGGGAATTTCACGGTCTCGCCGGGCTGGATCGTCTGTCCCTCGAAGCAGAAACACTGCAGCTTCTGGAAGTAGGGCCCCGCCCGTTCCGGCACGACGTTGTAGGCCGCGGTCGCATGAACCGGCTTGTCCGAGGTGTTGGTGACGTCGAAGAAGGCCATGCCGGTTTCGCCGATCCGCACCCGCTGACTGACCTGTTCGGCGCGGAAGGTCATCGGCAAGCCGCGCACATTGGTGTCGAAGCGGATCAGCACCGTCTCGTCCAGCACCTGATCCGGCGCGACCTCGGCCCGCTTCACAGTGCCGTCGAACCCGGTGACCTGGCAGAACAGCCGGTACAGCGGCACGGCCGCGAAGGCGGCGCCGGTCATGGCCATGACGCCGAGGGCGCAGGCGAAGGCGATGGCGTTCCGCGACATCTTCATCCCGCGTAGCCCACCGGCTGGCCCGCCGCGATCGCGGCCTCGCGGGCGTCGAGGTTGCGCTTCAGGTTCAGCACGGTGACGCCAAACACCAGAATGATGAAGCCGACCAGCGCGCCGGCGATGGCCAGGTTGCGCTTCTTGCGGGCCTTGAGCTCTTCGGGGGTCAGGCGTTGCATCGGTTACAGTCCGGGTATGGCGGTCAGGCTCTCGACCAGCAGGGCGGCGAACAGGGCCATCAGGTACAGGATCGAGAAGGCGAACAGGTTGCGGGCCGGTTTGGCCCCGGCGCGGACATCATACAATGCGGCCTCTCGCCCCACGGCCTCGGCCTTGTCCGGCTGGTCGCCGGCGCGGCTGCGCCACAGGCGGAAGGCCAGCAGCAGGAAGCCGAGGCCGCCGAGCGTCGAGACCGCGAGGTACAGCAGCCCACCGAGACCGACGAAGGCCGGCGCGACCGCGACCGGGACGAGGATCAGGGAATAGACCAGCACCTGCAGCCGGGTGCTCTTCGCCCCCTTGGCCACAGGCATCATGGGGATGCCGGCGCGGGCGTAGTCGCCGGCGGAATAGAGCGCCAGCGCCCAGCTGTGCGGCGGGGTCCACAGGAAGATGATGGCGAACAGCAGCCATGCCTGCCACGGCGCCTGACCGGTCGCCGCGGCCCAGCCGATCACCGGCGGAAAGGCGCCCGCGGCCCCGCCGATGACGATGTTCTGGGGCGTCCGACGCTTCAGCAGCAGGGTGTAGAAGGCGGCGTAATAGACGATGGTCAGGCCCAGCAGCCCGGCGGCCAGCCAGTTGGTGGCCATCCCCAGCAGCATGACCGAGAAGACCGACAGGATGACGCCGAAGGTCATGGCGTCGTTCTTGCGCACCCGCCCCGCCGCCACCGGTCGCCCCCGCGTGCGACGCATCAGGGCGTCGGTCTCGCCCTCCAGCGCCATGTTCAGGGCGCCCGCCGCGCCCGCGCCGACGGCGATGCACAGGATGGCGATACAGGCCGAGATCCAGTCGATGGCCCCCTTCGCCACCACCAGTCCGGTCACGGCGGTGAAGATCACCAGCGACATCACGCGCGGCTTCAGCAGCTGGAAGAAATCTTCCGGCTGCGCGGTGGAGATCGCGGTGGGGGTGTCGGCGCTCATGCGCAACTCTCTACTCCGTCCTTCCGGGGCCGCGAAGCGGAACCCGGAATCCAGGACCGCGCCTCGAACCCCTGGGTTCCGGGTTCCTCGCCTCGCTCGGCCCCGGAAGGACGGCGTCACGACGTATGAAAGGCAGAGGCCGCTCCTTCATCTGAAGGAGCGGCCCCCGTCGTCTGGTCCGGCGGCAGCCGGGGTCGTTAGTGTTCGTCCTGCTTGACCACCGGCAGTTCGTTGAACTGGTGGTGCGGCGGGGGCGAGGACAGGGTCCACTCCAGCGTGGTGGCGCCTTCGCCCCACGGGTTGGCGACGCCCGGACGACGGCGGATGGCGGACTCGGCCAGCATGACCAGGAACACCAGCACCCCGACCGCCGTGATCGCATAGCCGACCGACGAGACCTGGTTCCACAGGGTGTAGCCGTCCGCGTAATCGACATAACGCCGCGGCATGCCCTGCAGACCGAGGAAGTGCTGCGGGAAGAACACCAGGTTCACGCCGATGAACATGATCCAGAAGTGCGTGGCGCCGAGGAACTCGTTGTACTTCACCCCGAACATTTTTTCGTACCAGTAGTAGAAGCCGCCGAAGATGGCGAAGACGGCTCCCAACGACAGCACGTAGTGGAAGTGGGCGACGACGTAATAGGTGTCGTGCAGGGTGTAATCGATGCCGGCGTTGGACAGGACCACGCCGGTCACGCCGCCGACCGTGAACAGGAAGATGAAGCCGATCGCCCACAGCATGGGCGTCTTGAAGCTGATCGACCCGCCCCACATGGTCGCAATCCAGCTGAAGATCTTCACCCCCGTCGGCACCGCGATGATCATGGTCGCGGCGACGAAATAGGCGCGCAGGTTCACGCTCATGCCCACCGTGTACATGTGGTGCGCCCACACGATGAAGCCGATGAAGCCGATGGCGACCATGGCGTAGGCCAT
>NZ_DASWNO010000070.1:0-8072 GCF_036399195.1 Brevundimonas sp.
CCCGACAGATAGGTGACCACTGGGCAGGGACCGTCGGCCGCCTGGGCCGGCACGAAGACCGCGAAGGTCATCTCGGTCCCGGTCTCCTTGGAGGCGTGGCGATAGACGCCCTGGGTCCCGCCGAAGCTGCGGACGGTGGAGACGGTTTCGAGGGCCACAGGCGATTCCTTGTCGAACAGTTGGCGACGGGCTTATCCGCTAGAGGACGGCCGGGCCTTAGTACACCACCACGCTGCGGATGCTTTCGCCTGAGTGCATCAGGTCGAAACCCTTGTTGATCTCGTCCAGAGTAAGGACGTGGGTGATCATCGGGTCGATCTCGATCTTGCCGTCCATGTACCAGTCGACGATCTTCGGCACGTCGGTGCGGCCCCGCGCGCCGCCGAAGGCCGTGCCCTTCCAGACCCGGCCGGTGACCAGCTGGAACGGGCGGGTGGCGATCTCGCGCCCAGCCTCGGCGACGCCGATGATGATGCTCTCGCCCCAGCCGCGATGGCAGGCTTCCAGCGCCTGGCGCATCACCGTGGTGTTGCCGGTGCAGTCGAAGGTGTAGTCGGCGCCCCCGTCGGTCAGGGCCACCAGATGGGCGACGATGTCCCCGTCCAGGTCCTTCGGATTGACGAAGTGGGTCATGCCGAACTTGCGGCCCCAGGCCTCGCGGTCGGGATTGATGTCGACGCCGACGATCATGCCGGCTCCCACCATCCGTGCGCCCTGGATGACGTTCAGGCCGATGCCCCCCAGGCCGAAGACGATGACATTGGCGCCGGCCTCCACGCCCGCCGTATTGACCACCGCCCCCACCCCGGTGGTGACGCCGCAGCCGATGTAGCAGGCCTTGTCGAAGGGGGCGTCCTCTCGAATCTTCGCCACCGCGATCTCCGGCAGCACGGTGAAGTTCGAGAAGGTCGAACAGCCCATGTAGTGGGCGATCGCCTGCCCCTTGTAGCTGAAGCGCGAGGTGCCGTCGGGCATGACGCCCTTGCCTTGGGTCGACCTGATCGCGGTGCACAGGTTGGTCTTGCGGCTCAGGCAGCTTTTACATTGCCGGCACTCCGGCGTGTAGAGCGGGATCACGTGGTCGCCGACTGCCACCGAGGTCACGCCGGGCCCGACCTCGACCACCACGCCTGCGCCCTCGTGGCCCAGAATCGAGGGGAAGATGCCCTCGCTGTCCAGCCCGTCCAAGGTATAGGCGTCAGTGTGGCAGATGCCGGTCGCCCTGATCTCGACCAGCACCTCGCCCGCGCGCGGCCCCTCCAGATCGACCTCGACGATCTCCAGCGGACGTTTGGCCTCAAAGGCGACGGCGGCGCGGGTTTTCATGGGCGGTCCTCTCTGGTCGTCCTTCCGGGGCTTCGCGCAGCGAAGAACCCGGAATCCAGGGGATCAAGCACAGTCGGAGGCCCGGCCTCAACCTTGAAACGGATGGGACGCAGCAATCCCCCTGGATTCCGGGTTCGCTCTTCGAGCGCCCCGGAAAGACGGTAGAAGTAGACCATGCTCCGACACCCCAACCTCGTCATCCTGACCGGCTCCGGCATCTCGGCGGAATCCGGCGTGCCGACCTTCCGCGCCGCCGACGGCCTGTGGATGGGACATCGCATCGAGGACGTCGCCACGCCCGAGGCCTTCGCCCGGGACCCCGTGCTGGTGCAGGACTTCTACAACCGCCGCCGCCGCCAGCTGCCCGAGGTGCAGCCGAACGCCGCCCACCTCGCGCTCGCGGAGTTGGCAGCCCGCTGGCAGGGCGACTTCCTGCTGGTGACGCAAAACGTCGACGACCTGCACGACCGCGCCCACGCCGCGATCCCGCCCGCGCTGGGCTTCGAGCTTATCCACATGCACGGCGAACTGCTGAAGGCACACTGCACGATGACGGGTCAGGTCTGCGACTGGCCCGGCGACCTCGCCCCGGTCGAGCCCTCGCCCTTCCATCCTCGTGGCCGCCTGCGCCCGCATATCGTCTGGTTCGGAGAGATGCCCCTGCACACCGACCGCATCGAGGCCGCGCTGGCCCGTTGCGACGTGTTCGTCTCGATCGGCACCTCCGGGTCGGTTTATCCGGCGGCGAGCTATGTGCATCGTGCGGGACGCGCGGGCGCCCGGACCGTCGAGCTCAACCTCGAGCCCTCGTTCGGCCGCAGCCTGTTCGACGAAGGCCGCTACGGGCCGGCGACGGAGGTGGTGCCGGCGTTCGTCAGGAGCCTGACCTAGCCTCTCGGCCCGAACAGAATGATCGCGGCCCCGGTCAGACATACGGCCCCGCCGGCGAAGTCCCAGCGGTCCGGCGGCGTCTTCTCCACCAGTCCCATCCAGACCAGCGACGCGACGATATAGACCCCGCCATAGGCCGCGAAGGCCCGCCCCGCCGCGGCGCTCGGAACCAGCGTCAACAGCCAGGCGAAGGCGACCAGCGCCGCCACGCCCGGGATCAGCCACAGCGGCGACCGGTCCAGCTTCAGCCAGGCCCAGAAGGCGAAGCAGCCCGCGATTTCCGCCAGCGCCGCGAGCGGATAGATCAGCAGCGCCTTCAACCTTCCTCCCCCCTTGGGGGAGGGGGACCCTCCGAAGGAGGGTGGAGGGGGTCGGTCTCAGGCGCCGGAGTGGGCGAGAGTCCCCCTCCACCGCTTCGCGGTCCCCCTCCCCCAAGGGGGGAGGATTTCTGAGCCGCCAGCCGCGCCAGCACCCGCCCCCGGCCACGAGACAGCGCAGTGATCACCCCCCGGAACGTCGCGACCTCCTGCTCGGTGAACGCCGCCCGGCCCAACATCACCCGCAGGTTCTGCACCATCGACGGCCGCTTCTCCGGCGGATGGAAGAAGCCGCTGTCGTCCAGTTCGCGCTCCAAATGCTCGTACATGCCCAGCATCAGGGCCCCCGGCGCCGGCGGGTCGCCTGCACGGAAGGCCGGCGGCGGCGCGTCGAGGATCAGGGTGCGCCACTCGTAGGCGTTGATCGCCACCGCCTGCGCCAGGTTCAGCGACTGGTGGCGAGGATCGATCGGGATGGTGACGATGCCCTGGGTCAGGGCGATGTCCGAGGTCTCAAGCCCCGACCGCTCCGCCCCGAACAGCAGGCCGACGCCGAGGCCCGAGGCGCGGTCGTCGTACAGCAGCCGCGCCGTCTCCCGCGGCGTACGCACCGGGAGCCGCGTCTCACGCGGGCGGGCCGTTGCGGAATAGACGGTGTTCAGGTCGGCCACGGCGTCCGCGACCGTGTCGAACACGGCGACGTCCTCCAGCACCCAGTCCGCGCCCGAAGCGGTGGCCCAGGCCCGCTCCTGCGGCCAGCCGTCGCGCGGACTGACCAGCCGCAGCTGCGACAGGCCGAAGTTCGCCATGACCCGCGCCACCGAGCCGATGTTCTCGGCCATCTGCGGGCGGTCGAGGATGATGATCGGCGGCGTCAGCTCGTGCACTGTCGCGCCTCAGTCATCCCCATACATCGCCAGCCACGGATCCGCGGTCCCGGCCTCGACCTCGTTCACCTTGACCGTCGGCCAGCCGATCGCGTCGTCGCCGGCGTCGCGCCAGGCGAGGATGATCAGGTCGCGCAGCTCAGACGCCCCTGCGGACAGCCGGGCGGCGACGAAGGCCGCGCCGCGCGGGTCGGACTCGGCGAAGCCGCCAGCCTTCTCCAACGCATAAAACGGCGTCACCTGCGCGAGCGTGGTCTTCAGATAGGCCGGCACGCGGGCGCGCAGGTCGAAGCCCTCCAGCGCGGGCGCGGTCATGCCGCGCTCCACCGTATCCAGTCGCGCCACCCGGGCGGTGAAGGCGCCCTCGAACGCGCCGTGGGTCTGGCGCGAGGTGGTGAAGCCCTCGGGATTCGGCGTGTCGCGGTTCCAGCCGTTGTAGTGAATCGTCGTGTGGTGCGGCTGCGAGCCGTCGCCGACATAGTGGGCCAGATAGCCGATGTCGCGCAGGATCAGGGCCTCGCGGCGCAGGCGGTCCTCGCGGTACCAGGCCCGCTTGCCGGGGTCGGTTTCGCGCGCCTCGGCGGCGTGCAGCACCCGCCAGGTGGCGAAGTCGCGGACCAGCTGCTGATAGCCGTCCATGATGGCGTAGGGCAGGTAGCCGGCGTCATCGACCTCGATGCCCGCCGACAGCAGCGCCGCATCGTACTCGGACTTCAGCCGCGGCAGGGCGTCGATGGACAGACCCTGCGCGGTCATGATCCGGCCGTCGTCGATCATGTCGACGAAGTGGGCGGTGTCGCGCTCGCGGTCGTGGGGCTGGCCGCCGCCCTTGGTCCGGTCCGGCTCGCGCGCCAGCTCGCCGATCTCGGCCGCGGCACCGGGCGTCCTCAGGAAGGCGGGCAGTTCGGCGGGCAGGCCGCGGGCCGCGGCGACGCCGATCAGCCGGTGGCCGGTGTTGCCCCAGGCGGAGGCCTGCAGCCCCACGCCGGCGGCGGCGACGAGGGCGAGGGCGGCGACGACGAGACGCTTCATGGGATGCTCCGGCGAACTTGCCGGATCGCCTTACCCGATCCCGAACGCCGCCTCCACCCGCCCGATCCATCGGCGGATGGCGGGATAGGGCTCGAGCGCGAATCCACCCTCGGGCGCGACCCGGGTGTAGGCGACCAGCGCGAGGTCGGCGAGCGACGGCGCGTCGCCGACCAGCCAGTCAGCCCCGGCCAGCGCCGCCTCCATCCTCGCCAGGGCCGCATGGCCCCGCTTCATCAGACGCGGCTCGATCTCTTCTGCGCGCTTGCCGAGGTACGCCCGCTGGAACCGCGCCACCGCGACATAGGGTTCGTGGCTGTACTGCTCCCAGAACATCCACTCGTACATCTTGGCGCGCAGGTAGGCGTCTGCCGGGATGAAATCCGTGCCTTCGCCGAGCCAGCCGATGATCGCATTCGACTGCGCCAGCGCCCGGCCGTCCTCCAGCACGAGCGTCGGAACCTGTCCCGCCGGGTTCATGGCGAGAAATTCTGTGGATCGCGTTGCGCCGGACATGACGTCGGTTTCGACCCACCGATAATCACGTTTCAGCTTGTCGAGCAGCCACTTGACCTTCAAGCAGTTACCCGAACGAATATCTCCGAAAACAGTAAGCATCGCGCCCCAGCAAAGTGTTCTTCATCTGCGAATACAGCTGCCACAAATGAGGCAGTTGATCGGGAGTGACTCTCGACGCTCCTCGCAAGCTCGACTTATCCACCGATGAACCGGACAGAGGGTCGCACCCGGCGCAGCATGTCTGGTTTTTGACACAATTGGAAACGACAAGGCGGCCGTCGGACGCGTACGGGGCCGACGCTTCCGCGAGTCTGTCTCATGCTCGGCAAAGCCGCTGCACTCGCCGTCTTTACGGCGACGCTTTTCCCCGCCCAGGTTCAGGCGGTCGATGATCCGATATCTTATGCGGCCGCGGTGGCGGCGGATCCGGTCGTCGAATCAACCCCCCGGGTGGATGAAGGTTCCAGCAGCGGCGAACCGGCGATGACAGCCGAGCAGCGGGCCCTGATGGCGGAAGACGCCGACTGGAGCGCCCGCGCAAACCTCTACCATGCAGGCGGCGGCGGGGCGACGGGCAACGACAGCCTCGGCTGCCGTCCGATCGCGATGCGCACGATCGCCACCGACCCCCGCTACATCCCGCGCCGCACCCGCGTGTTCATCCGCGAGACGGTCGGCATGCGAATGGCCGACGGCTCGATCCACGACGGCTACTGGTACGCCTCGGACACCGGCGGCGCGATCAAGGGCCAGAAGATCGACCTGTACACCGGCCACGGCCGCGGCTCGATGCAGCCGGCGCAGCGGTTCAACCAGCGCCGCCTGACCATCGTCGACGCCGGCCGCTTCGAAGGCTGCCCCCCGTCGTGGGATCGCCAGCCCAGCCAGGCCACCCTGATGGCCTCGGCCCGCACCAGCGTCGGCTCGAACTAGAACTTCCGTCGACCGGTCACGGTCTCGAAGAACATCCGCCAGTCGCCCATCAGGCTCCACAGCGGGTATTTGAACGTGGCCGGGCGGTTCTTCTCGAAGAAGAAGTGGCCGATCCAGGCGAAGCCATAGCCGATCAGCGGCATAGCCACGAACCACCAGGCGTTGACCGTCAGCCCCAGCACCAGCGCGACCAGCACCAGCGCCGACCCGACCACGTGGATGCGGCGGCAGGTCCGGTTGGAATGCTCGTGGATGTAATGGGGATAGAAGGCGCCGAAGCTTTGGAAACGCTCGGCGGGCGCGGACGGGGGTGCGGTCATGGGCCGAGCATGACTCCGCCGCCCGGACCCGGCAAGCGCGCCGTTCACCACATTCGTCCGCGAAGCCTTAGCCCTGAACTCGGCAGTATGCGGCGTCTTCGTGGAGCCGCCTTATGAACGCCCTCTCCATCGCCTCCGCCGGTGTCGCCTTGGCGTCCGAACGCTTCGACGCCAGCGCCCGCCGCACGGCCGCGGCGCCGCTCGACAACCTCGCGGAAGAGACCGTTGAGCGCATCGGGGCCAAGATCGCCGTGGCGGCCAACGCCGCCGTCATCCGCACCGCCGACGACATGACCGGCGCCCTGCTGGACATCCTCGCCTAGCTGACGCTCGCCTTCTCGGGCAGTTCGAAGAAGGCGGCGAAGCGGCGCACGGCGTCCATATCACCCTCGATCTTCAGCGCGCCGCCCGCGACCATGTCCGCAGGGTCGACGTCGCCATAGACGATGCCCGCGATCGGCTCGGGAGTCCCCGTGATCACCGCATCAGGGCGTTCGGCCTCCCCGCGCCCGTTCGTCAGTTCGCCGTCCCGCACGACGCAGGTGAAGACCTCGTCGCCCAGCCGGAACTCCAGCGTCAGATCCGCCCCCCTGGCCTTGTCCGCGTCGAACATCGTCCGAAACGACATCATCAGCGACACCGGGCTGAGCGGCAGGGACGGGTCGTGGTCCGGCGATCGCGCGGCCCAGAAGCCCATGGTCTTGATGATGCCCTCGGCGTCGAGGCCCCATTCAGTCAGCTCATACACCTGCACCGACGCGGGCGGCGGCAGCTTGCGGCGCTTCAGCACGCCATAGGCTTCAAGCCCCTCGAGCCGCTGCGTCAGCACATTGGCGCTGAGCCCGGGAAGGCTGGCGCGCAGGTCCCCGAACCGCTTCGGCCCCAGCATCAGCTCGCGCATGATCAGCAGCGCCCAGCGTTCGCCGAGGATTTCAAGCGCATGCGCCGTGCCGCAGGCGTCCTCGTAACGCCGCCTGGACTGATCAGTTATTTTTTCTAACTTCATGGTTGACTTACATAAGCGCGTTCGGCACAAAGCGCAACATCAGCGGTCGGATCGAACCGCGTCAAAGCCCCGCACCGGCGACCGCGCCGCGGCGGGAGCAAGAGGGAGCCGACCGTGGACCGCATGATCTTCATCAACCTGCCCGTCGCTGACCTGCCCGCCGCCATCGCCTTCTACGAGGCCGTCGGCGCGGTTCAGAACAAGCAGTTCAGCGACGACACCGCCGCCATGGTGTCTTTCTCGCCCGTGATCAGCGTTATGCTGCTGACCCACGCCCGCTTCTCCGGCTTCACCCCGCGCCCCATCGCCCCCAAGGGCTCCAGCGAGGTGCTGCTGTGCCTGTCGAACGAGAGCCGCGAGGCCGTCGACGCCCTGATCGACTCCGCCGTCAAGGCCGGCGGCGAGCCCGATCCGTGCGAGAAGCAGGACCACGGCTTCATGTACGGCCGCAGCTTCACCGACCTGGACGGCCACGTCTGGGAGTCGGTCTGGATGGACGCCGCCGCCATTGCCGGCGACGGCTGCCCGGCCGCCGAGACCCCGTTGGCCCAGCCCGAATACGCCTGATCTCTCCCCGAAGATCCCGGGCCGCGCCAGTGCGGCCCGGGATCAGCCCTGGACCCGTAATGACCACCGCCGCCCTGCCCTTCGCCGCCGCGATCGCCCCCGCCTCGGCCCTGATCTGGTCCGGCCGCATCCTCAGCGGGGTGGCCGGGGGTTTTCTGGCGCTGGACGCGGTCAGTCGGCTGGTCGCGTTCAGGGCGCTCGTCGCCCCGTCCGAACAGGCGCCGACGCTGGAGCCGACGCTGCAGGTTCCGCTGGGCGCCGTCCTGCTGCTCGCTTC
>NZ_DASWNO010000071.1:0-2107 GCF_036399195.1 Brevundimonas sp.
GCGCTCTCCAGCTGCGCCGTCGTGCCCTGGCCGTCGTCATGGGCCATGGCGAAGTCTAGGGCGGCGATGCGGTTGAAATAGTCGGTGTCCAGCGCGTGCTGCGCGCCCACCCGGGTCGACAGCGCCGCGCCCAGATAGCGGGAAAGCGCCCCGACCAGCGGGTCGAGCGCCGCGATCTGGGGCATGTCCAACTCGCGGCAGCCTGCCTCCAGCTGTTCGCGCAGATCGCGGTCGACCAGGGTGTGCAGCACCACGCCGGGGGAGGCGGCGATCTCCTCCAGCACCCGTTCCATCTGCTTCTCGGAGCGGACGAGGGCGTAGATGTGCTCGATGGGAATGACGCCGTCGAACCGGGCCACCACCGCCTTGGCCATGGCGTTCAGCGTCTCGCCGGTCGAATCCGATACCAGATGGACGTGGAAATAGGTCGCCAGCCGGGCGGGACTGTTGGCTCGCGGGGCGCCCGGGCTCATCGGCGGCTGTCCATATCTTCGTATCTCCTGTGGACCGGGCGGGGCGCCGTCAGCCCGGACCTGCGGGTCTTTTCCTATAGCCGGGACGGAACCGGGCCGCGAGCGGGGACAGGGGTGGACGGCGACCCCCTCCCCAAGGCGGTTCGTCCCAAGGCGCCGGCGCCGGTTGGGACCGGCTGTGGAAAGACTTAACAAGACCTTAACGGCGCCCGGTCGGGCGCCGAAGCTTGCCGCCCGCCCGAGCCCGGCCTGCGGGCGTCTTCCTGGCTTATCCCCGCTTTCACCAGCGCTCCTGAAGCGTACATGTCCGCCGGCCGGATCTGCGGACAACCTGGTCGGACCGCCGCCGGACCGCCGGCTTATCCCCGTCATCCCCGGCCCTGCCTTCTTCCTCCATTCCTCAAGACTCTTTCTTTGAGAAGGATTGGAAGGGTGCGACACGGGCCGGGCTTGAGCATGGACCGGGCCGCCGGTAGGACCGGAGCAGATGAACGCCCAGACCCCCGCCCAGACCAGCGACTTGGCCGCCGCCCCCCTGTTGCTCAAGGTCCTGTCGGGCGAGACGACGGCGCGTCCGCCGGTGTGGTTCATGCGTCAGGCCGGGCGCTACTTGCCGGAATACCGGGCGCTCAGGGCGACGACGCCAGGGTTCATCGAGTTCTGCCACGATCCGGAGAAGGCGGCCGAGGCGACGCTGCAGCCGATGCGCCGGTTCGGCTTCGACGCCGCCATCGTCTTCGCCGACATCCTGTTGATTCCGCGGGCTCTGGGGCAGGACGTCTGGTTCGAAGCCGGCGAAGGCCCCCGGCTCGGGGCCATGCCGTCGGTCGAGAGCATGCGCGATCGGGCGGAAGGGGCCGGCGAGGCCCTGAAGTCGATCGGCCAGACCCTCTCCCTGGTCCGAGAGCAGCTGGACCCCGCCAAGGCCCTGATCGGCTTCGCGGGGGCGCCATGGACGGTCGCGACCTATATGTTGGACGGCGAGGCCCGGACCATCGGCAAGGGAGAGCGGGCGCTGGCCCGGACCTACGCCTACGCCGAGCCGGAGAAGGTCGAAGCCCTGCTCGAGGTGCTGGTCGAGGCCACGGCGCATTATCTGAAGATGCAGGCCGACGCCGGGGCGCAGGTGCTGAAGATCTTCGAAAGCTGGGCCGAGGGGCTGCCCGACGACCTGTTCGAACGGCTGGTGCTGGGGCCGCATCAGGCGCTGGTGCGGCGGGTGCGCGAACTGGGCGTCACCGTGCCCCTGATCGGCTTCCCGCGCGGCTCGGCGGCGCTGGCGGAGCGCTATGCCAGAGAGTGCGACGTGCAGGCCGTGGCTCTGGACACCGCCTGTCCGCTTGAGGTCGGCCGGCGGGTGCAGGCGATAAAGCCCATTCAGGGCGCGCTCGATCCCCTGTTGCTGCGCGCCGGCGGGCCGCTGCTGGATCGCCGGGTCGATCAACTGCTCGAGGCCTGGGGGCCAGAAGGCGGCGGGGGGCCGTGGATCTTCAACCTCGGCCACGGCATCCTGCCCGACGTGCCGATCGCCCATGTCGAACAGGTGCTGAAGCGGATCGGCGCGCAATGACGGCGCAGGGCAGCCAGCGCATCGCCGTCGTCTTGTTCAACCTCGGCGGGCCGGACGATCAGGC
>NZ_DASWNO010000072.1:0-1556 GCF_036399195.1 Brevundimonas sp.
AAACAGCGACTGACGGCTCGTCCGCTTGGCAAGCCGCCGTCCCGCCTGCTAGGCCGTGGCCACGGCGGGCGCGTAGCTCAATGGTTAGAGCCGACCGCTCATAACGGTCTGGTTGGGGGTTCGAGTCCCTCCGCGCCTACCGCTCCCGCCCATGTCGCCGGAACGACACAGGAACCCCGGCGCCGGCCTGGCCCTTTCACTTGCAGGAAGGAAAGGCCGATGCAGACGTTCACCGTGCAACTCTACGCCGAAGGGACCCAGCCCCTGCGCACGGAGCGACTCGTGGTCACGGACGCACATCAGGCGCGGGAATGGGCGACGGAACGGCTCGCCGCGAGCCAGACCTTCACCAGGGCCCGGATCTACGACGACACGAAGCTGCTGAGCGAAGTCGGCTATCGCATCATCAAGCCCTGAGGCGGCGGACGCCGCATCGACGGAGCCGCTAAGCGACGCCGCCGATGCTGCTTACGGTCCTTAGAACCGGGCGGCCAAGGTCAGCCGGAAGCCGTGGAAGGCCAGCTCGTCCGACGACCGGCGCTGGTCCGTGCCGGCGGCGTTGGTGATCAGGAACGGATTGGTCGCCGGGGCCGTGCCGGGGCCGGTGCGGACCGTCAGGCCGTCGCCTGCGTCGAGGCTGGTGTACAGGTACTCGGCGCCCAGGGTGATCCGGTCGCTGACCCACATCTCACCACCGAAGCCGAGCTGATAGCCGGTCGCGTCGTCTTCCGACTCCACTGGCGAGAAGCTGTTGGCTGTGTTGGTGGTGAAGAAGCTGTCGGTCACCTTGGCCATGGCCGCGCCGCCGGTGGCGTAGACGAGCGAGCGGCCGAAGCTGCGGCCGACACGGAGTCGGGCGGCGTACAACACATCGTCGATTTCGCGGTTGAACTGATAAGCCGCCGGCGTCGTGCTGAAGGCGGTGGCGAAGTCCTCGACGTCAACGGTGGCGGCTTCGATCAGGCCGCCGAAGACCCATGGTCCCGACTGCATGTCGTAGCCGACGCGCGCGGCGAACTCGGTGCCGATATTCTCGTCGTCGAGGCATCCGGAGGCGAAGTTGGCGCCAAGCGCCTTGCCGCCGCAGAAACCGCCCGGGTTGGCCGTGGTGGGGCCGAAGGCGTCGACGCCGGCGCCGTTGCGCACCGTGTCGTTGAAAGAGCCGTCCAGGTTGGTGTCGAAGACGACCCGTTCGTCCTCGTCGTCGTCGGGGATGGCTCCGCCGATCGTCAGGCCGATATAGGGGCCGCTCCAGTCCTGGGCGGCGGCGGCGCCGGCTCCGGACATCAAAGCGGCGGTCGCGGCCGCAGCCAGATAGATGTGTCGCATGTCTTTCCTCCGGCGGCCTCCTGCAGGCCATCCTTGGGGCAACTACGCCGAGACCCGGCGTCGGGATGCGTTCAATGACCGACGTGGACGGACGAGTCTCGCCACGTGTCATGTCCGCCACTATATGCCTTGGCTCTGCCAGGAGCCCACATGGCCTACGCCGCCCGCGACGACCGACCCGCCGACAAGGCCGAGCGCTATCTCGAACTCGAGGAAGAAATCGCCGC
>NZ_DASWNO010000073.1:0-21770 GCF_036399195.1 Brevundimonas sp.
GTGCGGCGACTGGCGGTTCATCGCATAGGCCGCCGACAGTTTGCGCGCCGGATCGGCCAAGGCGCAGGAGCCGCCCCAGCCGGCGTGGCCGAGGGTCTCGGGGTTAGGGCCGAACACGCGCAGCCGTTCGTTGCGCATCACCCCCGCCGCCCAGCTGATGTCGAACGGCACCACCCTGTCGACGCCGGCGATCCGTTCGCGCCGCATCGCCTCCAGCGTCTCCGGCGACAGCACCGTCCGGCCCTCGAACCGGCCGTCCGTCAGCACGCCCATGAAGCGCGCCAGATCGTCGGCCCGCGCGTGCAGGTTGGCCGAGGGAATCTCCATCGTCCGCCATTCCGTCGAGCCGCGTCCGCCCGGGGCGGAGCCCTTGTCGAGGAAGGCCGCGCGCTTGATCGCGTCGATGATCCCGAGGTCAGGCGCCGACGCCGGCTTGCGCAGCTGCGCCACCCGGCCGTGCTCCGCCTCCGGCAGGCCGATCCACAGGTCCAGCCCCGGGAAGTCCTGCCGCAGCGCCGTCCCCATGGTCCGCCCGTCCACGAGCCGGAACAGCTCGCCCGCCAGATAGCCGATGGTGATGGGATGATAGCCGCTGGCCGTGCCCGGCGGCCACATCGGCGCCTGGGCGCACAGCCGCGCCAGCACCGCCTCGCGGTCGAACCAGATCGCCGGCTCGGCCACTTCGGAGAAGCCTGGCAGCCCGGCCTGATGGCTCATCATCTGGCCGACGGTGACCCGCTCCTTGCGCGCCTGTCCGAACGCCGGCCAATAGCTCGCGACTGGCCGTTCGTAATCGAGCAGGCCGCGCTCGACGCAGGTGGCGATCAGCGTCGCCATCACCGCCTTGCCGGTCGAGAACACCGGGATCAGCGTGTCCGCCGCCATCGGCCGGGTCCGCGCCGTGTCGGCATGCCCGGCCCATAGGTCGACCACGACCTCCCCCTCGATGCAGACGCTGAACCGCGCCCCCAGTTCGTTCAGCCCCTCGGGCGCGTCGCTGAAGTTGGCGGCGAAGGCGTCCTTCACCGCGCCGAAGCGGTCGGGGCAGACGCCGTGGATGTCTAGCTCGGTCATGGTCCTGTCCTAGCCGGAGGCGCAGGTCGCGTCACTTCCCGGCCTCACCTCAGCGTCCATCCAGCTCGACCGCCTCGCCGGCGGCCAGGCCCGCGCCCATCCCCATGCCGATGCCGCCGCCCGCGCCGCCGCCCATGCCGCCGCCGCCTCCTCCGCCGCCTCGTCCCCGGTCCGCGCCGCGCGCGCCGCCGCCCGAGCCGCTCGGCCGGGTCGGGCCCTGCACGGGTATCTGCAGCCCGGCCGGAATCGGGGCGAGGTCGAGCGCGTCGCGGACGAAGTCGCGCAATGAAATCACCAGCTCATGGGTGTGTACCGGCCGCCCCTCGACCAGGTCGAGCGCCGCCCGCTGAGCCAGCCGCACCTGTTCGTCCGTTCCCAACAGGATGATGTCCGACAGGGCCGCCTCGACCGCGTCGCGGATGCGCCGCGCCCGGTCCGACCCCTCCGTCTCGCCGGACACCGCCGCGCCGGAGAGCTCCTCCTTGGCCGCTCCCGCTTCACCGAGCGGAGCGGCGCGCCGCACCTGCCGCAGATGCCGCGGATCGACGGACAGGTCGCCGGTGAACGACCCGCCCAGAACCTTGTAGGCGGCCATCAGCGTCTTCAGACGCTCGTTGATCTGGCGGTTGGCGCGCTCGCGACGCTGCTGGAAGGTCATCATCATGACCAGCCGTATGCCGACCCCGATCAGGGCGAACAGCGCCAGGGCGAGCAGGCTGGTCAGCACGCTCTGCCACGAGCTCAGGTCCATCATCCGCATGTCGGTTTCCTCGGCCGCCCGACGGGCCGCGGGTTCAACGCGCGGGGCTCGCACCTGTGCCGTGTCACTTCAGCCGTGCCGGCGCGCCACGCGCCCGCCACTTTCGCGGCCGCACATCGGGCATCCCTGGGAGAGTGGTCATGAAACGGATCGGACTGGTGCTGGCGCTGTTCGCCGCCGGATGCGCGCAGGAGCCCGATCCGCGCGGAGTGAAGGCCAAGGAGGTGCTGCTCCAGGTCGCCGCCACAGGCCGCGCCGAGGCCCGGCCCGACGAGGCGCGCATCATGGTCGGCGTCTCCACCAACGCCCCGACGTCCGCCGCCGCCAGCACCGGCAACAACGCGGCCATGACCCGCGTCACCGCCGCCCTCGCCGCGCTGGGCGTCCCCGCGGACGACATCCAGAGCCGCAACGTCACCCTCGGCCGCGTCGAATACGGGCCGGGCCGGGGCGGCTTCCGGGCCGAGAACATGGTCGAGGTCCGAATCCGCGACGTCTCGAAGGCCGGAGCCGCCATCGCGGCGGCGACCGAGGCCGGCGGCAATGTCGTGTCAGGCCCGGACCTGCGCTCGTCCGATCCCGAGCGCGCCCGCAACATCGCCTGCGCCGCCGCCTACAAGGCTGCGCGGGCCCGGGCCGAGGCCTACGCCGAGGCCGCCGACCTGAAGGTCAAGCGCGTGCTCGCCATCCGCGACGGCTCCGGCCAGCCGCCCATGCCGTACTACGGCCGCGGCGCCGCGAACGGGATGACGGTGCAGGCGACCGCCCCGGCGCCGCCCGTCCACGCCGGCAGCGACGCCTACGAGGTGCAGGTCCACGCCGACTTCGCCCTCGGGCGCTGACCGGGCCTCAGCGCGTCTTCAGCCACTCAAGCACGCCGTCCGCCGCGGCGACGCCCGACGCCATCGACGCCTGCAGCAGATAGCCCCCGGTCGGCGCCTCCCAGTCCAGCATCTCGCCGGCCACGAAGACGCCGGGCAGGGCCGTCAGCATCAGCCGGTCGTCGACCTGGTCCAGCCGCACCCCGCCGGCCGACGAGATCGCCCGCGCCAGCCCCTGCATCCCCGTCAGCGTCAGCCGCACCGCCTTGATCCGCCGCGCCAACTTGTCCGCTCCGGTGGGCAGTTCGCCGGGGATCTCGCGCAGCAGCCCCACCGCCGGCGCCGACAGCCCGCCCGCCTTCCGCAGCCAGTTGGAGACGCTGTCCTTGCCGCGCGGCCTGGCCAGCCGACCCGCCAGCGCCTCGATCGTCAGGTCGGGCCGCAGGTCCACCGTCAGGGTCGTCGTCCCGTCCCGCGCCACCGCCTCGCGCATCGGCGCCGACAACGCATAGACCGCCCCGCCCTCGACGCCGTAGCGCGTCGGCATCAGCTCGCCGCGTACGGACTGGTCGCCGTGCGTCAGCGCGACCGGCTTGATCGCCTGCCCCGCGAACCGCTCGACGAACACATCCGACCACGCCACGTCGAAGCCCGCGTTGGAGGGCTGGAACGGTTTGATCGCCACCCCGGCGCCGGCCAGCCACCCCGCCCACGCTCCGTCCGATCCCAGTCGGGGCCAGCTGGCCCCGCCAGTCGCCAGCACGACGGCGTCCGGCCGCTCCTCCCGCGCCCCCTCCGGCGTCTCGAACAGCCAGACCACGCCCCCGTCATCCCGGCGCGGGCCTGAACAGCGCGATCGCGTCCGCACCTCGACGCCCAGCGCCGCCAGCCGCGCCAGCCACGCCCGCAGCAGCGGCGACGCCTTCATCGCCCCTGGGAACACCCGCCCCGAAGAGCCGACGAAGGTCTCCTGCCCCAACCCCTCGGCCCAGCCGGTCATGTGTGTCGGCGAAAACCGCGCCAGCCATGCCTCGACCGTCCCCCGCGCGGCCCCGTAGCGCCCGGCGAACGCCTCCGGCCCCTCCGAATGGGTCAGGTTCAGCCCGCCCCGCCCGGCCATCAGGAATTTCCGCGCCACCGACGGCATGGCCTCGTGCACCACCACCGCCGCGCCCGCCACGGCCAGCCGCTCGGCCGCCATCAGCCCCGATGGCCCGGCGCCGATAATGTGGATAGTGTGTGAGAGTTCGCTCATGCCCGCTGACTACCCGCTTCCCGCCGCCACCGCGACCCGGCTCCCTCTTGTCGTCATCCCGGCGAAGGCTGGGATGACGACAGGTGGTGGCGAAACCCCTTCCCGGGAACGGCTCCAACCCGCATACGCTTCCTCCCCATGAGCGTCGCCTTCACCCGCGAGGAAGATCTGGAGGCCACGGCGGCCGATCTTCCCGACCGTCCCATCTCGCCCCACCCCAACCTTGTCACGCCCGCCGGGCTGGCGCGGATCGAGGCTTCTTTGGCCGAGGCACGCGCCGCCTACGCGGCCGCCCAGGCGAAGGGCGACATCGAGGCCGACCGCACGGCCATGGCCCGCGCCACCCGCGACCTGCGCTACTGGTCCGCCCGCCGCGCCACCGCCCAGCTGGTCGAGACCGTGCCCGACGGCCGCGTCCGCTTCGGCGGCTCGGTCACCATCGAGCGGGAGGACGGGCGTGCCCAGACCTGGCGAATCGTCGGCGAGGACGAAGCCGATCCGGCCGCCGGGTCCGTCAGCCACGTCTCGCCACTGGCCGTCGCCCTGACCGGCAAGTCGGTCGGCGACGAGGCCGTGGTGGCGGGCCAGACGGTAGAGATCACCGCCGTCGACTGAGCGACAGCGGTTGCCCCGCGGCCCCGCTTGCCCCACCTTGGGGGAACACAGGCGCCCCAGCCGCGCTGACATCCCTGCGCTCAAGCAGCGCGAAGCGCGGTAGCGCCAACAAGAAGAGACGCCGATGGCCCGCAAGCCCAACTACAGTTTTGAACGTCAGGAGCGCGACCGCGCCGACGCCAAGAAGGCCGCCGAAAAAGCCGCCGCCAAGGCTGAGAAACGCGCCGCCGCCGCCGCCCGCAAGGAAGCCGGCCTGCCCCCGCTGGAAGACGAGTAGGGGCTGGACTCCTACCGGGGCGGGTCGTCCGCCGTTCGGCCCGGCCCTCCTTAACCCGCCCTGGAGCGGCTCAGGGCGTCGTTCAGCGCCGTGGCCAGCTGGCTGATGCCGTAGGGCTTGGACAGCAGCGGGAATCGCTCGGCCCCGGCGACCGCGGCGGCCTCGCTGAAGCCGGTCGTAAGGATGATCGGCAGGTCCGGATGGCGGTCGCGAATTGTCTTGGCCAGGGTCAGGCCGTCCATTTCGCCGGGCATGACCATGTCGGAAAACACGAGATCGACCCTGCGGCCGGACTGCAGCAGGGCCAGCGCGTCCTTCGCCTGCGCCGCCCGCACATAGGTGTAGCCGAGGTCCCGCAGCATGTGGCCCACCCCGGCGGCCACGGCGTCGTCGTCCTCGACCAGCAACAGCCGTCCGCCCTGCTTGACCGACTCCGGCGGGAGACCGGCTCCCGCGGGATCGGGTTCCGCGGCGGTCGGGGCCTTGTCGCTGCGCGGGAGACGCAGGACGAAGGTCGTGCCCGCGCCTTCCACCGAACGGACGGACACGTCGCCGCCGGAGGAGCGGGCGAAGCCGTAGACCTGCGACAGCCCCAGCCCGGTGCCGCGCCCCACCTCCTTGGTGGTGAAGAACGGCTCGAACACGCGCGACGAGATCGCGGGCGACATGCCGACCCCGGTGTCGGTCACGTCCAGCAGGACCATGTCGGGCTCGCCGTCCTCGCCGTAGACGTTTCGGCCCGTGACCGTCAGCAGGCCGCCGTTCGGCATGGCGTCCCTGGCGTTCACGGCGAGGTTCAGCAGCGCCAGCTCCAACTCGCCCGCGTCGGCTTCCACGCGCCAGAGGTCCGGGGGAAGGTCCAGCCTCACCTCCACGTCCTCGCGCAGGGATCGCTCTAGGAGGAAGCGCAATCCGTCGATCTGGGAGCCGAGATCAAGCACGTCGGCCCGCAAGGGCGAACGGCGCGAGAAGGCGAGCATCTGGCGCGTGAGGGCCGCCCCGCGATCCACCGCCTGCCGAACGCCCTCGCTCAGCGCCTTGCGCTTCTTCGGGTCGTCCGTGCGGTCCAGAAGCTCTATGCCGCTGGAGGCGATCATCAGCAGATTGTTGAAGTCATGGGCGACGCCTCCGGTCAGGCGGCCGATCGCCTCCATCTTCTGGCTCTGCCTCAGGGCCTCCTCGGCTTTCTCGCGCTCGGCCATCTGCTGGTTCAGCAGCAGATTCGTCTCGGCCAGCACCTCGGCGCGTCGCGACAGCTCCCGGTTGGCCCGGCGCAGGGCGCCCTGGGCTACGGCCAGCACGACCACCACCAGGGCGGCCAGACCGAGCACCAGCATCAGTCCCGCGTAGCGGCTGAGCCGCTGCGACCGCGGCATGTCCAGCAGCCGCAGCCTGGCCGTGCCCAGCCTCTGGCCTGCCTCCGTCACCGGCCGAACCACATACAGGCGGCCGTCCTCGAAGACGGTCGTCTTGTCGCGCGGCGTGGCCACCGGCGGGATGGTCTCGCCGGGCCGGGCGAAGCTGGCCACGACTTGGTCGTTCTCGTCGTAGACGGCCGCCGCGACCACGTTCGGATTGATCTGGACGGCGTCGACGTAGTCCTGGGCCGCCGAGCGGTCGTCGAAGGCGAGCGCGCCGCTGACGGCCGAGGCCAGCAGGTCCGCCTGGGCGCCGGCCTCACGCGCCAGTTGCTGCTTCAGCGCCCGCTCGCTCACCACCGTGATGGCGACGCCGGCGAACAACAGCACCAATAGGGACGCCAGGGCAAGGAGCGGGAACCGGCTGTTCCGCAGGCGATCGATAACGGCCATCAGCCGCCCCTCACGCTGAGGGCGAGGTTCAGCAGGCGGGAGCTGACGCCGAGCCCGCCGCGGGCGGCCTGCTGCTGGTCGATGTGAAAACGGACCCGGCCCTCGGCGACGACGAAATGGACCGCCCCCCGTTCCGGCCCGACGCCCTGGTCGGTGACCACCATCGCCGGCCGACCCACAGCCCCGCCGAGCGCGGCGCCGCCGTCGCGGCCGACATAGACGATGTTACAGCCGGCGACCGCGGCCGGGTCGCCGAGCCGGCGGATCGCCACGCGCCGTCCGTGGGCGGTCTGGCTCCGGGCCGCGGCTTCGAGGCTGCGGCCGAACGGGTCGCGGCCCGCCACGCAGATGACCACCGGCGCCTGCGGGCTGGCGAAGGCGCTCGGCGGCCAGGTCACGAAGGCGGTGAAGCGGACGAGGTAGTTGGCCTTGACCGAATACTCGAGGTCGCCTTGCGCGCGCGCGGGCGTCGCCTGAAGCGCCATGCTCCAGAGCAGGGCCAGGACGACCGGGATGGCGCGTCCGGCCGGCCTCATCTCAAAAGCTCGCTCGCAGGGACGCCTGGACGCTGCGTCCGAAGGCCCGGCGCCGGACAGGATCGGCCGTCTCGAGCCGAAGATCGCCGATCAGGTTCTGGCCCGTGATCGCCAGCTCCAGCCGGTCCGTGATCCGCCACCCCAGGCGCGCGTCGGCCTCTATGAAGCCCTCGACGTCCGACCGGTCGAGCGCGTCCACCGCGCGCACCCGGACGTCCAGCTCGAGCGAATCGGTCAGGTCCGCCTCCGAGCGCAGTTGGACCTGGTATCGGGGGTCGTGGCCGATCGAGGCCAGGCCGGAGATGTCAGTCGCCCCCGCCTCGACCTGAAAGTCCTTCTCCAGCCAGGCCGCGCCCGCGCTCAGCCGCCAGCGGTCGTTCACGTCCCAGCTGCCCCACGCCTCCACACCGTAGGTCGTGCCTTCGCCGCCGTTGGCGAAGCGCAGCGGCAGAAAGCTCGCCGGGTCCGAGGCCACCGTGCGCAGGTCGTCGTAGGCGTTGTAGAAGGCCGAGATCGACAGGCTGGTGCTCGGACTGGGCGTGGCGCGGTACCCGACCTCGTACGCCGTCAGCGCTTCGGACTGGAAATCTCCGCCTTCGAGGAAGCCGGGAAGCGTCAGGTCCCGCTCGATGCGGTTCGGGGTGCGGGAGGCCCGCGAGACCGCGCCCCACAGCAGGGCGCCGGCCCCCTGTCTCCAGGACAGCCGGACGCTGGGCAGGAATTCGGATCCGGTGAAACTGTTCTCCTCGAACTTCGCACCGACCGTCAGGGTAACCGCGTCGCCTAGGGCGATCTGGTCCTGCACGAACAGGTTGGCCAGCGACAGCCGCCGTTCCGGCGGCACCAGTCCGGAGGAAAAGTCGGAGTAGAGCGCGGCCTTCACCCGGCGGAAGCCGCCGCCCCATACGATCTGGTGCCGCTGTCCCAGGGTGAAGGCGTGCTGGACCATGACGTCGGTCGTATAGGTCCGCTCCTTCAGCCCCGGCTCGGTGACGCCGAAGTGGTCGTAATAGCCCGTGACCTGGAGCTGGCCGCCGGCGAGGTCCCGCGCCCAGAGGGCCCGAACATGGCCGCCGTCCACCCGCGTTCGGGTGCCGGTGAAATCCTCGTTGGTCCGCACCTGGTTGTCGAATATCTCGCCCTGAAGCGTCACACGGTCCGACTCGCCGGACCATTCGACGCGGGCGCCGCCCCGCACTCCGGACGTGGAGTCCGCGGCTTCCTCACCCGTCTCGCGAAAGCTGTCGTCGCGCTCGAACGCCGACAGATAGGCGCGCCAGACCACGCTCTCCCCGACAGCGCCGCCGTAACGCAGCGACAGGGTGTTGTCCTCGGAGCCGACGCCGGCCTGCACCAGCCCCCCTTGGGTTTCGGCGGGCGACCGGGTGATGACGTTGATCACGCCGTTGACCGCATTGGCGCCGAACAGGGTCCCGCCGGGGCCGCCGAGCACCTCGATCCGCTCGATGTCTTCCAGCATGATCGTCCGGCCGTCCCAGAAGACGCCAGACTGCAGCGTCGAATAGACGCTCCGGCCGTCGATCAGGACCAGCAGCTTGTTGGAGGTCTCGAACCCGTTGAACCCCCGGGCGCTGATCGCGTAGTCCCCGGCGTTGACGCGCTGAACGTTCAGATTGGGCGCCAGCCGCAGCACCTCCGGCAGGCTGGTCGCGCCCGAGCGGCGGATGTCGTCGGCGCTGATCACAAAGATGGCCGCCGCGGCGTCGGCCAGGGCCTCGGGCCGCCGCGACACCGAGGTCACCTGGACCATCGCCAGCTCCTCCAGCGACAACCGGGTCAGGTCCTGATCCATCGGTCCCGCGCCCTGAGGCGGCGTCGCCGCCTCGACGGACGTCGGTTCCGCCAGCGCCGGCCCGGCGGCGGCGATCAGCGCCGCGGCGGCTACCCCGCCCACGGCCCGTCTGCGCATCTCGACCCTCAAAGCCCTCATCCCCCCAAGCTTGACCTTTGACCGCAACGCCCCCGCCACGGAACCGGTTGCCATCATAACCCGGGGCGAGCCCGCCGCGTCCAGAGGGGCCCGGCCGACGCCGTGAACGGCCGCCCCGCTCAGGCCTCGCCCTTCATGACCGCCAGCACCTCCCCGAACAGCGCCTGCGCGGCCCGGTCGTCCAGCCCGTCGAAGTCCACCCCGTCCGTCATCCGCTCCAGCCGGCGGATCACGTCGCCGCAGTCAGCCCGCGCCCCCGGCGCCTCGTCCAGCACCCATTCGGCGATCGCCGCGATATTCTGCAGCGCCTCCTGGTCGGTCATCTGGCTGTCGTCCAACACCGCCACGGCCGCGATCTCCCCGATCTCTCGCAGGGCCCGGCGGCAGGTATGGGGGTCTTGGGAGGTCATCCCGGCCGAACGCCCCGCGCGGGCGGGGGTTCAGCCTCGCCCTCGTCCAGCAGGAGCGGCCGCCTGCTCCAGCCCGCCTACTGCGGTGAGCGCACTTCAAGCGGAAGACCCAGGGCCTCCAGCTGCGGGCGAACCACCGAGGCGTCGCCGACGACGACCCAGACGAACTGATCCGGCTTGATGACCTGACGCGCCGCCTCGTCCAGTTCGGAAGCGGTCAGGGCGCGGGTGCGGCTGGCGAGGGTCTCCTGATAGTCGTCAGGACGGTCGTAGAGGTCGTTGGACCGCAGCGCGGCGAGGATCTGCGCCGAGGTCTCAAGACCACCGGCCAGCGAGCGCGTGTTGCCGTTGATCGTGCGCTCAAGCTCCTGCGGCGTGACGCCTTCGGTTTTGAGGAAGCGCTCGTACTGGGCGATCAGGGCGGCCACCGACTCGCCCGTCCGGTTCGCCTGCACCGGGGCGTTGACGATGTAGGGCACGCGGTGCTCCAGCGCGTTCACATTGCCCCGCACGCCGTAAGACCAGCCCTTGGTCTCGCGCAGGTCGGCATTGATGCGAGACAGGAAGTCCGACCCGAGGGTGACGTTTGCGGCGTTGAGCTGCAACAGGTCGTCGGTGCCGGACACGGGCAGGACCGCGCCCCCATAGATCAGCGACTGCGGCGACTGCGGCCGGTCGATGAGAACGATACGGCTGGTGGCCGCTGGAACCGTGTCGCCGAACGCCTTGGTTCCCTTCTCCACCGACGGCGCGCGCCAATCGCCGAAGGCCGCTTCCAGCTGTGGCGTGATCCTGCTCAGAGGTTCGTCGGACACCACGAAAATCGTCGCATTGTCGGGGCGGACCCAAGCCTCATGCTCGCCAACCAGATCGGCGCGGGTCAGGGCGGTGATCGTGGCCGTGTCGCCTGTGCCGGTGAAAGAGCGGCCATAGGGGCTGTCCGGACCGTACAGTAGCGGCGGCAAGGCGCGCGCGGCGATGGCTCCGGGTTGGGTCGCTTCACTGGCCAAGGCCGCCAGCCGCTGAGCGCGCAGACGCTCGACTTCGGACGGCGCGAAAGCCGGATTCCGCACCACGTCGGACAGAAGCGTCAGGGATGGAGCAAGGTTCGCCGATACGACCGACAGGTTGGCCGAGCTGCGGTCCATGGAAGCGCCGACGTTGATCGAGGCGCCCAGCCGCTCCTGCTCTTCAGCGAGCTGGTTCGCGTCGCGCGTCGTCGTGCCGTCGTCCATCAGATCGAGCATCAGACTATGAGCGCCCAAGCGCTCCGGCCGATCGGCCGCGTAGCCCGCGTCGAACTCCACCGCCACGCGCGTCACGGGCACGGTGTCGACCTGAGCGTAGACGACCCGGACCCCGTTCGACAGCGTTGCGCGCTCCACGGCTGGAAAATCCAGGTCGGACACGGCGCCGATCTCCGGCATCGGCGGACGCGCGACCCGCTGGATTTCGGCGGCTGGAACCGGGGTCGCGCCAGACGGGGCGGCCGCGGCTTCCTCATAGGCTTCGCGCTCGCCGGGAGCGATCGTCAGATCGAACACGGGACGCGTCAGCCAGCGCTGCATGGCGGCGGTGATCTGGGGCGGAGTGACCGAAGCGTAAGCGGCGAGCTCCGCCTTGTAGTGATCGGGATCGCCGGCATAAAGCTGGCCCTCCGCCAGCACATTGGCCTTGCCGTTGACCTGTTCGAGGCTCTGGATACGACCTGAGACGTATCGAGTGGCGACGCGGGCGACCTCTTCCTCCGTCGGCCCGCGGGCGATGAAATCGGCGACGATGGCGTCAAGGCGACGGCCGACTTCGGCAGGGTCCTCGCCCGGTTTGACGTCGACCGAGATGTCGAAGATGCCGATGCGATGGAAGTCGGACAACGACGACGATACGGATACGGCGGTCTGCTCGCCTCGCACCAGCTGATTGTCCAGCCGCGATGAGGCGAGACCGCCCAGCACCGAAGCGGCGACCGACAGCGGCACGGCGTCCTCGCTGAGCAGACCAGGCACCGCCCAGCTGCGCGTGAGGCGCGTGGTGGCTACGCGGTCCCGCATGGTTTGGACGATGGGCGCGGCCAGCGTCGGCACGTCGGCCTCCGCCGGCGTGTTCACCGGGCCGCGCGGGATGCCGCCGAAGTAGCGCTCCATCAGAGGCCGGGCGGTCGCCTCGTCGATGTCCCCGGACAACACCACGACCGCATTGTTGGGGCCGTAATTCTCCCGGAACCAGTTTCGCACGGTCTCCAGACTGGCGGCGTCCAGGTCAGCCATCGAACCGATCGTCGAGTGGCGATAAGGATGGCCCGCCGGGAAAAGCGCTTCCAGCTGGGCGTACTCGAACAAGCCATACGGCTCGTTGTCGCCCTGGCGCTTTTCGTTCTGGACCACGCCACGCTGAAGATCGAGCACCTCCTGACCGACGGCGCCCAGCAGGTAGCCCATCCGGTCGCTTTCCAGGTACAGCGCCTGCTCCAACGCGGGCGTGGGGACCGTCTGGAAATAATTGGTGCGGTCAAACCACGTGGTGCCGTTCAGGTTGCTCGGGCCTAGGTTCCGCATCCGGCCCAGGTAGCTTCCCGGCGCATTCTCCGATCCGCCGAACATCAGGTGCTCGAACAGGTGAGCGAAGCCGGTCGACCCTGCCGGCTCGTCCTTCGAACCGACATTGTACCAGACGGACAGCGCGACCACCGGAGCCTTGCGATCTTCGTGCACGATGACCGTCAAGCCGTTGTCGAGCGTGAACCGCCGCCACGGGATGTTCACCTGTGAAACCAGCTCCGCGACCGGCGCGGCGCGCAGCTCCGGCGCCTGCGGGGCGGTCGCCGCGGCCGGGGCGGCCGAGGTCTGCGCCATCGCGGGCGCGGTTGAAGCGATCACGGCGAGAAGGGCGGCGAGCGAGACGGAGTGGAGACGCATGGAGGACGGTCCTTTACCTGAGGCGGATTGACCTTACCCGACGCTTGCAATGGCGCAATCGCCGCGGTCGCCTCTGCAAGGTTCCATGGCCACCATTCGGACAGGCTTCCACGGATGGCGCGGGCGAAGGGCGATCAGACCGTCGGCCGATCCCGCCCCCGCAAACGGCCTTAGCCGGAAGTGATTGGAGCAGGCGGCCTGACTCGAGCCGAACGAAAGAAGGGCGGGCCCGTCTCCGGACCCGCCCTCCTTGTTCGTTCAGCCTGAGCCGAGCTTCCTGGACTAGAAGTCCATGTCGCCCATGCCGCCCATGCCGCCGCCGCCCATGCCGCCGCCGGCGCCGCCGCCCGAGGCCTTCTTCGGCGCGTCGGCCACCGCGGCTTCGGTGGTGATCATGATGCCGGCCACCGAAGCGGCGTCCTGCAGGGCGGTGCGGACCACCTTGGCGGGGTCGATGACGCCCATGGCGACCAGGTCGCCGTACTCTTCCGTCTGGGCGTTGAAGCCGTAGGTGGCGGACGAGTTCTCCAGCACCTTGCCGACCACGATCGAGCCTTCGACGCCGGCGTTCTCGACGATCTGCCGGATCGGGGCCTGGATGGCGCGGCGGATGATGGCGATGCCGGCGGTCTGGTCGGCGTTGTCGCCGGTCAGGCCTTCCAGCGCGCGAGTCGCCTTCAGCAGGGCGATGCCGCCGCCCGGGACGATGCCTTCTTCAACGGCTGCACGCGTGGCGTTCAGCGCGTCGTCGACGCGGTCCTTCTTCTCCTTGACCTCGACCTCGGTCGAGCCGCCGACGCGGATGACCGCGACGCCGCCGGCCAGCTTGGCCAGACGCTCCTGCAGCTTCTCCTTGTCGTAGTCCGAGGTGGTGTCCTCGATCTGCTTCTTGATCTGGGAGATGCGGCCCTCGATGGCGGTCTTCTCGCCGACGCCGTCCACGATGGTGGTGTCGTCCTTGGTGATGGTGACCTTCTTGGCCTTGCCGAGCATGTCGAGGGTGACGTTCTCCAGCTTGATGCCGAGGTCTTCACTGATGACCTGGCCGCCGGTCAGGACGGCGATGTCCTCCAGCATGGCCTTGCGGCGGTCGCCGAAGCCCGGGGCCTTGACGGCGGCGACGCGCAGGCCGCCGCGCAGCTTGTTGACCACCAGGGTGGCCAGGGCCTCGCCCTCGATGTCCTCGGCGATGATCAGCAGCGGACGGCCGCTCTGAACCACGGCTTCCAGGATCGGCAGCATGGCCTGCAGGCTCGACAGCTTCTTCTCGAACAGCAGGATGAGCGGCTCCTCGAGCTGGGCCTCCATCTTGTCGGCGTTGGTGATGAAGTAGGGCGACAGGTAGCCGCGGTCGAACTGCATGCCCTCGACGACGTCCAGCTCGGTCTCGGCGGTCTTGGCTTCCTCGACCGTGATGACGCCTTCGTTGCCGACCTTTTCCATGGCCTTGGCGATCATTTCGCCGACCTCGGTGTCGCCGTTGGCCGAGATGGTGCCGACCTGGGCGATCTCGGAGTTGTTGGAGACCTTCTTGGCCGAGGCCTTGATCTCGGCGAGGACGGCGGTCACGGCCTTGTCGATGCCGCGCTTCAGATCCATCGGGTTCATGCCGGCGGCGACGGACTTGAGGCCTTCCTGCACGATCGACTGGGCCAGCACCGTGGCGGTGGTGGTGCCGTCGCCGGCCTTGTCATTGGTCTTGGAGGCGACTTCGCGGATCAGCTGGGCGCCCATGTTCTCGAAGGCGTCTTCCAGCTCGATTTCCTTGGCCACCGAGACGCCGTCCTTGGTCGAGCGCGGCGCGCCGAAGGACTTCTGGATGATGACGTTGCGGCCCTTGGGCCCCAGAGTCACCTTGACGGCGTTGGCGAGGACGTTGACGCCCCGCAGCATCTTCTCGCGGGCTTCGGTGGAGAACTGAACTTGTTTCGCGGCCATGAGGCAGCTCCTTGAAGAGGTGATTGGTGGTTGGTGGCTTGTGGCTGCTGGGGGTTGGCGGCGGCGTCAGATCGGTCTCGATCGCACCAGCCACCAATCACCAGCCACGCGTCACCTAGAGGACGCCGAGGACGTCCGACTCTTTCATGATGATCAGGTCTTCGCCTTCCAGCTTGACCTCGGTGCCCGACCACTTGCCGAACAGGATGCGGTCGCCGGCCTTGAGCTCCAGCGGATTGATCTTGCCCGAGTCGTCGCGGGCGCCGGGGCCGACGGCGACGACTTCGCCTTCCTGGGGCTTCTCTTTGGCGGTGTCGGGGATGATGATCCCGCCCTTGGTCTTGGATTCTTCTTCCACGCGCTTCACGAGCACGCGGTCGCCGAGCGGACGAAACGCCATCTGATTGTCTCCAACAGTTCGATTTGGGACCCGGAGCCCGGCTTTTGGCAGCCACGGCGACCGAGTGCTAACGCGAGCGGGAAGTAGGCAGGCGGCTCGGCGTCGTCAAGCGCGGCCGGTCGAAATTCGGGCGGCAATCCGGCGCGCGGATGACCGCAGGCTGAACGCCGCGCACCGGGTCCGTACACGCTGCGGGGCCTATCCTTGGGAGAATGCCGGCTCCTGTCGGTGCCAGAAGGAGCGATCCGATGCGTAATCCCGTCACCCTGAAGACCACCGGCGCCGCCGCCGCCGTGGCCCTCGGCCTGGGACTGGCCGGCGTAAGCGCGACCCCCGCCGCCGCCCAGTCGTACGGAGACCCGCTGGTCGACACCATCCTGCGCACCGTCCTCGCCGCCTCGGCCCAGGATAGCCGTTACGCCTACGGTCAGGGGACCTATCGCGGCGAGAACTGCCAGTATTACCGCGACGGCCGCTGCTACCGGAACCTGGGCCACTGGGAGCGCGAGCACGGCATCAACAGCCGCGACGGCTCATATGGCGACCGCTACGGCCGCTATGAGGAAGGCCGCACCTATCAGGGCCGCGGCTACTACCGCGACGGCCGCTTCTGGCGGAATCACGGCGAATGGCGCAGCAGCCAGAACCGCCGCGATCGCGAGTACCGCTACGATCGCCGCTGGTAGGCCAGACTGCGATCGCCCGGCCGCGTGAATTTGGCCGGGCGGGGCGAGAAAGGCGGGCGCCGGAGACGGGGTCCGCCTTTTTCCTGTGCGCAGCCCCACGTGTCCGATCACGGACGATCCCAAGTCCGTGCGCGGCGGAACAACGGCCCGGCTTGGCGATTTTTCAAGGTGATCCGTGTTCGCGCAAGCGACGTGTCGCTCTGGCCCCTGCCGGCGAGCGCGGAAGCCCCGGAAACTCTGTCAGGACACGATGATGTTGATCAGTAGAAACCTACAGGCCGCCCTCGCCGCCGCCGCGCTCGCGGTTGCGGCCGTCGCGCCCGCCCAGGCGCAGAGCGCAAACGCGACGGCCGCCGCCCGCGCCGGAACCCCCGAGGTCGTCGCCCGCGCCGCCAACGGCCGGCCCACCTCCGTCCGCATCGACGGGACCGTCTACAAGGTGTGCATGACCCAGAACGAGGACGGCTGCATCCAGCCGCGCGCCGCCGGTCTCAACTGGGGCAACCACCCGCTCCAGGCCTGGCCTGGCCGCCCGGCCAGCGAGATGAACGGCCGCGCCCGGGTCACGACGACGACGACCCCGTCGAGCTGAGGAACACTGACCCGGCGGTCTGCATGACCGCCGGCGTCGCCTCTTACTGCCGCGACGGGATCGCCTGACCGGCCACCTGACCCACGGTCCCGACGGTGTTGTCGACCACGCCGCCGGGCTGCAGCGTGGTGTTGGCCACGCCCCCGACCGTATTGACGGTGTTGTCGACGCTGGTCAGCAGCCGCTCCAGGATCTCCGGGTTGCGGTCGATGGTGGTCAGCGTGCGGTCGATGATGGCCGCGACGTTGTCGAGTCGAACCTTCAGCAGCACCTGGGCGCTGACGCCCTTGATGCCGATCTTGACGTTGTCGATCGACACGTCCGCCCCGGCGTTCAGATGCAGGAGGTTGGCCAGTCGCGCCTGAACGTTGAGCCGGGCTTCGAGGTTTTCGACCTCGATGGTGATCTCGTCGACCGTCAGGTTGGGGATGTCGAGCAGGACGTCAGGCTCGCCTGACGGGTCCGTGGTTATCGCGGCGGGTCGTTCGGAAAGCGGCTGCACCGGCTGGACGCCCGGGCGAGCGTCCTGGGCATGCGCGCCCGCTGCGGCGAACAGACAGAGGGCCAAGGCGGCGGTGCTGACGGTGCGCTTCATTGGGGCGTGTCTCCGGTTGGGATGTTGGTCTGGGTCGCTCGTTCGCATCGCCGGTCGGTCTCGACCGGGCCGCTCTCGACGATGAACTGCGCCGTGTTCACACAGGCCCCGGCAAGCAAGCTCCACTCGACGTTCCGAAACGTGCGCTGGCCGGGAATGGGTCGCGGCAACCCAGTGGTCAGGTTCTCCTCGATCACATTGCCGCCAGGCTCTGACCACGCCCGCACCGTCACGCTCCCGACCTGTCGCCACCGGACTTGATCGGCTCGGGCGTGGACGGAAATCATGATGTCGGGCTCGCCTGCGCGGTCGGGCGCGGGGGCCGTAGGGACTTGCGTCGGGGGTGGATTTTGGAGCGGCGCGAAGGCCAAAAGCGACAAGAATGCGGCGAGCATTCTGCTAGAAGCCGCAGCCGGCTTTGCGGTTCCGACGCTCTGGGCCGGATTGCGCCGGTCCGCCGACGTTCAGTGTCCCTCAGCCCTCAATCGGGCCAGCGAGCTCCTCGCCGCGGCCCTCCAGTCCGGCCCCACCACCTTGGGCAGATCGGCTCCGGAGGGTCTCAAGGCGCAGAAGCGGCGGAAATCGCTGGTCAGGCTTGGCGGCGCGCTGACCGGCCGCCACGGCGACCGTTGCGTGACCTCGTCTAGCGTCTCGAAAGCCGCATCGTAGACCGTGACGCCCTCGCCCCTGTAGCGCAGGTTCGCACAGTCGAAGGCATATAGGATGCGAGCATACTGACCCGGCCTTCCGGCCGGCGTGGCGACCGGACTCTCCGTGATGGAGGTGACGGTCACCCGCCTGATCCCGTCCCGATCCGTGTCGACCTGTGCCAAGTCCACGATATGCGCCAGCTTCGAATCGCCTCGCAGCAGGCGGAAATCCCCTTCAGTTCTGCTCCCGCAGCCGCCGACCGACAGAGCGATGAAAAGGAGAGCCGGGCGACGACGCATCGCTACACCATCAGCCGCTTCATCAGCTCCGCCGTCGAGGGGTCCAGCCCCTTGGACGGCTCGCCCGCGCCGACATCCTTCAGCACGGCCTTGGCCAGCACCTTGCCCAGTTCGACGCCCCACTGGTCGAAGCTGTTGATGTCCCAGATCACACCTTCGACAAAGGTCTTGTGCTCGTACAGGGCCAGCAGGGCGCCCACCGCCTCGGGGCTCAGCGCGTCCATCAGGATGGTGGTCGAGGGCCGGTCGCCGGGAAACGCCTTGTGCGGAGCCAGCCGGTCGGCCTCGGCCTCCGAAGCGCCCGCCGCGATCAGCTCGGCTCGAGCTTCGGCCGCCGTCTTGCCGACCATCAGAGCCTGCGCCTGCGCCAGGGCGTTGGACCACAGCGGCGCGTCCCCCTCGCGAGCGTCCATGGCGTCGTCAGAGGTGTGGCCGACCACCACGAACTCGGCCGGGATCACGATCGGTCCCTGATGAATCTGCTGGAAGAAGGCGTGCTGGCCGTTGGTGCCCGGCTCGCCGAACACGACCGGCCCGGTGGCGGTGTCGACGGCCGAGCCGTCGCGCTTCACCCCCTTGCCGTTCGACTCCATCTCCAGCTGCTGCAGGAAGGCGGGCAGGCGGCGCAGGCCGTGGGCGTAGGGCGCGACCGTGCGTGCCTGGCGGCCCCGGCCTTCGACGTTGTAGGCCTGCGCCAGCGCCAGCAGCACCGGCGCGTTGCGCTCCATGTCGGCCTCCAGGAAGTGGGCGTCCATCGCGCGCGCGCCGTCCAGCACCCGCTCGAACACGTCCCAACCCAACGCGACCGCCACCGACAGGCTGACCGCCGACCACAGCGAATAGCGGCCGCCGACCCAGTCCCGGAAGCCGAAGGTCCGGCCGCAGCCCCAGGCCTCCGCCTTGTCGGGGGCGGCGGTGACCCCGATCAGGTGACGCGCCATGCGTTTGGGCGACAGGCTTTCGGCCAGCCACGCCTTGGCCAGTTCGGCGTTCGCCAGCGTTTCCTGCGTCGTGAAGGTCTTGGACACGACCACGACCAGCGTCGTCTCGGGGTCCAGCCCGGAAAGGGCCTCGGCCATGTCGCGCGGATCGATGTTGGCGACGAAGCGCACCTGGATCGTCGGCTCCAGCGGCTTCAGCGCCTGCCACAGCAGCCGCGGGCCCAGGTCGGAGCCGCCGATGCCGATGTGGATGATGGTGTTGAACGGCTGTTTCGTGCCGCCGGTCTCAGCGCCCGAGCCGACGTCCGTGGCGAACTCGGCCATGGCCTTGCGCACGGCGTCGACCTCGACCGCCACGGGTTCACCAAGCGCCGCGAAGGCGGAGCCCTCCGCCGCCCGCAGCGCCGGATGCAGCACCGCCCGTCCCTCTGTGTTGTTCACAGCCTCGCCCGCGAACAGGGCGTCGCGGCGGCCTTCGACGTCGCAGGTCCGCGCCAGATCCAGCGCCGCCTCGAATCCCTCGGCGCTCCAGGATTGTTTCGATAGATCGACGTAGAGGCCCGCCGCCTCGACGCCCATCCGCTGCATGCGGCCGGGGTCGATCGCGAACTGGTGGACGATGCGGCTGGCGGCGTCCTTCTGGGCGACAGCGCGGAGCATGGACAGGGCCTGATCGCGGGCAGTCATCGGCGGGCTCGCAGCTGGGGAGGGTAAACCCTCGTTTACGGGTCTGGCGTAAACCGGTTCAACGCCGAATCCACGAATCGGCCAAACATTATGAGGTTCGCCATGTCCTGCGGCGTCGCCCTGGCCGTCTCCCTCCTGCTCTCGGACCCCAATGTCGCCATGGCAGCGGCCCAGCCGCCGGCGATCGCTGAGGCCCCGGTCTCCGTCGCGGGCGAGCCGCTGTTCGCCGACATAGTAGCGCGCTCGGGCGCCCTGCGGGGCGTGGTTCAGGGCTGGATCGACGCCGGCGCCGCCACCCGGGCCGACTTCGCCGCCGACGCCGGCTTCACCAGCTTCAAGACCCAGGCCGCGGAACTCGCCGCCGCCGACATGCAGGGTCATCTCGTGCTCAAGGAGCGCGGGACCGACGGCGATCTGAAATGCATCCTGCGCGGCATCTCCGAGGACATGCCGAAAAAGGTCGCTGCCGTCGAAACCGCCGCCACACCCGCGGAACGCGCCGTCGCCCTGTCAGAACTTGCCTATCTGCTGAACGACAACGTCGAAGTCGTCACCGCCCCGCCGCAGCCGGAAGTCTGAACGGCTCCCCTTGTGGGAAAAGGAGCCCGGCGGGGCGGATGAGGGGTCGCACCGGCGCCTTGCCCCATCCGTATAAACTCCCGACCCGCCGCGAAACCTCATCCGTCGGCCTTCGGCTGCCAGCTTCTCCCACGAGGGAAGAGATCACGTCCCCACCGTCTCCGGATACTTAACCGCGCACCCGTACGGCGCGGCGAACGGCGTTCGGACGGCCCGGCCGGCCTCCAGATCGTCCAGCGCCGCGCGGACGAAGTTGTTGGCGCCCTCCAGGTCCTCGGGCTTGTTGGTCGGGCGGTCGTCGATACCGCCGACGTAGACCAGCTGGCCCTCGGCGTTGATGACCCGCATGTCCGGGGTCGTCTTGGCCCCATAGCGCTTGCCGACCTCTCCCGTCGGATCGAGCAGCAGATGGGTCGCGGCGCCGTTGGTGCGGGTCTTCCACTGGCGGGCGGCGTCGCCGTCGACATGACCCTGCGTGCCCGGCGCCGAGGAGATGATCGTCAGCCAGACCACGCCGTCGGCCACCGCCTCGCGCTGCAGCGCCTGCATGGCCCCGGTGTAGTGCTTCTTCACATAGGGGCAGCCCTCGTTGGTCCACTCCAGCACTACCGTCTTGCCCCGGAAATCGGCCAGCGAGCGCTGCGTCCCTTCGGCGTCGACGAGGGTGAACGCCGGCGCGGCCTGACCGGCGGCGGGCGCGGCGCCCGTCGTCGCAACGGCGGGCGTCGCTGCGGCCGGAGCGGACGGAGCGTCGAGTTCGGCGGTCTGCTGCTGGCAGGCGGCGAGGGTCAGGGCGGCGAAGGCGACGGCGGTCAGGCGGATCATCTTGAACTCCTTCAGCGGGCGGTTTTCAGGGCGTCGAGGACGACCCCCTCGGTGAGAAGCTGGGGCAGGATGCGCGGTTCGGCGGATCCCGGAGAATACATCAGATACAGCGGCACGCCGGACCGTCCGTGGCGGCGCAGTTCGGCGGTTATCGCGTCGTCACGCCGGGTCCAGTCGCCGACCAGATAGACCGCGCCTGTCTCTTTCAGCGCCGCCGCCACCCGGGGCGAGGCCAGCGAGGTGCGCTCGTTGATCTTGCAGGTCACGCACCAGTCGGCGGTGAAGTTGACCAGCACTGGGCGTCCTTGGCCGGTCGCGGCCTGCACGGCGGCCTGCGACCACGGCGCGCTGGCGGGGCCGGATCCTTGAGAGACCGCCGCGGAACCGGCCTCTTGCGCAGGCATGCGGGCCGCGATGAAGAGAGCGGCGGCGGCGGCGATCAGCACCGCCAGCCCCGCCACCAACCAGACGCGGCCCCGGTCGCCGACCATCCGCTGCGCCTGTCCCGTCCCCACCAGCCATGCCCCCAGCGCCAGCAGCACGCCCGCGACGAACAGCAGGCCCAACGCCTCGGCGCCGGTCTGGCGGCTGAACACCCAGGCCAGCCACAGGGCTGTGGCGTACATGGGGAAGGCCAGCAAGCCCTTGAGCCGCTCCATCCACGCCCCGGGACGCGGCAGCTTCGACAGCAGGCGCGGCGACAGGCTGACCACAACGAAGGGCAGAGCCAGCCCAAGCCCCAGCATCAGGAACACCGCCAGCGCCATCGGCCACGGCATCAGCAGGGCCGCGCCGAGGGCGAAGGCCATGAAGGGGGCGGTGCAGGGGGCGGCGACCACCACCGCCAAGGCGCCGGTGAAGAAGGCGCCGACGCCTCCCGGCAGTCTCGCCAAGGGCCCTGAACCCGCGCCCTGCACGCCCGCGCCGATGTGGAACACGCCCGACAGGTTCAACGCCACGGCCAGCATCAGCAGCGCCAGTCCCGCCGTCACAGGCGGCGACTGCAGCTGAAAGCCCCAGCCGACGGCCTGCCCGGCCGCCCGGAGCGCCAGCAGGGCGCCCGCCAGCAGCAGGAAGGTCGTCAGCACCCCGCCGAGGAAGGCCAGCCCGTCGCGGCGGGCGTGGACGGGATCGTGCGCCGACGCCGTCAGC
>NZ_DASWNO010000074.1:0-17023 GCF_036399195.1 Brevundimonas sp.
GACACCGCGAACCGCTGAAGGATCGTCCGTCGCTCCTCAGGTCCGCACCACCAGAACATCACATAGGCTCCGGACGGCCTCAGCTCCGGCCGCTTCAGCACCGGCCCGCACAGCCGCCCCTCCTGCCGGCTGAGACTGACCACACCCTCGATGGCGGTCTGCGACAGACGGGCGGAGGTGTTGCGCAGCACGGCTTCGATGACCTCGCTCTCGCCGAAACTGAGCAAGGTCTCCGTGACCACCTCGGACAGGCCCCGGCGCGACGCCATCAGGAAGCGGTGCTCGGTCTCCGCGTCCCGGGCGCAGGCGACCAGGTCGGCGTCGGACAGCGAGGCGCACTGCTCTATCAGCAGCCCCGCCACGGCGGGCTCGTCGCGCAGCAGCATCCGCGCCAGGGCGTTGGGCAGCTCCGCCAGCGGCGCCAGACGTCCCGCGACGCGCCGCCTGTCCTCGGTGCTGGCCAGCCGCAGCATCTCCACCAGCAGGTCGCCGGTCACCGCGCGCTCGAAGGCGTTGATCCGGCTGGCCGGCAGCGACACCACGTCGGCCAGCCGCTTCAGCAGCGCGTGCCGCGCGCGGAAGGCGCCCTCCGGGGCGGCCTCTTCGATGATCGGCGCGGGTTCGGACATGGTCCGTTCACGATACGGGCGCGCCGGTTAACCGGCTGTGACGGTCACAGCCCCTCGAACAGCGCCGTCGACAGATAGCGTTCCGCGAAGCTCGGGATGATGGCGACGATGGTCTTGCCCGCGTTCTCGTCCCGCTCCGCCAGACGGAAAGCCGCCACCAGCGCCGCGCCCGACGAGATGCCGACCGGAATGCCCTCGACCTTCGCCGCCTTGCGGGCCATGTCGAAGCTGTCCTCGTTGGACACCTGTTCGACGCCGTCAATGACGGAGCGGTCGACGATGGCCGGGATGAAGCCCGCTCCGATGCCCTGGATCTTGTGCGGTCCGGGCTCCCCTCCCGACAGCACCGGCGAGGCGGTCGGCTCGACGGCGATCATCTGTACCGACGGCTTGCGCGCCTTCAGCACCTGACCGACCCCTGTGATGGTCCCGCCGGTTCCGACGCCCGCCACCACCATGTCGACCGCACCCGCGGTGTCGTTCCAGATTTCCTCGGCCGTCGTCACCCTGTGGATCGCCGGGTTGGCCGGGTTCTCGAACTGCGAAGGACTGACCGCGCCCGGCGTGCGGTCCAGCAGATCCTGGGCCATGGCGATGGCGCCCTTCATGCCCTTTTCGGCGGGCGTCAGGACCAGTTCGGCGCCCAGCAGCGCCAGCATCTTGCGCCGTTCCATCGACATGCTCTCGGGCATCACAAGCACCAGCCGATAGCCCTTGGCCGCGGCCACGAAGGCCAAGGCGATGCCGGTGTTGCCGCTGGTCGGCTCGATCAGGGTGGCGCCGGGGCCGATGCGGCCCGCCTGCTCCAGCGCCTCGATCATCGCGACCCCGATGCGGTCCTTCACCGAGGAGACCGGGTTAAAGAACTCGAGCTTCGCCAGAACCGTCGCCTTCGGCCGGTATTCCGCCGACAGCCGCGGCAGCCCCACCAGCGGCGTGTCGCCGATGGTGTCGAGGATCGACTCATAGACCCTCCCACGCCCGGCCTTGAGGTGCCGGGACGGATCGTAGGCGACGTCGGACATTTCGGGGCTCCGTTCATCCTGAAGGACGGCGGCTAACAAGGAGCCGGAACGTGAAAATCGCAAGGGGCAGGATCGATTTCTCGTTTCCGGCTGACAGCTCACACCACTTCCGGAAGCGCCGACCTTCACCGCCCGTTAACCACGATCCCGCATCCCTGAACCCCTGTTTCAGGACTGTCGTTTTGCGCAATCTCGCCGCCGCCGTCGAAGCGATCGATCCGCTGGTCGTGACCGGCAAGGTCGCGGGCGTGAACGGCCTGCTGATCGAGTCCAAGGGCGGCCTGTCCCGCCTGGCGGTCGGCGCCCGGGCCGAGATCGAGCGCCGCAGCCTCGCCCCCCTGCCCGCCGAGGTCGTCGGCTTCCGCGACGCCAAGGCCCTGCTGATGCCGTTCGGGCCGGTCGAGGGCGTGGCCCCCGGCGCCGACATCCGCATCGTCTCGTCCGCCGCCAGCGTTCGCCCGACAACAGCCTGGCTCGGCCGCATCATCGACGCCTTCGGCCAACCCATCGACGGCAAGGGTCCGCTGCCCATCGGCCCGGCCGCCTACCCCCTGCGCGCACCGCCTCCGCCCGCCCATTCCCGCGGTCGGGTCGGAGAACGCCTCGACCTCGGCGTCCGCGCCATGGACGTGTTCACAACCACCTGCCGCGGTCAGCGTCTCGGCATCTTCGCCGGCTCGGGCGTGGGCAAGTCGGTGCTGTTGTCAATGCTGGCGCGCCAGGCCACCTGCGACGCCGTCGTCGTCGGCCTGATCGGCGAACGGGGTCGCGAAGTCCGCGAGTTCATCGAGGAGACCCTCGGCGAGGAAGGCCTGCGCCGCGCCATCGTCGTGGTCGCCACCTCGGACGAGCCGGCGCTCAAGCGCCGCCAGGCCGCCTATATGACCATGGCGATCAGCGAATACCTCCGGGATCAGGACCTCGAGGTCCTGTGCCTGATGGACTCGGTCACGCGTTTCGCCATGGCCCAGCGCGAGATCGGCCTCGCCGCCGGCGAGCCGCCCACCACCAAGGGCTACACCCCCACGGTCTTCACCGAACTGCCCAAGCTGCTGGAGCGGGCTGGCCCCGGGCCCATGCGGCCCGACGGTACGACCGCCGCGCCGATCACCGCCCTGTTCACCGTGCTGGTCGACGGCGGCGACCATGACGAGCCCATCGCCGACGCCGTGCGAGGCATCCTCGACGGCCACATCGTCATGGACCGCAAGATCGCCGAGCGCGGCCGCTTCCCGGCCATCGACGTGCTCAAATCCGTCAGCCGCACCCTGCCCGGCTGCCAGACCCCGCCGGAGCGCGAGCTTAACAAGCGCGCCCGCCAGTGCCTGTCGGCCTATGGCAACATGGAAGAGCTGATCCGCATCGGCGCCTATCGCAGCGGGGCCGACCCCATCGTCGACCGGGCCATCGCCCTGAACCCCGCGCTCGAGGGGTTTCTCGGCCAGGACAAGGACGACCACACGCCTCTTTCCGATTCCTTTACCCGCCTGGAAGCAATCCTGAACCAGGGGATGATCCAGTGATGACGAGTAGCCGCATATGACCGCCTGGGCCCAATCGCTGATCCGCATCTCCAACTACGAGGTCGAGACGCTGCAGAAGCGGCTGGCCGAGATCACCGCCCGCCGCGCCTCCGTCGAAATGCGCATCGCCGTGCTGGACGCCGAGGCCGAGTCCGAACAGGACCGCGCCCGCTCCGACGCCGACGCCGCCATGATGCTGCAGGCCTATCTGGGCGGCTGGAAGCAGCGCCGATCCGCGGCGCAGGCCAAGGTCGTCGAGATCGAGGCCGAGGAGGCCGGCGCCCGCGACGCCCTCACCGGAGCCTTCGAAGAGCTGAAGAAGTTCGAGCACGTCGCCGAGACCACCCGTCTCAACGCCCTCATCGCCGCCGGCAAGCGCGAAACCGCCGCGTTTGATGAACTGGGCCTGCGTCGGCGTGCGGGCTAACCACCGCCTCCCTTCTCCCCTTGTGGGAGAAGGTGGCCCGCGCAGCGGGTCGGACGAGGGGTCGCACTTCCGCCTGAACCGCCGCTCCCTCCTCGCCGCGCCCCTCGCCCTCGCCGCCTGCGACCGCTTCGCCTCGGCCCAGACCCCCGCGCCCGAAGCCGCCCCGCTGAAGAGCCTCGCGCCCTTCCCCATCGGCGCCACCGGCATGACGGGCCAGCTGTCGGACGCCGTCTGGGTCGCCCAGATGCGCCGGCACGTCAGCCAGCTGACACCGGAGTGGGAACTCAAGCCCGAGCGCATCCTGCAGCCGGACTTCACCTGTGACTTCTCCGCCTCCGACCGCATCGTCGACTGGGGCCGCGAACAGGGCATGCGCATCCACGGCCACACCCTGGTCTGGTATTCGCAGGGCCAGCAGGCCTTCAACGACGACCTGCCCCGCGCTCGGTTCGCCTCCGAATACGACCGCTACGTCTCGACCGTCGCCGGGCGCTACCGCGGCAGGATGGCCGGCTGGGACGTGGTCAACGAGCCGGTGGCCGAGGACGGTGACGGCCTGCGCGACTGCCACTTCAGTCGGGCGCTGGGCCAAGAGGGCTACATCGTCCGCGCCTTCGAACAAGCCCGCGGCGCGGACCCCGAGGCGGTCCTCTTCCTCAACGAATACAATCTGGAGAACATCCCGAAGAAGGGCGCGACCTTCCTGCGGCTGGTCGAACGGCTGCTGACCTTGGGCGCCCCCGTCGGCGGCATCGGCGCCCAGTCCCACCTCGACATCGAAATTCCGGCGGGCCAGATCACCGCCTTCATGCGCGACGCCGCCTCGCTGGGTCTGCCGATCCATGTGTCCGAGCTGGACTTCTCCCTGCGCTCCGACAGCCCGCTCGACACCCGCAGCCTCGGCCAGAAGCGCGCACAGCAGGTTGCCCGCGTCGGCGAACTGGCCGAAGCCTTCTTCGCCCTGCCCGAGCGCCAGCGCTACGCCTTCACCACCTGGGGCCTGCGCGACACCGACAGCTGGCTCGTTCGCGAGGACGGCCGCGGCTGGAGGGACGAAAGTCCACTGCTTCTTGACGCACAGGGGCGGGCAAATCCGGCGTATCAGGCGGTGGCGGCAGCGTTCAGGGCTTAACCGTCTCGGTCGCGATCCCCGCCTGCCCCAGCACCGCCAGCAGCCCCCTCGATGCCGCCTCGACCCGCGCCTCATCCCTCCCCCGCAGCACCAGATTCGTCCCGATCTCCCCGACCGAGCCATGCCCGAACGGGTAGCTTCCGAAGCTGACCTCGCGCTCCGCCCGCGCGGCCGCCGTCAGGATGTCCGCCACCGCGCCCTCCCCGACCCCGCTCACGCGCAACGTCCGCGCATGCACCACCGCGCCTCGCCGCAACCGGGGCGCCACGTCCTCCAGCATGGCGGTCATGATCTTCGGCACCCCGGCCATGACGAAAACGTCGCCGATCTGGAAGCCCGGGGCGTCGGTGACCGGATTGGCGATCAGCGTCCCGCCCTCCGGCACGCGCGTCATCCGCCGCCGCGCCGCGTTGAACTCGTCGCCATAGCGGCGCTCCAGGATCGCCACCGCCTCGGGATGCTCCAGCAACGGCACGCCGAACGCCGCGGCCACGGCGTCGGCGGTGATGTCGTCGTGGGTCGGCCCGATGCCGCCGGTGGTGAAAACATAGTCGTGCACGGCACGCAGGGCGTTCAGCGCCTCGACGATCTGCTCCGTCCGGTCCCCCACCGTCCGCGCCTCCAGCAGGTCGATCCCCAGCGCGCCCAGGAACCGGGCGATGGTGTTCAGATTGGTGTCCTGCGTCCGGCCGGACAGGACTTCGTCGCCGATGATCAGGACGGCGGCGGTGGGGTAAAGCTGTGTCATCGGCGCACGCTAGCCGTTCGTGGCCGCGCGGTCATCGTGCGGCCTTGAGGTTGTGTGCTATGATCGCCACCTGAACGCCGACGCCGCGCCCGAAAGCCTTCCCGATGTACGAGACCCCAGAACTGGACGAGGACGCCTTCGTCCGCACGCACGAGATCCGCATCTACGGCGACGATGCCTGGGAGGGCATGCGCAAGGCCGGCCGTCTGGTCGCCGAGGCGCTGGACATGATCGCCCCGTTCGTCGTCCCCGGCGTGACCACCGGGGAGATCGACGACCGCATCCGCGAGTTCACCCTCGACCACGGTGCCCTGCCCGCCTGCCTCGGTTACAAGGGCTATGAGAAGACCGTCTGCACCTCGATCAACCACGTCGTCTGCCACGGCATCCCGGGCGACCGGGTGCTGAAGGACGGCGACATCGTCAACATCGACCACACCGTCCTCGCCGACGGCTGGCACGGCGATTCCAGCCGCATGTATGCGGTCGGGAACGTCAACGCGCGCGCCCGCAAGCTGATCGACGTCACCTATGACTCGTTGGCGGCCGGTCTGGCGGTGATCAAGCCCGGCGCCACCTTCGGCGACATCGGCTACGCCATCCAGCAGGTGGTCGAGGCCAACCGCATGTCGGTCGTCCGCGACTTTTGCGGCCACGGCATCGGCCGCCTGTTCCACGACAGCCCCAACGTCCTGCACTACGGCCGCCGCAGCGAGGGCGCCACCCTGAAGCCCGGGATGTTCTTCACCGTCGAGCCGATGGTCAATCTGGGCAAGCCCCATGTGAAGGTGCTGTCCGACGGCTGGACCGCCGTGACGCGCGATAAGTCCCTGTCGTCCCAGTGCGAGCACACGGTTGGCGTGACGGAGGACGGCGTCGAGATTTTCACCGCCAGCCCCGCGGGACTATTCCGGCCAAGCTTCTGACGATACCTTCCCCGGGCACCGGGGAGGCGCATGCTCGATCAACCACCCGACAAGCCGAAGGCGCCGCACCACGCCGGCCATCGTGAGCGGCTGCGCCAGCGCGCGCGGGGCGCCGGCGTCCACCACCTGCCCGACTACGAGCTGCTGGAGCTGTTCCTGTTCCGCAGCCAGCCTCAGGGCGACGTCAAGCCGATCGCCAAGGCGCTGCTGAGCCGCTTCGGCTCCCTCGGCGCCGTGCTCGCGGCCTCCGTCGAAGACCTGATGACGGTCCGCTCCGAAGACGCCCGCGGCCGCACGAAGGGGGTCGGGGCCGAGACCGCGCTCGACCTCGCCGCCCTGCACGAGGTCGCCCGCCGCGTGATGAAGGAAGAGGCCGGCAAGCGGCCGGTGATCTCCTCCTGGACCGCCCTGGTCGCCTATGTCCGGCTCAGCCTGCAGCACGAGCCGCGCGAGCAGTTCCGCGTTCTCTACCTCGACAACCGCAACCAGCTGATCCTCGACGAGATTCAGAACCGCGGCACCGTCGATCACGCCCCGGTCTACCCGCGCGAGGTCGTCCGCCGCGCGCTTGAGCTGTCGGCCAAGTCGATGATCGTCGTCCACAACCACCCGTCCGGCGATCCGACCCCTTCACGCCCGGACATCGCCATGACCCGGCAGATCATCGAGGCGGCCCGGGCGCTGTCGATCGACGTCCATGACCATCTGATCGTGGGCCGCGACGGCGTGGCCAGCTTCAAGCAGTTGGGGCTGATGTGACCACGCTGATCACCGAGCGGCTGACCCTGACCCCCGTTCAGGCCGGCGACTACCGCGACCTGTGCAGCCTGTTCGGCGACGCCGCCTTCACCCGTCACATCTTCGGCCGGGCCCTGGGCCCGGAAGAGGTCTGGTTCCGCACCCTGCGCGACATCGGCCATTGGGGGGCCCTGGGCCACGGCAACTGGGCGGCTCGTCTGAAGGACGGCGGCGATCTGGTGGGGACGTTCGGTGTGCTGGATTACCGGCGCGAGATGACCCCGGCGTTCGATGCGCCGGAGCTGGGCTGGGGCCTCGCTCCACGCCACCAGGGCAAGGGGCTGGCGTTCGAGGCGCTGTCGGCGGCTTTGGCCTGGTGCGACGACGCCCTGAACGCGCGCCGCACGGTCTGCATGATATCGCCCGACAATGCGCCCTCGCACGCCCTCGCCCTGCGGGCGGGCTACGTCGCCTATGCCGAGACCACCTACAAGGACGGTCCGGTGGTCCTGCTGGAGCGAATCGCGCGTTAGGCGGAAGCCCCCCGTAGCCCCCCATTAAGGTTTACGGACCATACTGGGCCGGCATCCGGAGACCGCGCCGCCCATGCCCATGCCCGCCGAAGAGCTTCGCACCCATCTGATCGAAGCCTTTCCCGACGCCGAGATCGTCATCGACGATCTGGCCGGCGACGGCGACCACTATCGCGCGCGCATCGTGTCGGCGGCCTTCGCCGGTCTGCCGCGCGTTCGTCAGCACCAACTCGTCTACGCAGCCCTGAAGGGCAAGATGGGCGGGGAACTGCACGCGCTGGCGCTCGAAACCCTGGCCCCGGCGGGAGACTGAAACCATGCGCTACCGTCCCTTCGGAAACGCCGGTCAGGCCGTCTCGGCGATCACCCTCAGCCTCGGCCCGCGCGACATCGCCGCCGGGCCCGAAGCGGGCCGCGAGCTGGTCTATTCGGCCCTCGAAGCCGGCATCAACAGCTACAGCCTCGAGACCGCGGACCCGGTCCTGGCCGAGGTGCTGGGTCAGGCGCTGAAACACGTCGACCGCAAGCTCGTGCAGGTGTCGCTGACGCTGGGCGCCGGCGACGGCCGCCGCGGCTCCGACCGCGATTTCTCGGCGGAAGGCATTACGTCCTCGATCGACCGGGCGCTCCACGCCTCCGGCCTGGGCTGCTTCGACATGGCGCTTCTGGACGAACCGGTGGATCACGAACTGCCGCAATCGACGCTCAACGCGCTGAAGGCGCTCAGGGCGACGGAACGGGTGCGTTTGCTGGGCGTCTCCGGCGACGGCGAGGTCATGGACGCCTATGTCTCGACCGGCGCCTTCGACGTGCTGGCGACCCCGTTCCACGTCAACGCCAGCTGGCAGATCCGGTCCCGCCTCCGCGCGGCGCGCGAGCAGGACATGGCCATCTTCGTCTACGGCTACTTCCCCGACAGCCTGAACACCGCGAAGAAGGCGGCGACGGTGCATATCGAGAAGAAGAAGGGCCTGTTCGGTTTCGGCGGATCGAAGAAGAAGGAAGGCCCGCTGGCGGACGCCGGCACCTTCGCCTTCCTGCATCGCACCTCGAACTGGTCGGCCGAGGCGATCTGCCTGGCCTATTCGCTTTCGGACCCGTCCGTCTCCAGCGTGCTTATCGAGGCCAGCGACGTTGAGCGCCTGAACACGCTCGCGGCGGTGCCTGACCGCGATATGCCGCCCGGCCTGTCCGCGCAGATCGAAATGGCACGGGTCGCCGGGGCGAAGGCGGCCTGACGGCGCCATGCCGCGCCCTTGACCCCCGCCTCGCCGGTCCATACCTGACGGCCTTCAGTAAAGGGCCCGCTCCGTGACCGATCAAGCCGCACCCGCCGCCGACCCCGTCCACGCCTTCATCGGCGACACGGTGAAACAGCATGACGTCGTGCTCTTCATGAAGGGCACCCCCGACGCGCCCCGCTGCGGCTTTTCCTCGCTCGCGGTGCAGATCCTCGACCATATCGGCGCGAACTTCGTCGGCGTCGACGTGCTTCAGGATGAGGCCCTGCGCGACGGCATCAAGACCTTCAGCGACTGGCCGACCATTCCCCAGCTGTATGTGAAGGGCGAGTTCGTGGGCGGCTCGGACATCGTCCGCGAGATGTTCAACGCCGGCGAGTTGCAGACCCTGATGACGGACAAGGGCGTGCCTCTGGGCGAAGACGCCGACGCCTGATGGCGCGCGCGGTCCTCGAACCCCGCGAAGACCGCGAAATCTTCGTCGTGCCGCTGGACGTGCGGCCCGAGCACATCGACGACAACGGCCACGTCAACAACGTCGTCTACGTCGGCTGGCTGCAGGATGCGGGCACGGCTCACTGGAACGCCCGGTTCGCCGCGGACGTGCGAGCCCGCTGGTCGTGGGTCGCCGTCCGGCACGAGATCGACTATTTCCGCCCACTGCCGCCCAAGGCGACCGGCGTGGCCGCGCGCACCTGGGTCGGCGATCCGCAGGGGCCGCGCTTCAACCGCTATGTCCGGATCGAGGACGGCGAGGGCCGGCTCTGCGCGCAGGGCGTATCCGAGTGGGTTTTGGTGGATGCGAAGACCCTGCGTCCGCACCGCATCCCCGCGGACATGCTGCCGCAGTTCGAGCGGCGCTGAGAGGCTCAGCCGCCGCCTGGGGCGGGGCTGGGGCTGAGGCTGGGCGGCAGCTGGTAGGGGTTCTCGACCGAGGGCCGGGCGTCGGCAGCCAGCCCGAGCTCCTCGAACGACCATCGCATCTCCACGCCCTCCGGGCGCACCTCGCGGCAGCGGTCTTCCTTGATCCGGCGCAGTGTGATGATCGGCCCGTCGCTGGACTGCCGCACGACCGGCTGGATGTCGGCCTTTTCGGTGCAGCCGTTTGAGCTGACCCAGAACGCCGCCTGGTTCTGCGCGATGACCGCCGCATGGACCGGTTCGATCTGGCCCGGCAGGGCGCCCGAGATACGCGCCCCCGCGTCCTGGCCGGTGGCGCAGGCCGCGGCCAACGGGAACAACGCGATCATGGCCGCGGCGGTCGCGATACGTCTCATCCCTGCCTCCTCGGCGAGCCCTGAACATTACGAAAATGCGCCCGTTCGCCTCCGAGGGGAAGCCGGCGACGCAAAACAAAAGGCCCCGGATCGCTCCGGGGCCTTTCGTCGTCGAAGTGACGCCGATTCAGGAGGAGTAGTATTCCACGACCAGGTTCGGCTCCATCTTCACCGGGAACGGCACGTCGGCCAGTTCCGGCACGCGGACGAAGCGGACCGAGAAGCCGCGGTCGCCCAGCTCGATGTAGTCGGGGATGTCCCGCTCGGACGACTGCTGGGCTTCCAGCACCAGCGCCATGTGGCGGCTCTTTTCCTTGACCTCGATGACCTGGCCCGGCTTCACGCGGTAGGAGGCGATGTCGACCTTCTTGCCGTCCACGGTGACGTGGCCGTGGTTGACGAACTGGCGCGCGGCCCAAGGGGTCGGGACGAATTTGGCGCGGTAGACGATGGCGTCCAGACGCGACTCCAGCAGGCCGATCAGGTTCTCCGAGCTGTTGCCCTTGCGACGCGAGGCTTCCTCGTAGGTCGCGGCGAACTGCTTCTCGGTGATGTTGGCGTAATAGCCCTTCAGCTTCTGCTTGGCCTTCAGCTGCAGGCCGAAGTCAGAGACCTTCGACTTGCGGCGCTGGCCGTGCTGGCCCGGGCCGTAGGAGCGTTTGTTGACGGGGGACTTGGCGCGACCCCACAGGTTTTCACCCATGACCCGGTCGAGCTTGTACTTGGCGCTATGGCGCTTGGACATTCGTGTCTCTCTTCATGATGCGGCCCGGTCCCTCCCCAACTGGAGGGACGATCTCAACGGCGGTCCACGCATCGTCCGTCATGCAACGCGCCCCGAACCGAGGTCCGGGGCGTGAAGGCAGGGCTTATGACGGGCCCACCCCCGTTCGTCAAGCAGCGTCAGCGTGCAGCGGCGGTCTCTGGAACCCAGGCAAAGCCGTCGTCGCGGCGCTGGATTCGGCCGATCCCCGGATAGGGGAAGTGCACGGCGTAGATCCGCAGGTTTTCGGACGCCGCCCGCTCCAGCAGGGCCTTGCGGCTGGCGGCGGCCATGGGAGGCATACCGTCGAAGGCGATGCGCCAGTCGGGCCGCTGAACGGAGACGACGTGGTGGTGCATGGTGTCGCCGATGTAGAGCAGGCGATCCTGACCCGAGGCGATCTGGTAGCCCATGTGCCCCGGCGTGTGCCCCTCGATGGCCACCGAGGTGATCGACGGGGTCACCGTTGCGCCCGGCTCGAAGGTCTGAACCTTGGGCGTGATCGCTGTCACCAAGGCTGCGAGCTGAGCCTGCGCCTGTATTGCGGCCCATTCGGCCGTCGCCATGCGGATGGCCGCATTGGGGAAGGTCAGCTGGCCGGCCCCAGTGACCAAGCCGGCGATATGGTCGCCGTGACCGTGAGAGATCAGCACGTCGGTGATCTGGTCCGGCAGCACGCCCGCGGCGCGGAGGGAAGCCGGCAGCTTGCCCGCCGTGGCGCCCATGCTGGCTCCGCCGCCGGCGTCGAGCAGCACGACCCGCTGGCCGTCGCGCACCAGCAGCGGTTGGATGCTGAGGTCAAAACTGTTCCCCGGCAGACCGTTGGCCGTCAGCACGGCGGCGACGGCCTCGGGTGTCTCGCCCACGCCAAGCACCTTGTTGTCGTTCGGCACGCCGGTCATGGCGCCGTCGCGCAGGGCCATGAGGTCCAGTTGTCCCACCTTGAAGGCGTGGCCGTCGGGGCTCGTCGCGGGCGCCGCCGCGGCTTCGGTCGCCGGGGCCGTCTCCGCCTCGGGCGCGCAGGCGCCGAGGATGGCGGCGAGGGTCAGGCTCGCCGCAGCGAGGGTAAGATGCGGTCTCATGGGGTCAGCCTCCCGGGGTGTACGGTGAAGCTGAAATAGGAAGGGCCGCCGCACGCGCCAGTGCGACGGCCCTAAAAGATGCCTCAGGCGGCGGCGAACAGTTCGTTGGCCTTGTTCCAGTTCACCACCGTCCAGAAGGCCTTCAGGTAGTCAGGCCTACGGTTCTGATATTTCAGATAATAGGCGTGCTCCCAGACGTCCGCGGCCAGAACCACCGTCCCGCGCTCGTCCGCCACGTCCATCAGCGGATTGTCCTGGTTCGGGGTAGAGGTGACCTTCAGCTTGCCGTTCTGAACGATCAGCCACGCCCAGCCTGAGCCGAACTGGCCGGCGCCGGCGGCGTTGAACGCCTCCTTGAACGCGTCCATCCCGCCGAGATCACGGTCGATCGCCGCGGCCAATTCCGCCGAAGGCTCGCCGGTCCGGCCCTGCGGCGCCAGCAGCTCCCAGAACAGGCTGTGATTCCAGTGACCGCCGCCGTTGTTGCGGACCGCCTTCGGCGCCGTCGAGATGCTGGCGAACAGCTCTTCCAACGACTTGCCGTGCAGCGAGCCGTCGGCGTCCACGGCCTTGTTCAGATTGTCGACATAGGCCTGGTGGTGCTTGTCGTGGTGGAAGGTCATCGTCTCCTTGTCGATGGCCGGCTCCAGCGCGTCATAGGCGTACGGGAGGGGCGGAAGCGTAAAGGGCTGGTGGGCCATTTGGGGGAGGCTCCTTCGACAGGTTGAGGGGCCCACATCTAGGCGCCCGCGGTCCGAACCCAAGCGGTCCCGCTGCCGAATTGTTCAGCCGATCCATTGCCGCATCGCTCTCGCTGTCGAATGATCAGGGCTCGATATGGAGAGGCTCATGATCAAATCGCTCCGCCCGCTCATCGCCTTGGCAGGTCTGTCCGGTCTGGCGGGTTGCGCGGGCGCCGACGCCGCCCTCGACCAGATGGATGCTCAGATCGAGACCCGTTCGACCTGTCACACCAGCACCGGCCAGTGGATCGGCGGGCCTTCGTGCACAATCAGCCACTCGGTCTCGAGAACCACCTCGACGACCACGACCACCGTCACCACGACCCCTGCGGCCGCCGCGCCCGAGGGCGAATAGCAGCCGCCGGTCAGGCGGCGGGCAGGCCGGCCTTCAGACAGTCGCGGATGGCCCGCTTCAGGTCGCCCGGCGCCGTCGGGGCGTCGATGCCCTCGGCCTCAAGCACCGCGCGGACCGCGGCGTCCAGCCCGTTCGGCATGGCCGCGATCACCCGCGCCTCCCCCTTGGGGTGCAGGCAGATGCCGACCTGTCGGCACAGGGCGGCGAACATTTCGTCATGGTTGGAAGGGGCGTTGGTCATCGTTCAGGCCTTAAGCCTTTCGGCGTGGAACGCCACATGGTCGCCGATGAAACTGGCCATGAAGAAATACGAGTGGTCGTAACCGGGCTGCATCCGCAGGGTCACCCTCTGACCCGCCGCTTCTGCGGCCGCCACCAGCAGGTCCGGCTTCAGCTGGTCCATCAGGAACGGATCGGCGTCGCCCTGATCGATCAGAATGTCGTCGTAGCAGCCGCCGCCCACGCCCGCCTCGATCAGCCGCGCCGCGTCGTGCTCGGCCCAGACCTCCTGGTCCTCGCCCAGATAGGCGGTGAACGCCTTCTCGCCCCACGGGCAGCGCGTCGGCGAGGTGATCGGAGCGAAGGCCGAAACCGAGCGAAACAGGTGCGGATGCCTCAGCGCCAGCGTCAGCGCCCCGTGCCCGCCCATCGAATGGCCCGAGATCGACCGGGCCTTCGTCGTGGGGAATTCCGCGTCGATCAGCCCGATAAGCTCGCCCGTGACATAGCTCTCCATGCGGAAATGCTCCGCCCAGGGCGCCTCGATCGCGTCGACATAGAAGCCGGCGCCCTGCCCCAGATCATAGGCCGGATCGTCCGCCACGCCCTCGCCGCGCGGTGACGTGTCGGGGGCCACGATGATCACCCCCTGCTCCGCCGCCGCGGCATAGGCCCCGGCCTTGGTGGTGAAGTTGTCCTCGGTGCAGGTCAGACCCGACAGCCAGATCAGCACCGGGAACGGCCCCTCACCCGGCGGCGTGAACACCGACAGCGTCATCGGCGTGCCGGTGGTGGCGCTGTCGTGACGCAGGTAGCGGAGGGTCCCGCCATGAACGGCATGGGTCTTGATGGTCTGCAGGGTCATGAGCCGATCATCCGGACCTCAAGCCCATCCAGCGACCCCAGCTTTCTGGCGAGTTTCCCGTCGGCCGTCACCAACGGCAAATTCAGACGCCGGGCCAGCACGGCGTAAAGGCAGTCCGTCATCGAGTGGTTGAATCGACAGGCCAGCGAGAAGGCCTCGTCCAGCAAGGGCGCATGGTCGAACAGCTCTACCACCTCCTTGATGACCGACAGATTCTCCAAGGCGGCGCCGGCTTCGAGCTCGCCCTGAACGACGTAGCGCCGAAAGGCGTTGGCCACTTCGATCAGCATCAGGTCTGGCGCCACGGCGGGCCTGAGCGCCAGTCGGACGTCGCGAGCCGCGGAGGCGAGCGGGTCATCCAGGAACCACTTCACGACGACGCTGGCGTCGAATACCGCGCTCACCGGTCCCGGTCTGCACGGATGATGGCCGTCGAATCCAGTTTGGAGCCGCGCGTTTGCTCGCGGGATCGGCGAGAGATTTCCTCGAACCGTTCTTCGACCGCCAGGACCTCACGGGCCGCCATGTCCCGGAATTTCTGCTCAAGGGAAATGTTCTGCGACTTCGCCATCGCCTTCAGGCGGGCGACGATGCGGTCGTCGAGATCACGGACGAGAACCTGAGCCATGACACATGCTAGCATACCGCTAGCATCCCGACAACGCCTATCCCGGCCGGTGCATCGCGCAGACCTTGTTCCCGGCCGGATCGCGCAGATAGGCCAGCACCAGCCGGCCGAACGGGCCGTTGCGCTCGCCGGGCGGATCCTCGATCGCGCGCCCGCCCGCCGCGACGCCGGCATCGTGGAAGGCCTGAACCATCTCGGGCGTCTTGGCGTGGAAGCCGAGGGTGCCGCCGTTGGCGTGGCAGGCGGGGTCGCCGTCGATGGGCTTGCCGACCGCGAAGGCGCCCCGCGCCGTGCGCCACCAGTAGCGCCCCTTGGGGTCAGGACCACTCGCCGGCTCAATCCCCAACGCGCCCAAGGCCGCGTCATAGAATTTCCGCGACGCCTCGACGTCGTCCGCTCCGAAAGTGACGTGGGTGAACATGGCGGCCTCCCTGCCGTTGATCAGAGTCCGTAGCTAAAACGAACTGACCCTGTCTGGCAAGTGGGGCCTAGAACACCACCACCGACCGGATGCTCTCGCCCGCATGCATCAGGTCGAAGGCCTCGTTGATCCGCTCCAGCGGCAGGGTGTGGGTGATCATCGGGTCGATCTCGATCTTGCCGTCCATGTACCAGTCGACGATCTTTGGCGTGTCGGTCCGCCCGCGCGCGCCGCCGAAGGCCGAGCCGCGCCAGACCCGGCCGGTGACCAGTTGGAACGGCCGGGTGGCGATTTCCTTGCCTGCCTCGGCCACGCCGATGACGATGCTCTCGCCCCACCCGCGGTGACACGCCTCGAGCGCCTGACGCATCACGGTGGTGTTGCCGGTGCAGTCGAAGGTGTAGTCCGCCCCGCCGCCGGTCAGCTCGACCAGATGGGCGACGACATCCGACACGTTCTTCGGATTGACGAAATGGGTCATGCCGAAGCGGCGGCCCCATTCTTCCTTCGTGTCGTTGATGTCCACGCCGACGATCATGTCGGCCCCGACCATCTTCAGCCCCTGGATGACGTTCAGCCCGATGCCGCCCAACCCGAAGACGACGCAGTTGGCCCCGGGCTCGACCTTGGCCGTATTGACCACCGCGCCGACGCCCGTGGTAACGCCGCAGCCGACGTAGCAGGCGCTCGCGAACGGCGCGTCCTTGCGGATTTTCGCCAGGGCGATCTCGGGCAGCACGGTGAAGTTCGAGAAGGTCGAACAGCCCATGTAGTGAAAGATCGGCTGCCCCTTGTAGCTGAAGCGGCTGGTGCCGTCGGGCATCAGCCCCTTGCCCTGCGTGGCGCGGATCGCGGTGCACAGGTTGGTCTTGCCGCTGAGGCACGACTTACACTGGCGGCACTCGGGGGTGTAGAGCGGGATGACGTGGTCGCCCGGCTTCACGCTGGTCACGCCCGCGCCGACCTCGCGCACGATCCCCGCGCCTTCGTGTCCGAGCACGGAGGGGAACAGCCCCTCGCTGTCGAGCCCGTCGAGCGTATAGGCGTCGGTGTGGCAAATGCCCGTCGCCATGATCTCGACGAGCACCTCGCCGGGCTGCGGCCCCTGGAGGTCGAGCTCGACGATCTCGAGCGGCTGCTTGGCGGCGAAGGCGACGGCGGCACGGGTTTTCATGGGGGACCCTTTGCCCGGCGGTTGAAGCTAAGTCGAGTGGACAACCCACCCGTCACCCCGGCCTTGAGCCGGGGTCCCGCTTCTGGCGCAGCGAAGAAGTGTAGCGGGATCCCGGCTCAAGGCCGGGATGACGGAAGGTGAGACCTTCCGGCGATTTTCAGGTGAACGTATTCCACAGCAGGGTGACGTTGAGCGTGATCACTACCGCGCAGATCAGGTACGCCGCGCCCTTCAGCCAGCCCTTGTTGGCGAAGCGCCCCATCTTCGTCTTGTCGCCCGTGAACTTCACCAGCGGCACCATCGCGAAGGGGAGCTGGAGCGACAGGATCACCTGGCTCAGCACCAGCAGCTTCGCCGTCCCGCTCTCGCCGTACAGCGCGGCGACGAACGCAGCGGGCACGATCGCCACCAGCCGCGTGATCATCCGCCGCAGCCACATCGGCAGCTTGAGGTCGAGGAAACCCTCCATCACGATCTGTCCGGCGAGCGTGCCGGTGATCGTCGAATTCTGCCCTGAGGCGAGCAGCGCGATCGCGAACAAGGTGCTCGCCGCGCTCACCCCGAGCACGGGGGC
>NZ_DASWNO010000075.1:0-4459 GCF_036399195.1 Brevundimonas sp.
AAACCCCGCTGAAGCTGGCGCACGCGCTGGAGCAGGCCGGCGTTCCCATCATGGGCACCACCCCTGACGCGATCGACCTGGCCGAGGACCGCGAGCGCTTCCAGGCCCTGCTCAACGACATCGGTCTCAAGCAGCCGGTCAACGGCATCGGCAAGACCGCCGACGACGTGCGCCGCATCGCCGACGAGGTCGGCTTCCCGGTGGTCCTGCGTCCTTCCTACGTCCTGGGCGGCCGCGGCATGCAGATCGTCCACGACCGCGAGCAACTCGACCGCTACGTCACCGAGGCGGTGCGAGTCTCCGGCGATAACCCGGTGTTGGTCGACCAGTACCTGAACAAGGCCACCGAGGTGGACGTCGACGCCCTGTGCGACGACGAGACGGTCTTCGTCGCCGGCGTGCTGGAGCATATCGAGGAGGCCGGGGTGCATTCGGGCGACAGCGCCTGCTCCATGCCGCCCTACTCCCTGTCGACCGAAACGGTCGCCGAGCTGAAGCGCCAGACAGAGGCCATGGCCCGGGCGCTGAAGGTGCGCGGCCTGATGAACGTGCAGTTCGCGATCGAGGAGCCGCACAGCGACGCGCCGCGCATCTTCGTGCTGGAGGTCAATCCGCGCGCCAGCCGCACGGCGCCCTTCGTCGCCAAGACCATCGGCCAGCCGATCGCATCCATCGCTGCCAAGGTCATGGCCGGCGTGCCGTTGAAATCCTTCGGACTGGCGGACAAGCCCTACGACCATATCGCGGTCAAGGAAGCCGTCTTCCCCTTCGCGCGCTTCGCCGGGGTCGACACCATCCTCGGTCCCGAGATGCGCTCAACCGGAGAGGTCATGGGTCTGGACTGGAAGCGCGACGGCGAGACCGACATGGCCCCCGCCTTCGCCCGCGCCTTCGCCAAGAGCCAGATCGGCGGCGGCACAATCCTGCCCGCATCCGGCTGCGCCTTCGTCAGCGTCAAGGACGGCGACAAGCCCTTCATCGTCGAGGCGGTGAAGACCCTGCTGGCCGAAGGTTTCTCCATCGTCGCCACCGGCGGGACGCACACGTTCCTCACCGAACAGGGCCTGCCGATCGGCCACGTGAAGAAGGTGCTGGAGGGCCGACCCAACATCGTCGATGCGATGAAGAACGGCGAGGTCCAGTTGGTCTTCAACACCACCGAGGGCAAGCAGGCCTTGCTGGACAGCTTCTCGCTGCGCCGCACCGCCCTGATGATGAAGATCCCCTACTACACGACGACCGCCGGAGCTTTGGCGGCGGCGCAGGCGATCGGCGCGATCAAGGCCGGGGAACTGGATGTGCGGCCGATTCAGGATTACGCGCACGGCTGACGGGCTGCATACCACCCCGACCCGATGGGCTGCTGTCGACCCATTGCGGACGTTCCAGACCGATGCCTAAATGGGCGGTATGGGCGTTCAGGGAAGCTGTCATTGCGGAAGCGTGCGGATAGAACTGCCAAGCCAGCCGGAGTGGGTTGCAGATTGTAACTGCTCTCTCTGTCGCCGACTCGCATGGCGCTTGGCTTATTTCGCGCCGGATCAGGTGCGCATCACAGGCGAGACGACAGCCTATGTCTGGGGCGACCGACTGATCGGCATCCACCACTGCCCGATCTGCGGCTGCGGAACTCACTGGCAGTCTCTCGGAAAAGACTTCGGCAAGATGGGGGTGAATGCACGCTTGCTTGACGATTTCGACGAAAGCGCCGCCGAGGTTAGAAAATTCGACAATGCGGATTAGGCTCGGCGCTCCTTTGCGTGAGGCTGACGCCTTGACGCGTGACGTCCGCTTTCCACCCATTCCAGACTATCCCCGCGTCCGCTCCGGCCCCTAAATCCCCGAAGCCGCCTCCGGGTCCGCTGTCGCATCCCGCCCCTCCACAATCCGCGCGGCCGCGAGGTCCGCCGTGACGTTGCCGATGGTGCGGAAGATGTCGGGGACGACCTCGACGGCCAGCAGCAGGGGCAGGACCTCGAGCGGCAGGCCCATGACGATGGCGATGGGCGCGATCGAGGCGAAGAAACTGACCTGTCCCGGAAGGCCCACGGTGCCGACGCTGACCGCCACCGCCGTGACCGAGCCGGCGATCAGCACGCCGGGGGTCAGCGGAATGCCGTACAGGTGGGCGACGTAGACGCAGACGGCGAGGTTGGCCACCGTCGAGGTGATGCGGAACACCGCCACCGCCAGCGGCAGGACCAGGCCCGCGGTCGCGGCGGAGACGCCTAGCCGGTCCCGGGCGCGCTCGACCATCACCGGCAGGCAGGCCAGCGAGGACTGGGTCGAGAAGGCCACCACCTGGGCCGGAGCGGCGGCGCGGGCGAAGCGGCTCAGGCTGACCCGGCCCCAGACCGTCGCCACGACATAGGTCAGCAGGATCAGGCCGATCAGGGCCAGCACCACGATGGCGATGTAGTGACCCAGCACGCCGGCCGCCCCCAGTCCGGCCCTCAGGCCGACGCCGAGCGACAGGGCGAAGACGCCGACGGGGGCGGCCAGCAGCACCCAGTGGACGATGACGATCATGGTCTCCGCCACGGCCTCGAAGAAGACGGTCATGGGCTGTCGCAGTCGCGCCGGCAGCCGGGTGGCTGCGAAGCCGAACACGATGGCGAAGACCACGATGCCGAGGATGGCGTCTTCGGCCGCGGCCCGGATCGGATTCGCGGGCGCCAGATTGGTCAGGAAGGCGGTCAACCCGCCGCCCCCGACGTTCTCGCGCACCGCGGCGTCGCCCGTGGCGCCCGACAACAGCAGCCGCGCACCGTCGGGATCGATGGGCCAGGCCGAGAGCAGCCCCAGGGACGCGAACACGCCGTAGACGGTGGCGCCGATCAGCAGCACCGCGAACACGATCACCGCCTTGAGCGCCAGTCGGCCGGTCGCCGCCGCGTCGGCGATGGAGGCGATGCCGGTGACCAGCAGCGAGAACACCAGCGGAATGATCGTCATGCGCAGGGCGTTCAGCCACAGCTGGCCCAGCCCCTCGACCACGCCCACCGTCCCCGTGCCGCCGGGAATGCCCCAGGCCTGCGCCGCCGCGCCGGCCAGTAGACCGGCGACGAGGGCGACGAGCACCCGCAGGCTGAGCGAAGACATCAGGGCGGCGGTGCGGGAGCGGGTCATGCCCGGAAGCTAGGAGCGACGGGCGGGTTTGACCATCCCATCCGATGGACCGCGATGGACGAAGCTTAACTCGACCCGGCTGGGCGCAAGTCCCACAACTGCGCTTCAACGAGGGGAGTTGGAATGCAACGAATGCGTACAGGCGTCGGGTTCTACGGTCTGGTGGTCCTGGCCGGATTCATCACCTTCTTGCTCCACGAGGCCGGCCACTGGCTGACGACGATCCTGCTCGGACACGAGGCCTTCTTCGGACTCAACAGCTCCGGCCCTCGCGCGGCGGTCAGCGCCGCCGACCACGCCGTCATCTCCGCCGCCGGTCCCCTGATCACCGTGGTTCAGGCGGCGATCGCCCTCTGGATGGTCCAGACGAGAGCGAGCCCGACGGCGTGGATTTTTCTCTTCTGGCCGGCGTTCATGCGGCTGATGGCCATGGGGATCAGCCTGTTCAACCCGAACGACGAGGCGCGGATCAGCGAATGGCTGGGATGGGGGCTCTGGACCTTGCCCGCGCTGGTCTCAATCGCGCTCGTCGTCCTGCTGGCGATCGGCAGCCGTCGTTTGCGCGTATCGTGGAAGACGCTGGCCCTCACCTGGGTCACCGCCTCGGCGGCGGTCTCCGCCATCGTGGGCCTGGACATGATCCTGAAAGCCTGAGCCGCCCAGTTCCGCCATCACCGCCTCCGCCGCCCGGTCGAGGGCGGCGTCCGTCAGCGCTTCGATCACGACCGCCGCCAGCGCCCGGCGCGCGCCCGACTGCTCCTGCCGAAGATAGGCGGGATCGTAGTGGTGGACGATCAACTCCGTCGCCAGGCGCTCAACATCGCCCGCCGCGGCGAGGTCGCGCCACTCGGCCACCGTCGCCTTGGAGATATGGCGCGGCAGGCTGTACAGAGCCTTGTCCAGCGCGGCCGGGTCGGCGGCGATCGCCGCGTAGTCGCGGACGGTGCGGGCGGTCCGCACGGGGACGGGTGAGTCGAGGCGGATCGTCGGCGCCGCCCTCATCGCCGCCCACAGCGACGGCGGGATGACGCGCGCGCCGATCTTGCTGCTCTCCGCCTCGACCAGCACCGGCCGGGCGGGGTCGAGACGGGAGAGGGCGTCGTGCAGGCGCGTCTCGAACCCCTTCTGGGACGGCTGGCCGCCGGGCACGGCGCCGAACAGCGAGCCCCGGTGCGCCGCCAGCGCCTCAAGATCCAGCGTCTGGCCGCCGCGCGCCGCGGCCGCCGCGAGCAGCGCGGTCTTGCCCGAGCCGGTCGGTCCGTCCAGCAGCACAAGCCGGTGCGGGATGGGGGCGTCGTACAGCGCCGCCTGCGCCTGCCGCCGCCAGGTC
>NZ_DASWNO010000076.1:0-6604 GCF_036399195.1 Brevundimonas sp.
CGCTACATCACCGACGACGTCTATCTGGAGATCATCGGCGGCGGCGAGAACGGCGCGGCCGTGAACGTCGAATGGCAGGTGCGTCGCAACCTGACGGTCAGCTCGAAGTTCGGGGGTCAGGGCGAGGCCAGCCTGTCGATCCGCTGGCGCCGCGCGACGCGGCAGCCGGGCGCCGGCCGCGAGGACCGGCGCCCGAACCGCTAGTTTATCAATAGGTCTGGGCCGCCTCGAAACGCAGCTTGTCCAGCTTGCGCGCGCCCCGGATGCCGGTGATGTGCAGCACCAGTTGGACGACCATGACAATGAAGCCGATCACGATCTGCCACATCGGCGCCTGAGCGGCCTCGGGCACGTCCTGCTGGCCGGACATCATCAGGCCGAGGAGGCCGGAAACGATGCCGAAGGCGACGAGGATGGCGAAAATGATCGGAATCACCACGCCCGGCTTCGCCCATTGAACCAGGCCGAGCACCAGCTGGATCACGACCAGCCCGATCGACATCCAGAGAGCCGCCTGCGCCATCATGCCGGCCATGCCGGCGGCTTCAGGGCTCTCAGCCGAGGCCGAGGCGACGGCCGCAGCCATCGCCGCCTGTCCCGCCGTCAGCAGATAGGCGATGCCCACCAGCCCCCAGATCACGCCCAGAAAAATCGCGATGGCGCTGGCGCGGGCGGCGGCCTTCGCCTCGGCCTCGTTGGTTATCGGCGCCGTCGGATTCAGCGCGCGCATCATATCGGTCATTCAAGTCACCTCCCTGTGTGTGGATCGAGCCTAGCGCGCCCTCCCGCCCCTGGGAACGGGCGGCGTCGCCTTCACCTTTGGGTCGGGCGCCGCTAGGGTTCGGCCGCATGCGAATTCTGCCGTCCGACCAGCTCGTGCTCGACCATGTCGCGGCGCGCGATGCCCCCATCGTGGCGCGCGCGGTGGATTGGGCCGGGCTGAACTCGGGCAGCCGCAATGCGGAAGGCCTCTCGCTCATGCTCGACCGGCTGCAGGTCGAGGCGCGGCGGCTTCCGGCCGAGGCGACGCGCTTGACCACCGGAACCGCGGTATCGGTCTCGGACGACGGATCGGTGCGGACCGAATCATACGCCGACGCCCTGTGCCTCACCTGCCGGCCGGAGGCGCCCGTGCAGGTCGTGCTGACGGGGCACTACGACACGGTCTTCCCGGCCGAGAGCGCGTTCCAGAGCGTGCGGACGCGCGACGACGGCGCGCTGAATGGTCCGGGCATCGCGGACATGAAAGGCGGGATCAGCGTCATGCTGGCGGCGCTGGAAGCGTTCGAGACCCACCCCGAACGCGGCGGGGTGGGTTGGACGGTGCTGCTCTCGCCGGACGAGGAGATCGGCTCGCCCGGTTCGGCGCCGCTGCTGGCGGAACTCGGCGCCCGCGGCCACATCGGCATGACCTATGAGCCCTCGCTGCCCGACGGCTCGCTCGCGGGGGCCAGGAAAGGCAGCGGCAACTTTCACCTGACGGTGGCGGGCCGTTCCGCCCACGCGGGCCGCGCTTTCCACGAAGGCGCCAACGCCGTCGCGGGCGCCGCCATTATCGCCGCGCGCCTGCATGCGTTGAATGGTCAGCGCGAAGGCGTGACCGTGAATGTGGCCAAGATCAGCGGCGGCGGGCCGCTGAACGTCGTGGCTGACAACGCCGTGGTGCGCTTCAACGTCCGTGTCCCGGACCATCAGGCCTCGGCCTGGATCACCGAAGCGGTGGCGGAGATCGCGGGCGAGGCTCCCCTGCCCGGCCTGACGCTGGCGCTGCATGGCGGCATGACCCGAGCGCCCAAGCCCATGGACGCGTCGCAGACGGCGCTGTTCGAGGCCGTGCGCGAAACCGGGGCTCTGCTGGGCCAGAGCCTGTCGTGGAAGCCCTCCGGCGGGGTCTGCGAGGGCAACAACCTGCACGCCGCGGGCCTGCCCAACATCGACACGCTCGGGGTCGTCGGCGGCGACATCCATTCGGATCAGGAGTTCGCCTGGCCCGCCAGCTTCGGCGAGCGCGCCCGGCTCAGCGCCCTGATCCTGTGCAAGATCGCGTCGGGGGAGATCGACGCGCTGAGACTGAAACAACTTAGAATGGGGACAATGGCTTGATCACCTCTCCACAATCTCCGTCATCCTCGGGCTTGTCCCGAGGACCCATTCAACATCCGCTCGATCCGCGAGGGTTGTCACAACGATTGCGTCCCGAGCCGGAACTGCCTGCGTTCACCCTCGCCATGGGCCCTCGGGACAAGCCCGAGGGTGACGGAGTTTTCTAAGTGCTCGTCGTTCGCCCCGCCGCTCCCGCTGACCTCGACCATGTGCTGGAGCTGGCGATCCTCAGCGGCCCCGGCTTCACCAGCCTGCCCGAGGACCCCGATCAACTGGCCGAACGACTGGATCTCAGCCGGGACAGCTTCGCCGGCGCTCTTGCGCCCGAGGAGCGCTGGTACACGCTGATGCTCGAGGAGAGCGACACCGGCGACGTCGACGGCATCGGCTCGGTCCGGGCGGCGGTCGGGCTGAAGCATCCCTTCTTCTCGTTTCGCATCTGCAACAACCGGCAGTCTTCTCCCTCGCTCGGCGTAACGCTCGACCAGAAGACGCTGGTGATGGTCAACGAGTGCACGGGCTGGAGCGAGGTCGGCTCGCTGTTCCTGAAGGCTGACCGGCGGAAGGGCGGGGCGGGACGGCTGTTGAGCCAGTCCCGCTACATGCTCATCGGCTCGGAGCCCGAGCTGTTCGCCGATACCGTCCTGGCCGAGCTCAGGGGCGTGTTCACGCCCGACGGCGCCTGCCCCTTCTGGGACCATGTGGCGCACAAATTCTTCCCTATGGAGTTCGACGAGGCGGACCGGATGACCGGCACGACCGACAAACAGTTCATTCTGGACCTGTCGCCGCGCCACCCGATCTACATCGACCTGCTGCCGGAAGCGGCCCGCGCGGTGATCGGCAAGGTGCATCCGCAGGGCGTGCCTGCGATGGCGCTGCTGGAGTCGGAGGGGTTCCGGCCCAACGGGCTGGTCGACATCTTCGACGCCGGTCCGACGGTCGCTTGCGGCCGCGACAACATCCGCACGGTCCGGGACGCCCGGCGCATGACCGTGGCCGTCGCCGACGAGGTCGAGGCCGAACTGCCCGCGCTGATCTCGACGGACAGGGTCAGCACCTTCCGCGCGGTGCGCCAGCGGGCCGCCATCGATGGCGATGTCGCCACCCTCGGGCGGGAAGCGGCCGAGGCGCTGAAGGTGCGGCCGGGCGATGTGGTGCGGGTGAAGACGTGAGCGCCTATCTGGACCCCATGAGCCGTTTCCAGTCCATCGACCCCGCCACCGGCGAAACCGTCTGGGAAGGCGCCGCCGCCTCCCCAGGCGAAGTGCAGGCCGCCGTCGACCGGGCCCGCGCCGCTTTTCCTGACTGGGCGGACCGACCGCGGCAAGATCGGATCGACGCCGTCAAACGCTATCAGGCGGTGCTGAAGGCGCGGGCGCCGCAGATCGCCGAGGCGATCAGCCGCGAGACCGGCAAGGCGCTGTGGGAGACGCAGACCGAGCTTCAGGCCATGGCGGGCAAGGTCGACATCTCGATCCGCGCCTATGACGAGCGCACCGGGGAGCGCACGGCGGAAACGGCGTTCGGCCATGCGGTGCTGCGCCACCGGCCCCACGGAGTCGCGGCGGTGCTGGGCCCATTCAACTTCCCCGGCCACCTGCCCAACGGCCATATCGTGCCTGCGCTGCTAGCCGGCGACACGGTCGTGTTCAAGCCGTCAGAAGAGGCTCCACTGACGGGCCAGCTGATGGCGGAGGCGTTCGCCGAAGCGGACATGCCGGAAGGCGTGTTCAATGTCGTCCAGGGAAGTCGCGAGACCGGGGCGGCGCTGCTGGACGCCGGAATCGACGCCCTGATGTTCACCGGCTCCGGCGCCGCCGGGGCGCACTTCCGGCGCAAGTTCGCCGACGATCCCCACGTCATCCTGGCGCTGGAACTGGGCGGCAACAATCCGCTCGTGGTCTGGGACGCGGCGGATGCTGAAGCCGTGGCCGGGATCGTGGTCCAGTCGGCCTTCATCACCACGGGTCAGCGCTGCTCCTGCGCCCGGCGCCTGATCGTGCCGGAAGGGCCCGAAGGCGACGCCATCGTAGAGGCCGTGGCGGCCCTGAGCGACCGCCTGACCTTCGCCCCATGGAACAGCAGCCCCGAGCCCTACGCCGGCCCGCTGATCTCGCAGAGGGCGGCCGAAGCCGCGCTGAAGGCGCTGCAGGAACGCATCGACGCGGGAGCCAGGGTGATCCGCGCATCGGGTCCGATCGGCAATCTGCCCGGCGCCTTCGTCCGGCCTGCGATCATCGACGTCACGGGCGTGGCCGTGCCCGACGAGGAGATGTTCGCGCCCTTCCTGTCGGTGACCCGGGTCGGATCCTTCGACGCCGCGGTCGCCGAGGCGAACGCCACCCGCTACGGCCTGTCGGCGGGTCTTGTCAGCGACGATCCGGCACACTGGCAGGCCTTCGTCCGCCGCATCCGGGCCGGCGTGGTCAATTTCAACCGGCCGACCACCGGCGCGGCCGGGGACATGCCGTTCGGCGGCCTTGGGGCCAGCGGCAACCACCGCCCCAGCGCCTATTACGCCGCGGACTACTGCGCCTATCCCGTCGCGAGCTTCGAGGCGGGGGCTGTCCGGAACATCGAAGGCGAAATCAAGGGCTTGCGGCCATGATTTCGGCGGTGGAGGCGAATGCCGACGGCCTGATCGGCCCGACGCATTCCTACGCCGGCCTATCGCCCGGCAACCTCGCCTCGAGCGTGAACGCGGGCGAGGCCTCGAACCCGCGCGCGGCGGTGCTGCAGGGCCTCGACAAGATGAAGCGGCTCGCCGACCTCGGCCTGCCGCAGTTCGTGCTGCCGCCCCACGAGCGCCCCCACATCCAGTTCCTCCGCGACGTCGGCTTCTCCGGCACGGATGGAGAAGTGTTGGCTTCGGCGTGGAAAACGGCGCCGACGATGGCGGCGGCCGCCTGCTCCGCCTCGCCGATGTGGGCCGCCAACGCCGCCACAGTCACGCCCTCGGCCGACAGCGCCGACGGGCGGGTGCATTTCACCCCGGCCAATCTGGTGACCAACCTGCACCGGTCGCTCGAGCACACGCAGACGCAGGGGGCGCTGAGCGCCCTGTTCCCCGACTCCGCCCGCTTCGCCGTCCATGACGCCCTACCCTCGGTTCCGCATCTGGCTGACGAAGGGGCTGCCAACCATGTGCGGCTTTGCGCCGATCACGGAGGCCCCGGCGTGAACATCATGGTCTGGGGGCGCGAGGCCTATGAGCCGTGGGCGGGCGCTTTTCCGGCCCGGCAGACGCGCGAGGCGTTCGAGGCGATCGCCCGCCGGCACGGGGCGGCCCGAACCGTCTTTCCACGCCAGTCGCGAGCGGCCATCGCCGGCGGGACCTTCCACAACGACGTGGTCTGCGTCGGCACGCTGGACACCCTGTTCTTCCACGACCTCGCCTTCGAGGACACGGCGGCGACGAAGGCCGACGTCCGGGCGCAGGCTGACGGCCTGTTCGAGCCGGTGTTCGTCGAAGTCTCGACCTCCGACCTGCCGCTGGCCGACGCCATCTCCAGCTATCTGTTCAACTCGATGTTGGTGCGCCTGCCCGGAGACGCCCGTCTGACGTTGATCTGTCCCACGGAAACGCGGGACAACGAGCGCAGCCACGCCGTGGCGCAAGAGCTGGCCGCTTCCAACGGCCCCATCGGCCGGGTCGAGTATGTCGATGTGCGTCAGTCGATGCGGAATGGCGGCGGCCCCGCCTGCCTGCGCCTGCGGGTCGCGCTGACGGACGATGAGCTGGCGGCGACCAATCCGGCGATGCGTATGACCGACGAACTGCACGCCCGGCTGTCGGTCTGGGCGGCGACCTGGTACCGAGACCGTCTGACGCCTGCGGACCTGGCCGATCCCCGCCTGATCGACGAGAGCCGCGGCGCGCTGGACGATCTGACGAGCATACTCCGCCTCGGCGGCGGCTTCTATCCGTTCCAGCGAACCGTCACATGACTGAAAGCGCGTCACCCCCGGAGATGAGCCCGGCCCGCCGCCTGCGGAACATCGTCGGCGGATCGGCGGGCAATCTGGTCGAGTGGTTCGACTGGTACGCCTATGCGGCCTTCACCCTGTATTTCGCGCCTGTGTTCTTTCCCAAGGGCGACGACACCGCCCAACTGCTCTCCGCCGCCGCCATCTTCGCGGTCGGCTTCCTGATGCGGCCGGTCGGCGCCTGGATCATGGGCGTCTATTCGGACCGGAAAGGACGCAAGGCGGGGCTGACGCTGTCGGTCACCCTGATGTGCACCGGCAGTTTGATCATCGCCTGCACGCCGGGCTACGCGGCCATCGGTCTGGCCGCTCCGGCGCTGCTGCTGTTCGCACGGCTGCTGCAGGGCCTGAGCGTGGGCGGGGAGTATGGCTCGTCGGCGACCTACCTGTCCGAGATGGCGACGGCGAAGCATCGCGGTTTCTGGTCGAGCTTCCAGTATGTGACGCTGATCTCAGGGCAGTTGCTGGCCCTGCTGCTGCTGATCGTGCTGCAGAACACGCTGAGCGAGGC
>NZ_DASWNO010000077.1:0-3133 GCF_036399195.1 Brevundimonas sp.
ATGAGCGAGTGCATGGCCCACCTGCACGACAGCCTGCCGCCGGACGCCATCGTCACCAACGGGGCCGGCAATTTCGCCGCCTGGCTGCACCGCTTCTACCGCCACCGCGCCTGCCGCACCCAGCTGGCCCCGACCTCCGGCGCCATGGGCTACGGCTATCCGGCGGCCATCGCGGCCAAGTCGGTCCACCCCGAGCGCGAGGTGATCTGCATCGCCGGCGACGGCGACTATCTGATGACCGGGCAGGAGCTCGCCACCGCCGTCCAGTACGGCATCAACGTCGTCGTCGTGGTGGTCGACAACGGCACCTACGGCACCATCCGCATGCATCAGGAGATGCACTATCCGGGTGCGGAGCGGACCATGGCCACCGATCTGAAGAACCCCGACTTCGTGAAATACGCCGAGGCCTTCGGCGCCTTCGGCGTCCGTTGCGAGCGGACGGAAGACTTCCCCGCCGCCCTGCAGGCCGCCCGCATGGCGGGCTGCCCCGCCCTCGTCCACCTGATCACCTCGGCCGAGGACATCGCCCCGAACCGCACCATCAGCGGGTTGCGGTCAAACTGACCGGAGGCGGTGACGCCGCCTCCGCGCCCCCCTATGTTCCCCGCATGACCGACGCCGCCGCGCCCGAGACGACCGACCAACCCTCCGGGCGCGAGCTGACGCAGGACGGGCCCGCCCTGCGGCTGTGGATGATCGACGCGTCGGCCTATATCTTCCGCGCCTACCACGCCCTGCCGCCCCTCACACGCAAGTCGGACGGCCTGCCGGTGGGCGCGGTGCAGGGCTACTGCAACATGCTGTGGAAGCTGCTGCAGGACATGAAGGGCGCGGACGGCCCGACCCATCTGGTGGCCATCTTCGACCACTCCGAGAAGACCTTTCGCAACGACCTCTATGACCAGTACAAGGCCAACCGCTCGGCCCCGCCCGAGGACCTGATCCCGCAGTTCCCGCTGGTGCGCGAGGCCACCGCGGCCTTCGGCGTCGCCTGTCTGGAGCTGCCCGGTTACGAGGCCGACGACCTGATCGCCACCTACGCCTGCAAAGCGCGCGACGCGGGCGGCGAGGCGGTCATCGTCTCGTCCGACAAGGATCTGATGCAGCTGATCGGCGGCGGCGTGGTCATGTGGGATCCGATGAAGGACCGCCGCCTCGCCGAAGAGGCGGTGTTCGAGAAGTTCGGCGTCACGCCCGACAAGATGGTCGACCTGCAGGCCCTGATCGGCGACAGCGTCGACAACGTCCCCGGCGCTCCCGGCATCGGCCCCAAGACGGCGGCCCAGCTGCTCGACGAATACGGCGACCTCGACACCCTGCTGGAGCGCGCCGGCGAGATCAAACAGCCGAAACGCCGCGAGACCCTGATCAATTTCCGCGACCAGATCCTGCTCAGCCGCGAGCTGGTGCGGCTGACCTGCGACGCCCCGGCGGTCGAGCCGATCGACGACTTCGCCGTCCGCCACCCCGATCCGGACAAGCTGGGCGACTTCCTCGACCGGATGGAGTTCCGCGGCCTGCGGGCCCGCGTCGGCGACGGCAAGGCGCCGGCCAAGGACGGCACGGCCTTCGTCGCCCGCCCGAAGACGCCCTCGGCCCCGGTCGCCACCCCCCGCTACGGCCAGGTCCCCGCCGCCCCGGCCGAGATCCAGACCGTCGATCACGACGCCTATCACTGCATCCAGACGCTGGAGGAGCTCGACGCCTGGATCGCCCGCGCGACCGAGGCCGGCGTCATCGGCTTCGACACCGAGACGGACGCCCTCTCCGCCACCCACGCCGGCCTGTGCGGCGTGTCCCTGGCCATCGGCCCCAACGACGCCTGCTACGTCCCCCTGACCCACGAGCACCCGCCCGCGGCGAACGCCGGCGGCCTCGACTTCGGCGGCGAGGCGGAACAGCGCCCGCCCCTGACCCAGATCGTCAAGGCAGACGCCCTGGCCCGGCTCAAGCCCCTGCTGGAGAACCCCGCCGTCCTCAAGGTCATGCAGAACGGCAAATACGACATCGCCGTCATGGCCCGCCGCGGCATTAACGTCAGCCCGATCGATGATGCCATGCTGATCTCCTATGTGCTCGAGGGCGGGCTGCACGGCCATGGCATGGACGAGCTGGCGCGCCTGCACCTCGGCCACGACCCCATCCCGTTCAAGACCGTGGCCGGGACCGGCAAGGCGCAGAAGAGCTTCAAACACGTCGAGCTGAAACGGGCCACCTGCTACGCCGCCGAGGACGCCGACGTGACCCTGCGCCTGTGGCGCATCCTCAAGCCCCGGCTAGCCGAGCAGCGCCTGACCACCGTCTACGAGACGCTCGAGCGCGGCATGCCCCCGGTCCTCGCCGCCATGGAGCAGTGCGGAATCCGCGTCGACCCCGACCGCCTCAAACGCCTGTCCAGCGAGTTCGGCATGCGCATGGCCGAGCTGGAGCAGCAGGCCCACCGGATCGCCGGCCGCCCCTTCAACGTCGGCTCGCCGCGCCAGATCGGCGACATCCTGTTCGGAGAGCTGAACCTGCCCGGCGGCCGCAAGACCGCCAGCGGCCAGTGGGGCACCGACGCCAGCATCCTCGAGGAGCTGGCCCTCAGCCACGACCTGCCCCGCGTCCTGCTCGACTGGCGCCAGCTGTCCAAGCTCAAGGGCACCTACACCGACGCCCTGATCGAGGCGCTCGACCCCGCCACCGACCGCGTCCACACCAGCTATCAGCTGGCCGCCGCCACCACCGGCCGCCTCGCCTCGTCCGACCCCAACCTGCAGAACATCCCGATCCGCACCGAAACCGGCCGCCAGATCCGCCAGGCCTTCATCGCCGCCCCCGGCCATGTCCTGATCAGCGCCGACTACAGCCAGATCGAGCTGCGCCTGCTGGCCCACATCGGCGACATCCCCGAGCTGAAGCGCGCCTTCGCCGCCGGCATCGACATCCACACCGCCACGGCCAGCGAGATGTTCGGCGTCCCCGTCGACCAGATGGACCCGGAGACCCGCCGCCGCGCCAAGGCGATCAATTTCGGCATCGTCTACGGCATCAGCGCCTTCGGCCTGGCCGCCCAGCTGAACATCGACCAGGGCGAGGCCGGGGCCTACATCAAGACCTATTTCGAGCGCTTCCCCGGCATCCGCGCCTA
>NZ_DASWNO010000078.1:0-7611 GCF_036399195.1 Brevundimonas sp.
GACATTGCTACCTGTGGCGAGCAGCGGTTTGGCGAGGTAGAAAGTGGCGACTAGTTCGCTACCGACTGCCTGCACCGCCACCGTCGTTGAGCCACCCGGCTCCGCCCGCGACATCCGTCATGACCACCAGATATTGCGCCGCTTTCACCTCGCACTCGCCGAAGCCGGCATGCCACACGATGCCCGGACTGTAAGTCGTCAGCCGCGCTGAAGAAGATGAATGGCTCGGCAGCGTCGGATGGACGGGGCGCCATATATGCGCGCAGGCCAAAGCAACAGCAGCACGAGCGCGAAGCCCGCCCACCAGATTGCGCTCATGGGAAGTCCCACAGTGGCGAGCGGACGCCGGCTGTCCGGCCCATCAGGATCGTCCGCCAAGTCTTCGTCATGAGGTTCGACCTCGACCGCGAACGCTACACCTGAGCAGAGCGCCTCCACCGGCAAGGGTCTGCAATAGGTCGGGAGCAGATCCAGCCGGCTATTGCACACGAATGCGAACGGCTTACCCCTGGCGACTCAGTGCGGTTCAGATGCTGAGGGCGGGTGATGTCGAAGTGGAAGGTCGGGGCGGGCGTGCTTCTGGCATTGTGTCTGCTGGGAGTAGCCGGTTGCGCGCAGGTGATACGCGACCGGGTTTTCCGCCCCTCGGAGATGGCCGCCTTGCCCAGCTGGACGCGCCAGCCCGAAGCCGTTTCGGTCACGACGGCGGATGGCTTGACGCTGAACGGATTGTACTGGGCTCCTTCGGGACTTCATCGCGACGTCGTCGTCTATTTTCACGGCAACGGCGGCAATCTTCACCGCGACGGCGCCTACGCGGAGCCGTTGGCGAAGGGAGGGCGCGGCCTCCTCATGACAAGCTACCGCGGCTACTCAGGGAACAGGGGCAGCCCAACCGAGACAGGCCTTGCGGCCGACGCTGACGCCTTCGTGGCCGAAGCCTCCCGACGGCTGCCGGCGGGCGGCAAGCTCTATGTGGTGGGGCACTCCCTCGGGGGAGCGGTCGCTCTGGGCGGCGCGTCCCGTTGGCCGGTTTCGGGAGTGGCGACGCTCGGCGCCTTCGGGAGGATATCCGACCTCGCGCCGAGACTGGTCCGGGGCGTGATGCCGGATCGTTTCGACAACACACAGGCTATCGCTCGGGTCGGCGTGCCGGTGACGCTCTTTCACGGCACGGCCGATCACATCGTCCCGTTCTCCGCCGCTGAAGAGCTCAAGGCCGCTGCCGGGGGCGGCGCGACCGTCGTCCCGCTTGAAGGCGGCGGCCACCATCCGCCCATGGATCGGCTGGCCCCGCTGATCTGGGAGGCGTTTGATCGGAGCCCGCCACCTACTCGCCGGTAGTGGTGGCGGTTGGCGGCGCGGCCGGCGTGGTCGAGATCACCTGCGCGCGCCAGGCCTTTTCGTCGACGAGATAGCGCCTGGCCGCAGCCTGAATGTCGGCGGGCGTGATCGTTTCCAGATCCGGGATCTGGCTAGTGATCTGTTCCACCTCTGTCGGGTCACGCGCGACGTGCGTCAGCTCGCCGACCCAGTAGGCGTTGCCCGCCTGCTCCCGGCGCAAACGTTCGATTTCCGGCAACCGGGCGCGGTTGAGCTCGTCCTCGGTGATCGGCGTGTCCCGCAAGCCCGCGGCGATAGCGTCGAGGGTCTGGAAGAAGGGCGCCAGACCCTCAGGTCCGGCCTGGGCCGTGACCTGGATGGAGCCATAGCCCTCGAAAGTCGTAGAGGCCGAAGCCGAGACATCGGGAGAATACGCGAGGGCCTGACGCTCGCGGATTTCCTCCGTGACGCGCAGTTCCAGCACATCGGCCAGCACGGACGCGACGCGCGCCGCGGTGAAATCGTCGACCGCATCCACGGTGGGCCAGGCGACGAAGCCGAGCGCCTGCTCCGCTGGGCCGTTGTGGGCCAAGGCGACGGGTTGCGGGGTGCCGGCGGGGAAGCGCCGGGAGTCCGAACCGGGCAACGGGGGCGGAGCCGCTAGCCGGGTGGGGAGCGCCCCGAAGGTGGAGGCGACGGCGGCGACAGCCGCGTCCACGGTCACGTCACCGACGACCACGACGTCGATGGGGCCGGCGGACAGCCCCTCGACCACGCCGGTCTTCATCTGGTCGTTCGTCCAGACGGCGACCTCTTCGGCCTTGGGCAGGGACTGACGCTTGTCTCCGACGGCGAGATATTCGGCAGCCATCAGCCCGAACGCTCCTTCCGGGGTGGCCATCTGTTGCGCCACGATCTGTGGGAAGAGGGCCTTGATCTGCTCGAACGGCGCGGGGCGCAGGCCGGGGTCGGTCATGTACGCCGCCAGAACCTGCATCTGCAGCTCCAGGTCCTGCGGGCGGGTTTCGCCGGACAGCTGATAGCCGTCCTCGCCGATCTCGAAACCCGCCGACAGGATGCGACCTGTGAGCACGCGGTTAAGCTCATCGGCGGTCAGCCGCCCTAGGCCCCCTTGGGCGAAAACGATCGGCGCTATCGAGACGGGCGAGGATCGGTCGGTCGGCAGTGACAGCTCGCCGATCCCGGTGCGGACCGAAACCAGAATCTGCTCATCACGGAAGGTGGTGGGCTTGACCGTCAGGCGCACGCCGTTGGGGAAGGCGACCACCGTCGCGCCGATCTCGGCGTGTTCGCGGCGTTCGATGGGAGTCCCGGGCTCCCCAAAGGTCGCATAGGGCCACTCCAGCTCCGCGACCGCTTCCAGGGCCGCTACAGGGACCAGGCGGGACGCTTCGAGCGCGGCCGTCACAGCGGCTTCTCCACCATCGATGGGGGCGGGAGTGATCACCTGGACCAGGGGGCCACCGCCTTCGAAGACCGGCCGGGTGGCGGCCAGCACGATCTCGGGCGTCAGCCCTTCGACGGCTTGGTTGAACAGCTCGAGGCCGATCTGGGGCGTGGCGAACACCCGGTCATCGTTGACGGCGGCCAGCAAGACATCGGAGAGCTGCGGGGTGACGCGCGTGGCCGCGGCGGCGACCGCGTTCTCACGCGCGGTCCGTGCGTTGGCGATCTCGCGATCAAGTTCGGCCTGGCCCAGTCCGAACTCGGTCAGGCGGCGTTGCTCCTGTTCGATGGTCTCCATGGCCCGGTTCAGTCCGCCCGGGTTGAAGGCGGCGAACAGGATGCCTCGCTCCAGGCTGTCGAACAGTTCCTCGACCTGTGCGCCCGCGGCGATGAACGGCGGATCGTCTTGCCGACTGATCTCGCCCAGCCGGCGGTTCAGCACAGCCAGGCCGAGGTTCTTGTGTATGTTCGTGATGCGTTTGGCGACCGTGTCCGGCCGAGTGTCGGGCGGGCGTATCCAGTTCAGTTGGATAGAGGACTGGGTGCCGGGCTCGACCAGAATGGTCGTCTCGGGCGCGCGTGGGGCGACCGTTCCGAGATCAGGCTCCGGCCCGTCGGCTGCACGGGGCCTCCAGTCGCCGAAGGCCGCCGTGATCTTGGCCTCCATCGCGTCCACGTCGAAGTCGCCGACGGCGATCAGGGTGGCGCGCGAGGGGCGGTAGTAGGCGTTGTAGAAGTCGACGAAGCGCTGGCGCGGGGCGGTGCGGATCACGTTCAGATCGCCGATGGGCAGCCGGCTGGCGATCCGCTGTCCCGGGGCGAGGAGCTCCAGCTGGGCCTTGAGCGCACGCAACTGAGGGGTGTTGCGCGAGCGCTCCTCCCCCACGATTACGCCGCGTTCAGCATCGACGTCCTCGGCGTCGAACAGCGCCTCAGAGACCTGTTCGCGCATGATGCGCAACGCCGTGTCGACGGTTTCGTCGTTCGTTCTCGGCAGTTCCAGCTGGTAGTAGGTCTGATCGAAGCTGGTGGCGGCGTTGGTGTCAGCCCCGAAGGCCAAGCCAAGGCGTTCCAGGATGCGAAGCAGTTCGTTCTCGGGGATGTTCGTCGTGCCGTTGAAGGCCATATGCTCTGTGAAGTGGGCCAGACCGAGCTGGTCCTCGTTTTCCATCAGCGAGCCGGCGTCGATTCGCAGCCGCAGGGACGCCTGTCCCGGAGGGGTCGCGTTACGCAGCAGGGCGTAGCGCATTCCGTTCGGCAGGGCGCCGAAGCGTACGGCCGTATCCGCGGGGATGTCGCTGGCCACATGCGCCCATGGCGCCGAGGGCTCGTTCGAAGCCGGGGCGGTCTGGGCGTTCGCTGGCAGAGCGGCTCCCATCAGTACGGCCGAGCCAGACACGGCGACGAGAAGCAGACGGCGGCAAGAACGCATCGGTGGCTCCGGCGTGTGATCGGGCTCCCCTCACAGGCCGCCGGACCATCGATCAACAGGGCGCAAGCGCAGAACCCATAGGCGTCGGCGGTTACACCTTCATCCTTAGGATGCACCGGGCAGCCCTCAAGTTACCAATCGGTAATGTGACTGCTTTGTGGCGCCATGCTGAGCGAGCTCAAGGACGCAGCTCGGGCGTGGCTATCCAGGCCCGCGATTGAAGGGGTGGCGCTCCCAGCGTCCGTCGCGAAGGCGGCTGAAGACTAGGGGTCTGCTCCCGATCCATTGCGGAGCCTCGAAGGGCTGCGAGGAGCCCCGGCGACAGACGGGAGGTTCTACCCGGCCCGGCGCCCGAACAAATCGGCGAGCGCCTTCAACCGCGTCGCATTCTGCCCAGTAGCCTTGGCCGAAGCTTCGACCAGAACGCTGGAAAGCGCTGCCGATTCTCGCCGCTCGGCGCGACCGCCCCGCCAAGCCTCTATCCGTGAGCGGATGCGTTCTGACAGGTCCGCGTCCACCGCCGCCGCACGCGTGAGCTGGTCGAGGTAGGCGTTCGCCACGTCCGGAGTGTCGGCCCAGACGATCCTGGTCTGGGTCTGAGGATTGATCGTGCCCGCAGTCACCGCCTCCGCGGCTGCGATCTCGGCGGCGGACAGATGCTCGCTCGGAATCAGTCGCAGCACGTCAAGCCCGCGCGCGATCTCGCTCGAATAGATCCGGCCGTTGAGCCAATAGGCGGACCACGAGCCGCCGACATACAGGCGGTCGGCGCTGATCGGTCCGCGATCGTAATGGGCGATCTCGATCGGGCGCGTCGGATCAGTGAAGTCCATGATCGAGATGCCGCCCTGGTACCAGGCCTGAACCATCAGGTCCCGGCCCGGGACCGGGACGATGTTGCCGTTGTGCGCGACGCAGTTCTCGGTCGCCCCTTGCGCCGACGGAAGCTTGTGGAAGCTCTTGCCGCTTAGCGTCCGGTTCTCGATCGTGGCGATCATGTTGGCGCCCCAGGTCGCCGGGTCGGTCGCCTGGCAGCGCGCGCCGATGCCGCCGCCCCACTCGTCGGTGAAGACCACCTTGTCGCCGGCGTTGTTGAAGGTCGCCGAGTGCCAGTAGGCCATGTCGGGATCGAAGATGTCGGACACGCGCGTGGGTCGCTCGGGATCAGAGATGTCCAGCAGGATGCCGTTGCCGCTGCAGGCGCCGCCCGCCAGGCCGATCTCCGGATAGACGGTGATGTCGTGGCACTGGTTCGTCTGGGCCGTGTTCTGGCTGGCGACCCCCGCCCGGCCGCCACGCCACAGACCGGCCACCCGGCCCGTCGTTCCATCGGCGAAGATGCGCGGCCGGTTGACGATGGCCGCGTCCTGAGGCCGGCTGAGGTCGACCCGGATCACGTCGATCGAGAACAGCGCCGTCTCCGGGTTGGCGTCCGGTTGGCCGTCCGTGCAGATCGCCAGTTCCCCGGTCTTGCGCACGTCCGAGGTGCCCTGGCCGTAGACGTACAGCACGTTGGGGTCGGTCGGGTGCGGCACCAGCGTATGGGTGTGCGAGCCGCGGCAGGTCTGGACGGCGGCGATCTGGCGCGGCGCGTTCAGGTCGCTGATGTCGAAGATACGCACGCCGCGGAACCGCTCGGCGTCGACCTCACTGGCGGTCGTCGTGGCGCCGCAGTCCACGCGGCCTCTGTTTTCCTCGACCGACATGAAGAGCAGGCCCCCGTGGACCGACACATCTCCCTGGCCTCCCGGGCAAACCACGGACATGACCAGCCGCGGCTCGCCCTCGCCCAGTTCATAGGCGTTGAAGCCGTTGAAATTGCCGATGAACAGCCTGCCGTTCGACAGCGCCATGTCGGAGTTGGCCATGCCCAGGGGGCTGAAGGCCGGGTTGGCCTTGATGCGGGCGCCCAGCGCCTCGCCTTCTTCGCGGCTGGTCGGAGGCGAGAAGCCGATCTCGGGATCCGCGAAACCCGGCGCCATCGGCAGGGAATGCTCCAGCGACATGCCCATCGCGCTGACGCCCGCGTCGCGCAGGCCCGCGCTCAGGGCGGTCCGCGCGTCCGCATCGATCCGCTGCGTGACGCCGGGCCCGCTGGCCTGCTGGGCGGACGCCGACGCCGCGCCGAGAAGGACGCCGAGCGCCGCGACGGATGAGAGAAGGCTGATGCGAACGTTCATGACGGGTCTTTCGGGAGGGTTCGGGTTCAAAGCTCGGAGAGAAGGGACTGCATGCGAAGGATCTCGGCGGACTGATCGGCCACGACGGAGGTCAGAAAGTCGGACAGCAGGGTGTCCTCGCCGGCGCCGGGCTTCGCCATCAGTTCGTCGACCATGCTCAGCGCGCCCTGATGGTGCTGGATCATGCCCTCAAGGAACAGCCGGTCGAACGCCGCGCCGCTTGCCGCCGCCAGCGTTCGCATCTGCCGCGGCGTGAGCATGCCCCCCATCACCGGAGTGTCTTCGGCCGCGCCGCCCGGGGCGCCCATACCGCCGTGCGCCGCGTGGTCCATGTCCGCATGGCTCGCCGGGCCGCCCGCTCCGCGGGTCTCCAGCGGCTGATCCCGGTCCGTCAGCCAGCCTCGCATGAGGTCCATCTCGGCCTGCTGGCTCAGGGCGATCCGTCGCCCCAGCAGCTTCACCCTCGGATGCGACCCACGCCGCTCCAGAAGCTCCACCATCTCAACCGCCTGGGCATGATGGACAATCATGTGCTGCATGAAGGCGACGTCGGCGGCGATGAAGGTCGACCGGCCGAGCCGCAAGGCCTCGGCCGCCGTCACGGTCCGCGACGGCTGCCCGGGGGCCCCGGGATGAAATATCGGCGGCGCCTGTGAAGCCGGAGCGCCCGCAAGCAGCCCGGCGAACATAAGACCGGCGGCGGCCCCCGCCCCCAACGCCGTCTAGCCCGCCGTGCCGACGGTGCTGAACTTGCCGTCGCGCTCCTGCCCGATGACCCAGTTCAGGCTCTGGCCGCCCGCGAACTCCACGCGGTACGTCTCGACCCGGCCTTCCGCGGTGTCCTGGGCGCTGAGGAAGGTCACCGACTTTATCGCGCCCATGGCGGCGAGAGCCGGCGCCATGCCCTGGATCTGGCCGTTGCAGGCGTCGAGCAACGGGGGAGCCATCAGCGCCGCGAGGCAGTTTCCGCTGGCGGCTTCCTCAAGGATCCGGGCCAGCTGTGGCGCATACCGGCCCTCCTGCGCCAGCGCCGGAAAGGCCAGAAGGCCGGCCGAAGCCATTACAGTCACTAAATTACCGATCCGCATCGCTCGCATCCCCGCCAACCCCTCGTGAGCCCGACGACCATGCCGCAGCGTTGGTCGCGCCACAACTCCCGCCCGGTGACAAAGAGGTATCTCAACCGGGTTTCGAAAGGACCGGGGCAGC
>NZ_DASWNO010000079.1:0-17607 GCF_036399195.1 Brevundimonas sp.
CCACCGACGTCTGCTTGTCGCCGATGAACACGTCCCCGTCCTTCTGGATGGAGATGTAGATCGGGGTGGGCGGGTTCTGGGCCGGCGGAGCGACCGCCGGCGGCAAGTCCACTTCGATCGACACGGTGGCGAGCGGCGCCGCCACCATGAAGATGATCAGCAGGACCAACATCACGTCCACGAACGGGGTGACGTTGATTTCGCTGTTCTGCTCGATGTTGAACTTCGAGCCGCCGCCAGGACCGGAGAGCTTGGCTCCCATTTACATCAGGCCCCTTTGTCGAGCTGACGGGACAGCGCGTTCATCAGTTCGGCCACGAACCCTTCCGAACGGGTGCCGAAGGCGGCGATCCGCGTCTGGAAGTAGTTGTAGAAGATCACGGCCGGGATGGCGGCGAACAGACCGATGCCGGTGGCGAGCAGGGCCTCGGCGATGCCGGGGGCCACGACGGCCAGGTTGGTCGTGTTCGTGTTCGCGATGCCGATGAACGAGTTCATGATCCCGTAGACGGTGCCGAACAGACCGATAAACGGACCGGTCGAACCCACCGAGGCGAGGAACTGCTGTCCGCCCGACAGGCGCTTGGCCAGACCGGCCTGGACGGCGGCAACGGCTTGCTGGGCGCGCATCAGGGCCGAGTCGGCGTGATCGCCGGTGACCGAGAGGCCCGCCTGACGCGACAGCTCGATTTCGTCGGTCGCCGCGGCGGCCATGTCGGCCAGCGGGTTGCCGTCGAACTCTTCCGACGTCGCCACGCGACGCATGTCGGCGATCGTGCGGGTCTGACGGAAGGACTCGAGGAACTGGTCGGTCTTGCGGTTCAGGGCGCTGAACTCGAACATCTTGATGAGCAGCAGAACCCAGGTGAAGACGGAGGCCAGAACGAGGCCGATCATCACGGTCTTAACGACCGGGTCGGCTTCCATGAACATGCTCGCAGGCGTCATCTTGCCGTGCGAGTCGCCGCCGACGACGGCGGGGGCGCCGGCGTCAGCCGCGGGGGCGCCTTCGGTGGCGGCGGGAGCGGCCGCAGGAGCGGCGGCGGCCGGGGCGGCGGCGGGGGCATCCTGCGCGAGAACCGGCGTACCAGCCATCAGGACGGCAGCGCCGGCCATGGCCAGGAGGATGTTGGTCTTCTTCATATCGAACATAGTTCGCCAGTTCCTGCTGTTTGGTCTGACTTGTGGAACCCAAAAGAAACGGCCGCAGACGACGACCGCCCTCGATGAAATTCTCGCCCGTAGAAACGAGGTTCAAGAGAACCCCGATCTGCGCAACGCCTGCTGACGCTTCCGGTTGCCATACGGCCTCCGGGGGCGGCGCCGACGGGAAAAGGAAACCGTTTTCCCTCTCCGCCGACCGCCCGCAAAGGAAAGCGGTCAAGCTCCTTTGACGAACGGTTACCAGAGCGTCAAGTGCGGGGCGGCGCTTTTCCCCTCGGGGACGAGCGCGCGCTTCGAACGCCCCAAGGTCGTGAGCGAAAGCGACATTTTGATGATGTGAGGCAGCCATGCGCCGCCGCGGGAGGGAGCGATGGTGCCTGGGGGCGGATTCGAACCACCGACACGCGGATTTTCAATCCGCTGCTCTACCAACTGAGCTACCCAGGCGACGCGCTCCGCTCGCGGGAGCGGGGTCTATAGGCGAGCCTTTCAGGGGTGTCCAGCCGTCAGATCAGTCTTCGTCCCGCTCTTCTGAAGGGGCTTCGTCGACGCTCTCCGGTATGGAGTATCCGCCCGTGAACCAGCGCTGGAGATCGACATCCGCGCAGCGCTTCGAGCAAAACGGCTTGTAGGCCTCCGCCGTCGGCCTGCGGCGGCAGATTGGGCAGGTCGCCATGGTCAGCCCTCCTCCCAGGTGAATGCGCCCGGCGCGACCGCCGGATCCGCGATGAGATGAGCCCTCGGACCCAGTTTCGCCACCAGCGGACGCGCCCGGGCAGCCTCGTCGGGCGAACAGCGCAGGGTGACGCGGGCGGTCGTGGTGTCGGACATCAGCCGGTGGCGCAGACTGCGGACCACGTCCTGCGCCCGCTGCTCGGGTCGCCGGCGGTGGCCGGGACCGTTGAGGATCTCCTCCAGCGGGGTCAGCCGCCACGGCAGGGCGAGCTGCAGCACGCCGAAGCGGTTGACGGGGCCGAAGACGATGTCCGGATCGCCGCTGAACGCCTGCTTCGCCGCCGCCGTCACCACCTCTCCGTCCCTGCCGGCGCCGATCAGGTCGATGGCGACCAGCCCGCCCCAGCGCTTCAGCCGGATCATGCGCGCCGCGCAGTGGAGACCTTGCCGGTTGGCCCGACTCCTCGCCGCGGCGCCGAACGCCACGCCGGGCGCCGGCGCGAGATCCAGATCCACGGCGATCAGGGCCCGCGTTCGCTCGATCGCCAAGTCAAGTCCGGTGTCCGGAAAGAGCTCACCGGGCCAGCCCGCCTCCTCCTCGGCATCCCAACCGGCCTGAATGGCGGCGAGGCCGGCGACGGGCGTGACGCCTGGCGCAAGGCGGGCCAGCGTCTCGGCCACGGTCGGTCCCGCCGAGATCAGCCGCGGCTCTCCCTCCGCGGGTCCTATCAGGCGCAGAGTCGGCCCCTTGCCCTCCCGCGGCTCCGCCGTGACCTCGACCTCCACCTTCTGACCTGTGGTCAGACGGTCAGCCCCGCGGAACGGGAGAAAGCCTTGGACGACGGGTCCCAGATCGACGAAGGCGCCCTTCAGGCCCGGATGCACCTCCGAAATGCGTCCCACGCAGCGAGCGCCGAGCCGATGTTCGGCCGCATCGCCCTCGCGCTGGATCAGCAGATGCTCGAACCGACCGTTCCGGGCGATCATGCCCCGGACCTCGCCGGGCGTGTCGTCCAAAAAGACCTCGACGCTCACGCGCGCCAGCCCGCGCCGTTCAGGAGGTTGACCGTCTCGAACAGCGGCAGGCCCATCACGGCCGGATAGCTGCCGACCAGCCGGGTGACGAAGGCCCCTGCCCGCCCCTGGATGCCGTAGCCGCCCGCCTTGCCACGCCACTCCCCCGAGTCGACATAGGCGGCGATCTCTGTGTCGGACAGCACCTTAAAGCTGACCCGCGTATCGACGACGCGGTGGGTGGTCCGCACCCCCGCCGTCACCGCGACGCCGCTGAAGACCCGGTGATTTCGGCCGGACAGCAATCTCAGGAATCGCGCCGCTTCGGCTTCGTCGGCCGGCTTTTCCAGCAGCCGGCGGCCCACCGCCACGACGGTGTCGGCGGCCAGCACCACAGCCTCTGGCGCGCCGGCCGCCACGGCCTCGGCCTTGGACACGGCCAGTCGCGCGGCGAGACGCGACGGCGTCTCGTCCTTCAGCGGGGTCTCGTCGATGTCGGCGGGTTCGACGCGGTCAGGGACGATGCCGACCAGCGCCAGCAGCTCGATGCGGCGGGGGCTGGCGGAGGCCAGCACCAGCTCTGGACGGCTCATTCGAGCCCGTCCTTACTTGAAGCGGTAGGTGATGCGGCCCTTGGTCAGGTCGTAGGGCGTCATCTCGACCAGCACCTTGTCCCCGGCCAGCACGCGGATGCGGTTCTTGCGCATCTTGCCGGCGGTGTGGGCGATGATCTCGTGGTCGTTCCCCTCGAGCAGCACGCGGAACGTCGCGTTCGGCAGCAGCTCGCTGACAACGCCGGGAAACTCGAGCAGTTCTTCCTTAGCCATGCGGCCTCTCGCGCCCTTGAATACGTCTCTGAACCCACGCCGGGCGAAAGCGCGCGTGTTTGAGGAGCGGGCGTATGCCTGAAATCGGCGGCATAGTCGAGGCGGTGGTTCAGCCGCCGGCGAGGGATCAGGGATGAGGGACTAGGGATGACGGATGGCGAGGCGGCGCAGAGCGCTATCGCAGCGCCAGCCAGGACCTAATCCCTAATCCCTAGTCCCTCATCCCCGCCGGTACAGCGCCGTGACCAGGGTGAACAGGCGCCGGGCCGTCTCGTGGTCGATGACGATCTTGCCGTCCAGCCGCGCCGTCAGCAGTTCCGCGCCCTCGTTGTGCAGGCCGCGCCGGCCCATGTCGACCGCCTCGATCTGGGCCGGGGAGGTGCCGCGCAAGGCTTCGTAGTAGCTGTCGCAGATCAGGATGTAGTCGCGGATCACCCCCTTCAGGGGGGTCAGGGACAGACCGTAGGCGCGGCTGAACGCCGGGCCGGCGATGTCGAAAACCAGCCGGGTATCCTGCAGCGACAGCTTCAGCGCATAGGGCCCCGCCGGCGCTCCGACGGGTTCGAAGCTGTTGGCCTCGACCAGATCGAAGATCGCCACCCGCCGCTCGTGCTCGATCTCCGCGGTCGCCGCCGGAAGGGTGGCTGCGTCCAGTTCGACCGAAGCCAGCCGGTGATCCGTCACGCCGGATCCCCTTGCGGATCCAGATGGGTCGGCGCGAGCTTGGCGGGCCAACGCTCGGACAGGTCAGTCAGCACCGCGTCGAGGCATTCGACATCGATGCGCAGGTCCCCGCCGCCCGCGAACATCAGCATGACCCGGCCGCCGGGCGCTTCGTCGGGGGCGAAGTCCATGGCCAGCAGCTCCAGCGCGCTCTCGGGCGAACGGGGCAGTCGCCGGCTCTTGACCGCCGTCACGTCGCCGAACTGCATGGCGGCCATCACGCGCGTGCCGCCGCATTCCCAGCAGAACCGGCTGAGCTTCAGCGTGACCCGGCGAGCCGACGGTTCCCACACAATGTCCACCGGCCGCATGATCGCATCCTGCAGGGCGGCTGAGATGATGTGCAGGTCGTCGGCGTCCTCGGCCAGCAGCCGGAGCGGCTCGGGCGGCGCCGAGGCGGCCAGTTGCGGCGGTTCGGGCTGAAACTCAGTGCTCATGGCCGTCGCCCTTGACCCGCCGGATGTCGGCTCCGCACGCGCTGAGCTTCTCCTCCAGCCGTTCGAAGCCGCGGTCCAGGTGGTAGACCCGTCCCACGGTGGTCTCGCCCTCGGCCGCCATGCCGGCGATCACCAGGCTGACCGAGGCGCGCAGGTCCGTGGCCATGACCGGGGCCCCCCGCAGCGAGGGCACGCCCCGCACCACCGCCTCGCCCGCATGCACCGAAATGTCAGCCCCCAGCCGCGCCAGCTCGGGCGCGTGCATGAAACGGTTCTCGAAAATGTTCTCATGGATGACGCTGTCGCCCTCGGCGGTGGTCATCAGGGTCATGAACTGGGCCTGCAGGTCGGTGGCGAAACCCGGATAGACCTCGGTTGTGACATCCACCGCCTTCAGGCGCACCGCCGGGTCCCGTCGCACGATCACGCCGTCCGCCGTAGGCTCGACCTCGACGCCCGCGGCGACCATCTTTTCGGACAAGGCGGTCATCAATTCCGGACGGGCCCTGCTCAACCGCACCTCGCCGCCCGCCATGGCCGCGGCGACGGCGTAGGACCCCATCTCGATCCGGTCGGGAATCACGGACCAGTCGGCGCCGTTCAGAGAGGTCACGCCCTCGATGGTCAGGACATCGGTGTCGACGCCGTCGATTTTGGCGCCCATGGCGGTCAGGCAGCGCGCCAGATCGCCGATCTCCGGCTCCATCGCGGCGCGTCGCAGGACGGTCGTTCCCTGCGCCAGAACCGCCGTCAGCAGGGCGTGCTCGGTGGCGCCGACCGAAACGAAGGGGAACTCGATCTCGGCGCCGCGCAGCCCCGTCGGGGCCGTGGCCGAGACATAGCCCTCGGCCAGCTCGATCGCCGCCCCGAACGCCGTCAGCGCCTGAATGTGCAGGTCCACGGGCCGGGCTCCGATGGTGCAGCCGCCCGGCAGCGAGACCTTGGCATGGCCGGTGCGGGCCAGCAGCGGACCCAGCACGTTGAAACTCGCCCGCATCTGACGGACGAGATCGTATGGCGCGAAGGTCGAGGTGATTTCCCGCGCGTGGAACAGCGTCTCGGTCCCGTCCGCGCCGTCGCGCTCCTCGACCGAGACACCGAGTTCGCCCAGCAGCCGGCCCAGAAACTTGGTGTCCGCCAGCCTCGGCATGTTGGTCAGCAGCAGCGGCTGGTCGGTCAGGATCGACGCGGCCATCAGCTTGAGGGCGGAGTTCTTGGCGCCGCTGATCGGGATGACCCCGTTCAGGCGGGCGCCGCCGGTGATGGCGATGCTGTCCATGTCGTCTCGTCAGGCCCCCCTGCAGGGCGCAGCGGGAGGATCGGCTATCTAGCGCGGACAGGCGCCGTCGCGAAAGGCCGCCGTCAGCCGCCGGCCGTTTTCAGTTGCTGACCTTGCCCGGCCGCGCCGCGCGGGCCGCCGCCTTGCGGCGCTTCAGATTGTCCCGCAAGGCCGTGGCCAGGCGCTGCGCCCGGGCCGTGGCGGGCGTTCTAGGCGGCGCCAGCGGGTCCGGCTGGGTGGCCGGCAGGTCCGGGCGGGGCGCGGGCGTCTTCGACTCATCCATGCTCCGATCTGACGCGCGCGGCAGGTTTTCCGCAAGCGGGGCAAATCGGGGCTTCCCCCATTGTCCCCGGTTGGCTATAGGGCCGCTTCCTCAGATCAGGCCGCCGTAGCTCAGTGGTAGAGCGCATCCTTGGTAAGGCTGAGGTCGTGGGTTCGATTCCCCCCGGCGGCACCACTTCTGAAATGCGAAAGGCCCGATCATCGATCGGGCCTTTTGTCATTCTGGAGCGGGGGTCAGCGCCGGGCGCGGAGCTGCGGCGGCCCCTCGGGGCGCATGACCCGTGATTCGTATTCCGCCGCCGCGCCCGGCTGATAGCGCCCCGGAAAGGCATAGCCGCTGTCGTCGAAATACGGATCACCGATCCCGTAGCGGTAGCCATAGCCGTTCTCGACCTGCCGGTAGCTGAGGCTGAACTGCCCGTTCTCGCCGATCGGTCCAGTCACGACGGCTCCGTAGTCGCGGTATCCGCCGGTGCCCACGGTGACGCTGACCTCTGCATGGGGCTTGCGATCCCAGCGGATGGCGCCGTCGCCATCGACGGCCGATCCCGGTGCGGAGGCAGGCGCGATCCAGCGGTCGATCTGCTGGTCGGTGCTGAGGTTGTGCGGCACGCCGGCCTGGGCGGCGCCCGCGACCGTCGGCGTCTCCGGCGCAGAGGCGGCGTCAAGCGAGACCGGCGTCGCGGGGGCGGTGGCGACGACGCCGTCGGGCTCAGTGCCGGACAGGGCCGCGGTCATCATCAGCGCGGTGATCAGCATGGGCCTACTCCACTTCGGCCATCACCCTAGCCCCAAATGCGGCCAAGGTCAGGCGGTTCGTCAGGCGACGCCGTCGCCGCGTCCCAGCGGGTCCGGCAGAGGCGACCCTTCCGGCACGAAGCTGAGCGCCACCGAGTTGATGCAGTAGCGCAGGCCTGTCGGCCCTGGTCCATCAGGAAACACATGGCCCTGGTGGCTGTCGCAGCGGGCGCAGCGCGTCTCGGTGCGGACCATGCCGTAGGTGCGGTCGGTGATCGCCCTCACATGCGCCTCGTCCACAGGCTCGGTGAAGCTGGGCCAGCCCGTGCCGCTCTCGAACTTCGTGCCGGTGCGGAAGAGTGGAAGGCCGCATTGGCGGCAGCAGAACACCCCGGACCGCTTCTCGCCCAGCAGGGTCCCGCAGAACGGCGCCTCGGTGCCATGGGCGAGAAGGACTCGCTTCTCTTCCGGCGAGAGATCGGCCTCCAGCGCCACGCGCTGGCTGTCGCTCGGCGGCGTCAGGTCATAGCCGGAAAGGGAGCGGACGGGTGCGGCGTCGGTCGGTTGCGTCATGGGCATGAGGTAGGAAGCGGTCCGCGGCTGCGCAAACGGTTCCGGGCAGGGAAAGGGCCGGTCAGGTCTCCCTGACCGGCCCTTGATCGTCCTGATGCGATCAGCCGCCGAACAGCGTCCCGACCCAGGCTCTCACCGCGGCCTCGTCGGCGGGGTTGCCCGTATAGGCGAGACCCGCAGCCGGCGTGTACGGCTCGTTGTTGGCCCGCGGACGCGAGGTCCAGGCCTTGTGGCCGTAGCTCAGGTCCGCATAGTTCGAGGGCAGACGCAGCACGGTCGGCTCGACGAAGATCGAGTCCGTCGCCGTGGTCGAGCCGGCGATGCGCACGTTGGGCAGCTTCGACAGGAGATCGAGGGTGTCCAGGCAGCCGCCGGAGCAGCCTGCGTCCACCAGCACGACGACCGGTCCCTGCACCGGGTTGGCGGCGCCGGTGTCGGCGACGGCGGCCCGGCCTGCGAGGGTGAAGGTCGGCTGTCCGGCGGCGATGGCGGCGTCGAAGGCGGCGACGATCTCGCGCGTCTGCTCGATCACCGGTCCAGCCTCCTGAACGAACTGCGGGTCGGCCTGCATGCGTCCGAGCGCGGCCGCGTACCAGTCACGGTTGCCCTGGGTCGCTCGGTAGGTGATGTCGCCGGCGGCCGGCTGGCGGCTGACCGTGAACTCAGGCGTCCAGATGCGGTTGGCGAGGCCGTAGCCGCGCGCCGTCGAGGAGTTGAGGCCCGAGCCGCCCGCGGCGCGCAGGTCCAGCACGAAACCTTGCGGTCCGCGCAGGGCAGCCGCCTGGCCCTCGATCGCGGCGCTGAACGCCGGCCAGCCCGCGTCGTCGGCGAAGGAGTGAACATGGACCCACGGCCGGCCGTTCACCGTCTCGACGCCCAGCGGATTGGCGGGCGGCATGTAGACAGTCGCCCGGTAGGCCGCTTCCAGGTCGCCGGCCACGACCGGCACGGGCCGGATCTGGATTTCACGCGGGCGGCCGCGTCCGCTCTGGAAGCTGCAGACCGAGGGCACGCCGGGCGCGAAGGAGTTGTTCCGGTTCCACAGCAGATAGGGCGCCGAGGTGACGCGGCCCGCCTCGGTCTCCAGGTTGCCTTCCCAAAGATCGAGCTTGTTGCGGGCGAACTCCTCGATCGGGGTCAGATTGCATTCGGTGACGGCGTCGCCGATTCGCGGCGCGCCCCGCACGCCCGGCTTGACGTAGGTGACGACGTATTTCCCGTCGCGCCAGCCGGTCGTGAAGCCGGGCCAGCTGGTGCCGAAGAACGGACCCATGCCCTCGAAGGTCGGCGTCATCCGGATGTTGGAGTCGCGGAAGCCGGCGGCGTAGTAGCGCATCAGGTACGCATGCGCGTCGCCGCTGTTGACCTGTCCCACCCGTCCCAGGGCGTCCTGCAGGCCCGAGTCGAGCCAGCCGCGGAAGGTTCGGCTGGCGGGGCCGCTGAGCGCGGCCGCCGGATGGTTGGCCGCCAGCTCGTCGTGCGCCCGCTGCAAGTCCTGCCGGGCGAGGGCGCGGAAATCCTGGGCGACGGCGGCGCCCGCGCTCAGGGCCACGGTGAGCGCCGCGGCGGCGGCGAAGTTCAGAAGGCGGGACATCGGTCGGGGCTCCGTGGCCAGGAAAGCGGGCGGGCGAAAGGGGAACGTCGGTGATCGTCGATGAACGCGACCGGAACGGGTTTAACCCCATCGGCAGAGGCTTTGCCAAGTCCGAACGCTGCATCCCCGCGCACCCTCGGTTTACTCCCGCCTGATCGCGGCCTAATCGGGGCGTGCCCCCGTCACGCGGCGATCACGTTCGCTTCAGATCAAAAGACGACATGTTCTCCAAAATCCTGATAGCCAATCGCGGCGAAATCGCCGTCCGGATCATCAAGACCTGCCGCCGCATGGGGATCAAAACCGTGCAGGTTTATTCCGAGGCCGACGCCGGGTCGCTGGCTGTTGAGATGGCCGACGAGGCGGTGCTGATCGGACCGGCCCCGGCCGCGCAGTCCTATCTCCTGGCCGACAAGATCGTGGAGGCCGTGCGCCAGACGGGCGCGGAAGCCGTTCACCCCGGCTTCGGCTTCCTGAGCGAGAACGCGAGCTTCGCGCGGCGCCTTCGCGACGAGGGCATCGCCTTCATCGGCCCCAACCCCGAGGCCATCGAGGCCATGGGCGACAAGATCAGCTCCAAGAAACTGGCCGCTGAGGCCGGCGTGTCCACCGTCCCAGGCCACATGGGCCTGATCGAAACGACCGAAGAGGCCGTCCGCATCGCCAACGAGATCGGCTATCCGATCATGATCAAGGCCTCGGCCGGCGGCGGCGGCAAGGGCATTCGCGTCGCGCATTCCGACGCCGACATGGCCGAAGGCTTCGCCGCCGTGAAGGCCGAGGCGCTGAACGCCTTTGGCGACGACCGAGTGTTCCTCGAGAAGTTCATCATCGACCCGCGCCACATCGAGATTCAGGTGATGGGCGACAAGCACGGCGCCGTTGTCCACCTGTTTGAGCGCGAGTGCTCGATCCAGCGGCGGAATCAGAAGGTCATCGAGGAGGCCCCCTCCCCCCTTCTCGACCCCGAGACGCGAGCAGCCATGGGCGCCCAGGCGGTGGCGCTCGCCAAGGCCGTGAACTACGACAGCGCCGGGACGGTCGAGTTCGTCGCGGGTCAAGACAAATCCTTCTTTTTCCTTGAGATGAACACCCGTCTTCAAGTCGAACATCCAGTGACCGAACTGATCACCGGCGTCGATCTGGTCGAGCAGATGATCCGCTCGGCCTGGGGCGAGCGGCTGGCCTTCGGGCAGGAGGACCTGGCCATCAGGGGCTGGGCCATCGAGAGCCGCATCTACGCCGAGGACCCCTACCGCGGCTTCCTGCCCTCGATCGGGCGGCTGGTCCGGTACGAGCAGCCGGAGGAAGGCGATCAGGGCGACTACACCGTGCGCAACGACTCCGGCGTCCGCGAGGGCGACGAGATCAGCATGTTCTACGACCCGATGATCGCCAAGCTGTGCGCCTGGGGCGAGACCCGCGACGCCGCCGTGACAGGGATGGCCCGGGCGCTGGAGGACACCCACATCCACGGCGTCGGCCACAACATCCCGTTCCTCGCCGCGGTCATGGACCAGCCGCGCTTCCGCTCGGGCAACATCTCGACCAGCTACATCAAGGATGAATTCCCCGAGGGCTTCCACGGCCTGTCACCCGACCGGCGGCAGACGGATATCCTGATCGCCACCGCCGCGGCCATGAACGAGATCGCTTCGGAAGCCTCCGGCGACCCCTCCGGCCGCACCGACTGGATCGTTCTGGTGGGTGGCGAGGCGCACGGCGTGTCGCTGGACTACGACGACGACGAGGCGCTGACCCTGTCGCTGGTCGGCGAAGACCGGGCGCTTCAGGTGTCCGAGATCGACTGGCGGCCGGGCCTGGCCCAGTTCCGCGCGGTGCTGGACGGCGAGCCCTACACGGCTGAGATATCGCGCGTGGCGGATGGCTTCGTCATACGCCACCGCGCCGCCAGGGCCCGTGTGCGCGTCCTGTCGCCCATGGTCGCCGCCCTCTACGCCCGCCTCCCGGAGAAGATCGCGGCCGACACGTCGAAGCTGATCCAGTCTCCCATGCCGGGGCTCGTCGTCGCCATTCCGGTGACCGTGGGTCAGGAGGTCAAGACCGGCGAAACCGTCGCCATCATCGAGGCCATGAAGATGCAGAACATCCTCAAGGCCGAGCGCGACGGCGTGGTGAAGGCGGTCAGCGCCAAGGCCGGCGACCCGGTGGCCGCGGACGACGTGCTGGTCGAGTTCGCCTAGGGCTGCACCGCCGCCGCGGCCACGCGCGGAATAGCCAGCAAATCCACAGCATTGGCGGAGCCAAAAACGGCTACGCTCGTTTCTCCCGTCCGACGTGGTCTCAGCACGCAACGGACGAAGGATCGTATGAACAGCCCCGCTCGCAACGGCGTGAAAGACGGACGCATCTCGACGGGGATCGGCGACCTCGACAACATCCTTGGCGGCGGGCTGACGGCCAATCGCTCCTATCTGCTCGAAGGCACGCCGGGCAGCGGCAAGACCACGATCGCGCTCCAGTTCCTGCTGGAGGGCGCCCGGCTGGGGGAGCCGGGCCTGTACATCACCCTGTCCGAGACCGCAGCCGAACTGCGCGAGGTCGCCCAAAGCCACGGCTGGTCGCTGGACGGCATCGAACTGTTCGAACTCGTCAACGAGGACGGCCTGGATCCCGACAGCGAGCAGTCGATCCTTGAGCCCTCCGAAGTCGAGTTGGGCGAGACGATCCAGGGCGTGATGGAGTGCGTCGACCGGCTGCGCCCCAAGCGGGTGGTTTTCGACAGCCTGTCCGAACTGCGGCTGCTGGCTCAGAGCTCCCTCCGGTACCGCCGCCAGATCCTTGCGATGAAACAGTATTTCTCGACACGCGCTTGCACCGTCCTGATGCTCGACGACCGCAGCTCCGACCCCGGCGACCTGCAGCTGCACAGCATCGCCCACGGCGTCATCACGCTTGAGCAGGCGGCGCAGGACTACGGCACCGAGCGGCGGCGGCTGCGGGTGGTGAAGATGCGCGGCGTCAAATACCGGGGCGGCTTCCACGACTTCGCCATCGAGACCGGCGGCGTCGCGGTCTTCCCCCGCCTGATCGCGGCCGAGCACCACACGGATTTCAAGGCGCAGACGGTCTCCACCGGCATCGACAATTTCGACCAGATGCTGGGCGGCGGTCTGACCGTCGGCACCAACACCCTGTTGAACGGGCCCTCAGGCGTCGGCAAGACGACGACGGCGATACGCGCCGGGCTTACAGCCATCGAGCGGGGCGAGAAGGCGGCGTACTTCCTGTTCGACGAGGGCATGGGGACGATGCTGGCGCGGTCGAAGGCCATGGGCATGGACCTGGCGCCGCACCTGGCGTCGGGCGACCTCCGGGTCCACCAGATCGACCCCGCGGAACTTACGCCCGGCGAGTTCGCCAGCTGGGTTCGCAACGCAGTCGAGCAGGACGGCGCGCGGTTCATCGTCATCGACAGCCTGAACGCCTTCCTACAGGCCATGCCAGGCGAGAAATTCCTGCTGCTGCAGATGCACGAAATGCTGAGCTATCTGAATCAGCAGGGCGTGATCACGATGCTGGTGCTGGGCCAGCATGGCATCGTCGGCGACATTCGCTCCGAGCTGGACCTGTCGTATCTCTCCGACACCATCGTGCTGTTCCGCTATTTCGAATGGCGCGGGCAGGTGTTGAAGGCGGTCTCAGTCGCCAAGAGCCGCACCACAGACCACGAGACCAGCATTCGGGAATTCCTGCTGACCGAGGAAGGCGTGAAGATCGGCAGTCCGCTGGCGGACTTCGAGGGCGTCCTGACCGGGCTGCCGAACTACCGCGGAAAGACGCCGATGATGTCGGCCGAACCCGCGGCGGCCGAGGACTAGATGGCCGAAAGCCGTGTCCTCATCCTGGCTCTTCGCGGCCGGGACGCCCAGGTGATCGAGCAGATCCTGGCGAAGCAGGATCACGGCTGCGTGGTCTGCGACGGCGTGCCGATGCTGGCCGCCGAGCTCGCCGCGGGCGCGTCCATCGCCATCGTGACCGAGGAGTCGCTCGCCGATACGGACCGCCGGATGCTGGTGGAGTGGCTGGAAGCGCAGCCGGCGTGGTCTGACTTTCCCTTCATCGTCATGGCGACGAAGCGGTCCGGCGCCCGGCCGCGCGAAGCCGCGCGGATCCTGGAACAGCTGGGCAACGTGGTGGTGCTGGAGCGGCCGGTCCACGGCGACACACTGGTCAGCGCGGTCGCCTCCGCCTTCCGGGGCCGCAAGCGCCAGTACGAAGCCCGGCGTCGGCTCGAGGATCTGAAGCGGGCCGAGGAAGACCTCAGGGCCCTCAATGGATCGCTGGAGTCGCGCATCCTCGAGCGGACCGAGGCGCTGTCCAACGCCAACAACCAGCTGATGCAGGAGGTCGCCGAGCGCGAGCGCGTTCAGGCCGCGCTGGTGCAGTCGCAGAAGATGGAGGCGGTCGGGCAGCTGACCGGCGGGATCGCCCACGATTTCAACAACCTGCTCACCGTCATTTACGGCAACCTTGAACTGATCCAGGGCCGCTCGACCGACGAGCGGACGCAGCGGCTCAGCGAGTACGCCCGGCAGGCGGCGGATCGGGCGGCCAAGCTGACGCAGCAACTGCTCGCCTTCTCGCGAACCCAGAGCCTGACCCTGAAGCCGGTCGACGTAAACGGGCTGGTCGACGGCATGAAGGACCTGCTGGCCCGCACCATCGGCAGCCAGATCCGGATCGAGACGCGGCTCGGCGACCCCCGCGCCTGGGCGATGGCCGACGCCAACCAGCTGGAACTGGCCATCCTCAACCTCGCCATCAACGCACGCGACGCGATGCCGGAGGGGGGCGCCCTCACGATCGCGACCGATGTTCGCCGTCCGCAGGATGCTGAAGGCGAGTCAGTGGTGATCTCCGTGACCGACACCGGACAAGGAATCCCCGAGGCCCTGCTGGAAAAGGTGTTCGATCCCTTCTTCACCACCAAGGCGGTCGGCAAGGGCACCGGGCTGGGCCTGAGCCAAGTCTACGGCATCGCCCGACAGTCCGGCGGAACGGTTCGCATCCACAGCGTCGAAGGCGAGGGATCGACCGTCGAGATCTGGCTTCCCGTCACGGCCGAAACGGCGCAATCGGACGCGCCCGAAGCGCGCCTGGACATGGCCCGGGGCGCGCAAAAGGATCGGATCCTGGTGGTGGATGACGACGACGGCGTGCGCCGCTTCATCGTCGAATGCCTTGAGACTCTCGGATACGAGGTCGATCAGGCCGCCGGTGGACGCGAAGCGCTGGCGCGGCTGGACGACGCCCGCCCCGCGCTTTTGATCGTCGACTATGCAATGCCCGGCCTGACCGGCGTGGACGTGATCCACAAGGTGCGCGAGCGCTTTCCGGGCCAGAGGATCATCCTCTCCACCGGCTTCGCGGACATGGCCGCCGTTGAAGCGGTGATGGAGCCCGAGAACGTGCTGCGCAAACCCTTCCGGATCGCCGAACTCGCGGCGGCGGTGAACGCTTCCCTCGAGACCGCGGCCGCCTAGCTGGCAGGCGCGGTTGTCGGCGTTGCGCCTGCCATCGGCGGCGATGTGCGGATGGTCGGCCCGAACACGGCCTCGAAGGCGGCTCGCAGAGCCCCGTCGGCGTCGTCCATCGTGGCCGCCACGCCGAGGTCGATCAGGCTGGTCACCCCGTGCTCCGAAATCCCGCAAGGGACGATGCCGCTGAAGTGGCCGAGGTCCGGCTCCACGTTCACGCTGACGCCGTGGAAGCTGACCCATTTCCGCACCTTGACCCCAATGGCGGCGATCTTGTCCTCGCGGGACCAGCCAGGCCCCTTGCGCTCGACCCAGACCCCAACCCGCCCCTCGCGCACATCGGCCGGGACGCCGAAGGCGCCCAGCGCGGAGATGATCCATTGTTCCAGCCCGCGCACGAACGCCCGGACGTCGCGGCCGCGGGCGTTCAGGTCCAGCATCACATAGGCGACGCGTTGCCCGGGCCCGTGGTAGGTGAACTGCCCCCCTCGTCCCGTGCGATGAACAGGAAAACGGCTGGCGTCGATCAGGTCGCCGTCCTTCGAAGAGACGCCCGCCGTGTACAGCGGCGGATGCTCGAGCAGCCACACCAGCTCGCCCGCCTCGCCCGCTGCGATCGCCGCCGCGCGCGCCTCCATTGCGAGCACGGCGGCCTCGTATGGAACGTAGCCGCGCGACACCGCCCACTCGACCGCCGCCCCGTCGGTCCGGGACAGTTTTGCTACGGCTTCGCTTAAGGCTTGGGAAAGCATGAGGCCCCCAATGTGGGGGTCAGGAGCGCCATGCAAGTCCAGACCGCGCCGTCAGTATCAGTATCCGAGTCCCCCATGAGCCAGATCGAAGCCGTCGAAGTCGAGATCTCGGTCGTCCTGGGGCGTTCGGTGCTGCCCATGAACCAGCTGCTGCGGATGGGCCGCGGGGCCGTGATTCCGCTCGACGCCTCCGAGCATGACGAGGTCTGGATCCTCGCCAACAATCACCCGGTGGCGCGGGGCGAGATCGAAATCCGCGAGGACCGCATCGCCATCACGGTGACGCGGGCGGCGGATGTGTATGATTTCATGGCGGGGGCGGCCTGAGGCAGCAGGCAGCAGGCAGAGATTGTATAGCTGCTGAACCGAAGATAGCATCAGCCTCCGATGGAGGCCAGAATGTCAGAAGTCCGCAGCTACCGAGATTTGGTTGTTTGGCAGCGGGCGATGGATGTCGCGGTCGCCACCTACGCGCTCACTCGGGACTTTCCACGGGAGGAGCTCTTCGGGCTCACTTCTCAAAGTCGCAGAGCAGCCGTTTCGGTGGCGGCGAATATCGCGGAGGGGTACGGCCGAGCCAGCAAGCAAAGCTATCTGAACTTTCTGAGGGTCGCTCGCGGCTCGCTGAAGGAACTGGAGACGCACCTGATGCTCGCTGAGCGGATTGGTCTGGCCGGTTCTGACGTTGCCGGACCACTCATCGAGCAGAGCGAAGAAGTTGGCCGAATGCTCCATGGTTTGATCGACCGCGTCCAGGCGACTCCATCACGCTGACCTGCTGCCTGCTGCCTTCTGCCTGCTGCCTCAAACGCCCCCTTCCCTTCCACGCCTCCGTCCGCTATCAGCCCCCCTCCGATGCGAGCGGTCGTGGCGGAATTGGTAGACGCGCAGCGTTGAGGTCGCTGTTCCCTAACCGGAGTGGAAGTTCGAGTCTTCTCGACCGCACCATCGTTTTTAGCAGGGTTGTCCACGGCTTATAGCTGACTGAACAGACAGGGGAGGCCGAGCGTGAGCACCACCGCAACCGCCCCCCTGCCCCCCTCCCTCGATCCCGACATCGATCACGACGCCCTCGACGAGGACTATGTCCTGACCGCCGCCTTCGTCGAGAAGGTGGTCGACGCGTCCGACGCCGGGGACGGGGACAAGCTCCGCTCGCTGCTTGAGGACCTTCACCCGGCGGACGTCGCCGACCTGATGGGCTTCCTGACGGCCGAGCACCGCGCCGTGGTGGTGCTGTGGCTGCCGCCGGAACTGCTGGCCGACACCCTGCCCGAGCTGGACGACGGCATCCGCGAGGAGGTGTTGGAGCGCGTCCCCCACCTGATCCTGGCCGAGGCTCTGCAGGAACTGGACTCCGACGACGCCGCCGCGGTGGTGGAAGATCTGGAAGATGACCAGCGCGAGCGGGTGTTGGCGGCGATGCCGGACGTCGACCGCGCGGCCATCGAGAGCTCGCTGGGCTACGCCGAGGACTCCGCCGGCCGCATGATGCAGCGCGAGGTGATGGCCGCGCCCGAGTTCTGGAACGTCGGCGACACCATTGATCACATCCGCAAGCAGGGCGAGGACCTGCCGGAGCTGTTCTTCGACATCTATGTGGTCGACCCCGTGAACCGGCCGGTCGGCGGCATCGCCATCAGCCGCCTGCTGCGCGCCCCTCGCGCCGCCGCCCTCGCGGACCTGATGGAGCCGGTCAACGAGATCGCCGTCGACCAGGACCAGGAAGAGGTCGCCTACATCTTCGAGAAATACCACCTGATCTCCGCCCCGGTGGTCGACTCCGCCGGCCGGTTGGTGGGCCAGATCACCGTCGACGACATCGTCAACATCATCCAGGAAGAGAACCGCGAGGACATCCTGCGCCTCGCCGGCGTCAGCGACGAGGACCGTGGGTCGTCGGTCTCCGAGATCGTCCGCGGCCGCGTGCCCTGGCTGGCGATCAATCTGGCGACGGCGGTGTTCGGCGCCAGCGTCATCGCCTTCTTCGGTGCGACGATCGAGCAGATCGTGGCGCTGGCGGTGCTGATGCCGATCGTCTCCGCCAT
>NZ_DASWNO010000080.1:0-5065 GCF_036399195.1 Brevundimonas sp.
ACAACGCCGAGCTGAACGTCGAGCTGATCACCCCGATCGCGATGGAAGAGAAGCTGCGCTTCGCCATCCGCGAAGGCGGCCGCACCGTCGGCGCCGGCGTGGTGTCGAAGATCGTCGCCTAAGCGCTACGGTCTGATCTGACGAACAGAGCGGCCCCGGAGGTGACTCCGGGGCCGTTTTCGCTGTGTCAGACGAACCGAACCTCCACGCCCGGCTTGACGCCCGCGGCCAGCTGCTCGGCGTCCCAGTTGGTCAGGCGGACGCAGCCGTTCGAGGCGGTCTTGCCGATCTTGGACGGGTCGGGCGAACCGTGGATGCCGTAGGTGTCGCGCGACAGGTCGATCCAGACCGTGCCCACAGGATTGTTCGGGCCCGCGGGGATCACGATCTTCTGGTTCCCACGGTCATAGGTCACCCGAGACGGGTCGTAGGTGTAGTCCGGCTCGGGCGCGACGCCGACGACGGTCACCGTGCCAGACGGCGCGGGCCGTTCGCTGGAGCCGATGGTGGCGGGGTAGAAGGCCAGCAGCTTGCCCGAGGCGTCGAACGCGCGGGCCGATCGTTCGGCCTTGTTGACGACGATGCGGGCGACGTTCGCCAGCGGGCGGTTGTCGACGGCGGGGACGACGATCCTCTGACCAGCGCTGCGGAAGTCGACGCCCGGGTTGAGTCCCTGCAGCAGCGCCTCCGTCATGTGGAACCGCTCGGCCAGTCGCTCCAGCGCGCTGGTGTAGTTCACGCCGGTACGGGCCAGGTCGGCCAGCTCGGCGGGGGCCGGCGGGCTGAAGGGGCCGGCCACGTCGGCGGGGGTCAGGACGTACTCCGACATGACCCGGCTGGTGTCGGCGGCGATCATGCGCTCCAGCATGGCCGCGTCGGCGGTGTCACCCTGCATGTCGTTGGCCTCGCGCCAGGCGGCGATGGCCTGACGCGTGTTTTCGCCGCCGAGACCGTCGATCACACCGGGGGAGAAGGGCGAACGGTCGAGCAGGATCTGAAGCCGCACCATCCCCGCGTCGGGACCTTGGGCGGCGGCCCGCGCCGGGGCGGCGGTCTGGCCGGAGCCGCTCGTCGGAGTCGCCGCGGTCTTCGTGACCCCGGCCGGCTGCGAGCCTGCCGCCGCGGGTGCGCCGATCACCCCGTTCTCGATCTGCTCGACCGTCAACACGCCGCCGCCCGCCGCGGGCGCGACGCTCGCCTGTTGACCCGGCCCCGTCGTCGACGAAGCCTGCTCGGCCGGGTCCGGCGCGCCACAGCCCGCAAGGGCGATCAGGCTGGCGGAGACGAGGATCAGACGAAGCGACATGGCGGCACCGGACTTGTTCAAAGGTCCGGTAGGAATTCCTCAGGAACCCGGGCGTTCCGTTCGATAGCGCTCAGGCCTGATCGTTCGGCGCGCCCGTGGCCGGGTCGGTCGCCGTCTCGCCTGAGTTCGACGACCCCTCGGAACCCTTTGGCTCAGTCGCGGGCCGCGGAGCCTCGCCGTCGTGAGGCGGCTGGCGCTGGTTCTCGTTGTCGGCGGTGTAGCCCGGCGGGCGGCGGTCGGGATCGGTCATATTGGTCTCCGGGCGTTCGGTAACGCTGCCCACCCAACGCCCGGGCGAGGCGGCGGCTCCCGCTCATCGCTCGTTCACCATGAACGGTCACCGGCCTGAAACAGCCCGAAGCGTATATCCGGCCCGAACGGCGGCCGATGAGGCGTCGCCGCGGGATGCCCTGATGGCCGGATGCGAGATCGATATTGTCGGCGTGGAAGCGCTCGGCGAAACGGAGTGGGCGCTGTGGCGCTCCATGCTGGCGGCGAATCCGGCGCTGAACAGTCCCTATTTCCGGCCCGAGTTCACCCAGGTCGCGGGACGCGTCAGTCCGAACGCCGCCGTCGCGGTGTTCTCGCGAGACGGCCGAACGGTCGGCTTCTTCCCGCACCAGCGTCGCGGCGGAGCGGTGCAGCCGCTCGGAGCGCCGATGAACGACTACCACGGGGTTATCGCGGCCCCAGGCGAGGGGCCGAGCCTTGAGGAGGCCGCCCGCCTGCTCGGGGCCTCCCGGCTCAACGTGACCGCCTGGGTAGGGGACACAGCGCTGGGCGAAGACCGGCGCACGGTGCAGGTCGTTCTTGGCGATGAGGGCTACGAGGGCTGGTACGCCGAGCGCCGCGCCGCCCAGGGCAAGTTCTTCAAAGACAAGGAGCGGGCGCGCCGCAGCATGGAGGCCGAACTGGGCCCGCTGCGGGTGGAGCGCGGCCTGCGCGACCCGGCGCTGCTGGACTGGCTGATCGAGCTGAAGCGGGATCAGTACCGGCGGACCGCCCGGCACGACATCTTCGCTTGCGGGTGGACCGCCGACCTGCTGCACGCGCTGCTGAAGGCGGACTGCGCCGGCTTCGGCGCTTCGATGGCGGGCCTGTGGGCCGGCGACCGCCTGACCGCGCTCGAGTACTCGCTCCACGCGGGCGACCAGTATCATTTCTGGTTCCCCGGCTACGAGCCGAGCCTGGCCCGCTGTTCGCCGGGCATCCTGCTGAGCATGGACACCATGCGGATGGCGTCCGGGATCGGCTACCGCACGTTCGATTTCGGGTTCGAGGGCGAGCACTACAAGAAGTATTTCTGCAACGGCGCCCGGATCGTCCGCGAGGCCGTGGTCGCCCGGCCGGGGCTGGGGGCGACCGTCAGCCAGGCCGCCGTCGGAGCCTTGAACATGGCCGGGCAGGGCCGGGGCGAACGGCTGCGCACCAGCGTGCGCCGGCGCTGGGCCGCCATCGAGGCCTGCGAGACGACGCCGGGCGACCGGCTGAAGGGCGCGATGCAGGCGGCGGGCGCCGCCCTTGCAAAGGCCCGCTCTAAGGCCGGCGCCGTCTCGGCCTGATACAATTTCGAAGGGCACCGATGAGCCAGACGCGCACCCGTTACGCCGGTCCGATCCGAGAGGCCGCGGTTCACCCGCACGGTCTGGTCGATCAGGGCTTCGCATCTGACGAGGCCTTGGCCGCGGTGCTGGACCGCTATCCGGCCGAGCTGTTCGACATCAACCTGTACGACTACGACGACGCCGGTCAGGTCTCGTTGAGGACCGGGGCCCGAGGCCGGCTGAACGGCGAGGAGCTGCTGGCGGCGATCCAGCAGGGCCGGCTGTGGGTCAACCTGCGCCAGGTCGAGCGGGGATGGCCGGAGCTGTGGACCGCCGCGATGGCCGAGTTTCGCACGGTGCAGGCCGCCTATCCGGGGCTGCGGGCGGTCCGCAACGCCGGTCAGCTGATCCTGTCCTCGCCCAAGGCGCGGGTGCCGTATCACTTCGACGCGGCCGGCGTGGTGCTGTTCCATCTGCGTGGTCGCAAGCGGATCTTCGTATATCCGGGCGACGAAACCCACCTCGCCGAGGCGGACATGGAGCAGGTGGTCGCGCGGCAGACGACCGAAGAGCTGCCCTATTCGCTGACCTTCGAGGCCGATGCGCGCGTGGTCGACCTCGAGCCGGGTCAGGCCCTGACCTGGCCGATCTATGCCCCGCATCGGGTCGAAAACCTCGACCGCTTCTGCGTCTCGCTGTCGATGGATTTCCAGACCTGGCCGTCGCGCTTCCGCAACGGCGCGCTCTACACCAACGCCGTCCTGCGCAGCCGGGGCGGGCGGCCCCGCTTCACCGACGGCATGGCGACGCCGGAACTGGCCGCGCGCTGGGCGGCCTCGCTGGCCCTGAAGCGGTTCGGCGGGCTGCAGAGCCGGATCGCGCATCTCGACCGGGATTTCCAGCCTGAGGTCGGCGTAGAGGACGGGGCCGGAGCCCTGCGCGCCTGACGGCGTATCTTACAAGGGCGTCATGACCTCGATTTAAGCTGACTCCCCCCGGCGACTGACGCACCCTCTCCTCAAGAACCGGAGAAGGAACGCCGTTATGAAGACGATCATCGCATCCGCCGTCGCTCTCGCCGCCCTGGCCGCCGTCGCCGGCCCGGCCGTCGCCCAATCGGGTCCGGAAGTGGAAATCCGTAACGCCGTCGCCCGCGTCGCGGTGGTGGTCGAGGACCGCTCCGACGTCGCCGTCGAGGTCGAGCAGGGGTCGTCCGGACTTCCGGCCATCCAGGTCTCGCGAGAGAACGGCAAGGTCATCGTCGACGGCGGGCTGCGCCGCCGCAACGGTCTTATGAGCGGCGGCATGAGCATGCGAAACTGCAACGCCGGCTCGAACAGCGAGCGTCCCGGCGAGGGCGCGAGCGTAGAGGTTCGCGACCATGGCCGGATCGAAGTCTCGCAAGCCCCCTTGATCGTGATCCGCACGCCTCGCAGGGTCGACATCGACGCCTCGGGCGCTGTGTTCGGCTCCGTCGGCCGGGGCGCGTCTTCGGTCGAGCTCGGGAACGCCGGCTGCGGGTACTGGAACGTCGCCAACACCGAGGGACCGGTCTCGCTGAGCATCGGTGGTTCTGGAAACATGCGCGCGGGCACCTCGACCGGCCTTGAGATCAGCATCGGCGGATCCGGTTCCGTCACCGCTGGAGCGACACGGGAGCTGGAGGTCTCGATCGGCGGGTCGGGCGATGTGGTGGTGGCGCGGGTCGACGGGCCGACGGAGGTTTCGATCGGCGGCTCGGGCGATGTGCAGGTGCGGGGAGGGACCGCGCCGAACCTCAGCGTCAGCATCGCCGGCTCGGGGGACGTGAATTTCGCCGGCGTGGCGGGAGACGTGGACGTCTCCATCGTCGGCGGCGGCGACGTGACGGTGGCGCGCGCGACCGGCTCGGTCAGCCGTTCGATCATGGGCGGAGGCAACGTCCGCATCGGCAGCTGATTCTTCGGCCGTCATCGACTTGAAGGTCCGGGCGCCGCGAGCTCCCGGACCTTTTTTCGCGCCGGAATGCTCCTTCGTCGTCTATGGCCGTGTTCCGGGCCGCACACCCTTGTCTCCGCCGCGCTGGATCAGCCCTCGCCACCTTTTCGCCGCTTGACCAAATCGGAATCGGCGGTCATAAGCCCCCACTCTTGTTGGACCGGCTGTGCATCCCGCGTGTTTTTGGGATGCAGACGCGGCTCGCAGGAACGACCTCGGACCTGTTCTTTGCAGTGAC
>NZ_DASWNO010000081.1:0-4025 GCF_036399195.1 Brevundimonas sp.
ACAACGCCGAGCTGAACGTCGAGCTGATCACCCCGATCGCGATGGAAGAGAAGCTGCGCTTCGCCATCCGCGAAGGCGGCCGCACCGTCGGCGCCGGCGTGGTGTCGAAGATCGTCGCCTAAGCGCTACGGTCTGATCTGAACAACAGAGCCCCCGCTGGAGCAATCCGGCGGGGGTTTTGCTTTGCCCGCCGCATCGTTTGTCAGGAACATTAACAGCCCCCGCTCCGTTTGCGGCTCAGGAACGCCGCGACGGTCGCGGCGCGAACGGGCTGAACGCATGTACGACACAGGATACGAATTCATAGGCTGGGAGCAGTTGATCGAGGTCTGGGCGCCCCGGGTGCTGGGCGCGATCCTGATCCTCGTGGCGGCCTGGTTCATCGGCAAGGCGGCGAAATGGGCGCTTGCCAAGGGCGTCAACCGCATCCCGGGCGCGTCAAAGGCCAATCTGAGCGAAGACCCGAAACGTTCGGTCGGGCACAGCCTGGGCGACGTCGCTTTCTGGCTTATTCTCCTGTTCGGCGTCGTCGCGGCGCTCGGCGTTCTCAACCTCGGTCAAGTGGTTACGCCGCTGAACACCCTGCTCACGCAGGTGGCCAGCTTCCTGCCGAACGTGATCGGCGCCGTCTTGATCTTCTTCATCGGCTTCGTGGTGGCGACGCTGGCGCGGCGCGTCACCGAGGCCGCGCTCCAGGCCGCGAACGCCGACCGCTGGCTGGAGAAGGCTGGCCTGTCGCGGGCGACCGGTTCGACCGGCGTCAGCACCGCCGTCGGCACTCTGGTGTTCGTGCTCGTTCTGATCCCGATCACCATCGCGGCGCTGGAGCAGCTGGGCATCGAGTCCCTGACCGTTCCGGCCGTGGCGGTGCTGTCGACCGTGTTCGACGCCATCCCGCGCGTTCTGGCGGCGGCCATCGTCCTCGCCATCGGCTGGTTCATCGGTCGCTGGGTCGCTCAGATCATCGAGCGCATCCTGCCGGCGACCGGCTTCGACCGCAGCGTCTCCGCCGTCATGAACATGGCGGGCGGCAAGCAGCCGGTCGAGCCGAGCCCGGCCCCCGCGCCCTACGCCGGCGACGTGACGCCGGCCACCGCGGCGGCCATGGGCGGCGGCTCGACGGCCTCGGCCCCCATGACCCCGTCGCGCGTGGTCGGCAAGCTGGTGATGGTGGCAATCGTCGCCTTCACCGCGGTCGAGGCCGCGCGGCTGCTGCAGTTCTCGACCCTGGCCATGACGGTCGAGGAGATCCTCGGCCTGGCCGGGCGCGTCATCGTCGGCGGCGTGATCATCACCGCCGGCGTCCTGATCGCCGACGTGCTGGCGCGTCTGATCAACAAGGGCACGGGCGGAGCGGATCGCTTCGCCTCGACCCTCGTGCGCTGGGCCACCATCGCCCTGGCCACGGCCATGGGCCTGCGGTTCATGGGGATCGCCGACGACATCGTGCTGCTGGCCTTCGGGCTGGTGCTGGGCGCGGCCGCCGTGGCCGCGGCGCTGGCCTTCGGCCTCGGCGGTCGCACGGCCGCCGGACAGGTCGCCCAGACCTGGGCCGACAAGGTCACCCGGAAAACGCCGCCGCCGATGTAGCCGCAGCGAAGTTCGCCTGCAGGGGGCGGCGCGCGAGCGCCGCCCCTTCGCAATTCCCCCTCGGCGGGTGATCGGTTGCGCGGAACCCGGGAACGGGAGCCTACGTTCGGATCACGGACGTTAGGGATTTGGTAACCAATGCGGCGAGCGCTTCGAACGGGTCTTTTCATCGGCACCCTGATCGGCATGTCGGCCTGCGCCGCCCTGCCGGCGGCTGACGCGTCGCGCGGTCCCTACGGCTCGATCGAGGCTGGGCGCACCCGCTGATCAAGATTCCATGGCGGCGGGGGGCTTTTGCCCCTAATATCGCGCCGCGGACGCCGGCTGTCGCGCCGCGCCGGTCCAACCCCCACTAGATGTTAGCTCTCGCCATCGTCGTCGTTCTGCTCCTCGTGGTGCTCAACGGCCTGTTCGCCATGACGGAACTGGCGGTCGTCTCCTCCCGCAAGTCGAAGCTGCAGAGCCGCGCCGAGCGGGGTGACAAGGGCGCGCGCTCGGCGCTGAAGCTGGCCGAGGACCCAACCCATTTCCTGTCGGCCGTGCAGGTCGGCATCACCCTGATCGGCATCGCCGCGGGCGCCTATGGTCAGGCCGCCATCGCCGGCGAGCTGGACCTGATCTTCGAGCGGCTCCTGCCAGGGTACGAGGGCTATACCCACGTCCTGTCGACCATCCTGGTCATCGTCTTCATCACCTATGTGTCGGTGATCGTCGGCGAGCTGGTGCCCAAGCGGCTGGCGCTGATCTTCCCCGAGTCGATCGCCTCCAAGATGGCGGCGCCGATCTCGACGGTGGCGATCGTGCTGAAGCCGTTCGTGGACCTGCTCACCGTCTCGACGTCGGCCATCCTGAAGGTGATGGGGGTCAAGGACCGCGATGGGACCGACGTCACTCAGGAGGAGGTCGAGACCATGATCGCCGAGGGCACGGCGTCGGGTCTGATCGAACCGGAAGAGCAGGAGATGATCGAAGAGATCCTGCGCCTCGGCGACCGCCCGATCCGCGTGGCGATGACGCCGCGGCACGAGGTGTTCTGGATCGCGCTGGACGACACCGAGGAACAGCTGCGTCAGGAAATCCGCACCTGTCCCTATTCGCGGATCGTGGTCGCGCGCGAGAACGACGTCGATAACCCTCTGGGCGTGGTCCACAAGAAGGACCTGCTGGACAGCCTTCTGGACAACGGCGAGTTCAACGTCGAGCGGCTGGTGCAGACCCCAGCCTTCATCCCCCAGTCGACCTCGGTGCTGAAGGCGCTGGAGATACTGAAAGCGTCGAAGGTTCACATGGCCTTCCTCGTCGACGAGTTCGGGGCCTTCGAGGGCGTGGTCACCGCCACCGACCTGCTGGAGATGATCGCCGGCGACTTCGACGAGGGCCACGACGACGCCGACGTCAATGTGAAGCAGCAGGAAGACGGCTCCTGGCTGGTCGACGGCCAAACCGACATCGACGAACTGGCCGACGCGCTGGGCGAGGATTTCGGCGAGGCCGACGGCTTCCACACCGTCGCGGGGCTGGTCCTGCACCAGCTGTCGCGCGTCCCGGACAAGGGCGAGGTGCTGCAACTGGGGCGGTTCGAGGTCGAGATCGTCGAGATGGACGACCGCCGCATCGACCGGCTGCTGTTCCGTCAGGTCGTCAATGCGAAAGACGAGGCCGAAGCGGTCGCCGCCCACTACGACGACTGACCCATCCGCCCTTGAAAACCCGGTCGGGGTGGGGCATACGCCGCGGTCTGGCGAAGCTGAACGCGCCCGGGGGGCAACCCTCTGGCGCGTTGTAGTTTTGACCGGAACCACAGGAGTGTAGCTCAGCTGGTAGAGCATCGGTCTCCAAAACCGAGGGTCGTGGGTTCGAGTCCCTCCACTCCTGCCACTTTTACCTGACGGGGCGGCTTCCCATCTGCACCGTCAGACCGCGTTGAAAACGAGACCCACAGCATGGCCAAGGCCAAGAACCCTTCGGGGCGTCGCCCCCAGACCGTTCAGCCGGCGATCGCCGGGGCCGCCGTCGCCGCCGAACCCGCGGCGCCCAAGAAGCGCACCTCGATTCCGCAGTTCGCCAGCCAGGTCCGCGCCGAGGGCCGCAAGATCGTCTGGCCGAGCCGCAAGGAGACCTGGATCACCTCGGTGATGGTTTTCATCATGGTGCTGATCGCCGCCGTCTTCTTCTTCGTCGTCGACACCGGCCTGGCCTTCCTGTCGCGCTTCATCCTCGCGATCGGCCAGTAGGAAAGACACCATGACCGACGCAACGACCAAGCCCGCCGCCAATCCCCGGCACAAGTGGTACATCGTCCACGCCTATTCGAACTTCGAGAAGAAGGTGGCGCAGCACCTGACCGATCAGGCGCGCCAGCAGGGTCTGGAAGACTGTTTCTCTGAAATCCTGGTGCCGACCGAGGACGTGGTCGAGATCCGCCGCGGCCGGAA
>NZ_DASWNO010000082.1:0-2084 GCF_036399195.1 Brevundimonas sp.
CGAGGCCGAGTCCGAGCTCGTGGCCGGGTATCAGGTCGAGTACAGCTCCACCCCGTACCTGCTGTTCATGATCGGCGAGTACGCCAACATCGTCTTCATGTGCGCGATGATGAGCCTGCTGTTCTTTGGCGGCTGGAACCCGGGCTTCCCGATCGACTTCGCCGCCGACTGGCCCGAGTTCCTGGTCAACTTCCTGCTCTTCCTGGTGTTCTTCGCCAAGATCATCTTCTGGTTCGCGATGATCGCCATGGTGAAGGCCTTCGTGCCCCGCTACCGCTACGACCAGCTGATGCGGCTGGGCTGGAAGATATTCCTGCCGACGTCGCTGGTGGCGGTCGTCATCGTCGCCGCCTGGCGCGTGTTCGCGGTGGGCGCATGAGCCGGTTGCTGATCCTCGCGGCGGCGCTGGCGACGGGCGCCTGCACCATCCCGACCTACGAACCCGACCCGACGTCGCCCGCCCAGTGGGAGCGGCGTCAGGAAGCTATCCAGCGGCAACAGGCCGAACGCGAGCGCCTGTGCCGCATCACCAAGGACGACGACCCGCGCAAGGAAGAGCTTTGCCGCGGGATCAGAGGAAGCCGCTGATGTTCACCCGCCTCGTTCAGGCGACCAAGGGCGCGATGATGCTGGACGTCATCGGCGCCATCGGACTGTCGCTCAAATACATGATGCGCCCCAAGGCGACCGTGAACTACCCGTTCGAGCGCAACCCGCAGTCGCCGCGCTTCCGGGGCGAGCACGCCCTGCGTCGCTATCCCAACGGCGAGGAGCGCTGCATCGCCTGCAAGCTGTGCGAGGCCGTGTGCCCGGCCCAGGCCATCACCATTGAGTCCGAGCCTCGGGCTGACGGCAGCCGTCGCACCACGCGCTACGACCTCGACATGGTCAAATGCATCTATTGCGGCCTGTGCCAGGAAGCCTGCCCGGTGGACGCCATCGTCGAGGGCCCGAACCTGGAGTTCACCACCGAGACCCGGGAAGAGCTGCTCTATGACAAGGAAAAACTGCTCTCGAACGGCGACCGCTGGGAGCGGCTGATCGCGAAAAATCTGGAACTCGACGCGCCGTATCGCTAAGGCGCACACGCTCAACCGGCGCTGATTCACGGATCGTCGCCAACGAACCGAAAGGGGCCGAGGCCTCCTATGCTGCAAGGTATAGCCTTCTATGTGCTGGCGGCGGTCGCCGTGGTGAGCGCCCTCGCGGTCGTCACCGCGAAAAACCCCGTGCACAGCGTGCTGTGGCTGATCCTGGCCTTCTTCTCGTCGGCGGGGCTGTTCGTGCTGCTGGGCGCCGAGTTCCTGGCGATGCTGCTGGTCGTGGTCTACGTCGGCGCCGTCGCGGTGCTGTTCCTGTTCGTCGTCATGATGCTGGACGTCGACTTCGTGCGCCTGCGCGAAGGCTACGCCCGCTACCTGCCGCTGGCGGCGATCGTGGCGGGCGTCCTGCTGGCCGAGATGATCCTGATCTCGCTGGCGGTGGTCAGCGGCGGCGCGGCCGCGGGCTCGACGGCTCCGCTGGCGCCGACGGCCGACGCCTCGAACGTCGAGGCCATCGGACGGGTGCTCTACACCGACTATGTCTACATCTTCCAGGCGGCGGGGATCGTCCTGCTGATCGCCATGATCGGCGCCATCGTCCTGACCCTGCGCCACAAGCCCAACGTCAAACGCCAGAAGGCCCACGATCAGGTGACTCGCGACCGCCGCACCTCCGTCGAGGTCAAGGGCGCGGCGTCCGGCGCCGGCGTTAGCTCCGAGGAACTGCTCTGATGGCCGTGTCCCTGCAGCACTATCTGGCGGTCGCCGCCATCCTGTTCACCATCGGCGTGTTCGGCATCTTCGTGAACCGCAAGAACGTCATCATCATCCTGATGTCGATTGAGCTGATCCTGCTGGCCGTGAACATCAACTTCGTCGCCTTCTCGGCCTACCTGAACGACGTGCAGGGGCAGATCATGGCGATGTTCGTCCTGACCGTCGCGGCCGCGGAAGCGGCCGTCGGCCTGGCCATTCTGGTGACCTTCTTCCGCAACCGCGGCGACATCGCGGTTGACGACGCCAGCGTGATGAAGGGCTGAC
>NZ_DASWNO010000083.1:0-2605 GCF_036399195.1 Brevundimonas sp.
GTGTTCGAGCCAGATCTTGGCGCCGGCAAGAACCAGGGCGAAGCCGCCCGCCGAGTCGAGCGCCCTGGCGACGCCGGCCGGGCTGTCCTCGAAGCCCCGGTTCTCGACGTTGACGAAGGCGGCGCCGTCCCGATCCTCGAACAGCCACTCGACCTCCGTCGGATCGTCGGCGATGTCCCAGTCGATGAGGATGCGGCGGCCGGGCTCGACGGCCTTGACCCGCACATCCGTGCCGACGCCATACATCGCCCAGTCCCAGCGGACCTGGGCCCCCGGTTCGAGCCGGTCCGAGCCTCTGGTGAACCAGAAGCGAGACGTCAGCGCCGGATCGAGGAAGGCCTCGAACACCTCGGCGACCGGGCGGCGGATCAGCATGCCAGCAGTGGCGACCGGGGCGCTCACGCCTCCTCCTCCAGCCGCTCCGCATAGGCGTCGCGCAGGGCGAACCAGCGATCCCACGACCACGGGTGGCGCACGCCGCGCGCGGCGTCGTCCAGCCCCTCCATGTGATGGTGCCAGCCGCTGAGGACGTTCCTGCGGGCGTCGGACCACGCTTCCGGCACGCGGTGGATCAGGGTCAGGTGGGTGCCGTCGCCGGCGGGCTCAAGCCGCCACGACACCACCGACTCCGGGTTTTCGCCGAAGGTGTGCTCGAAGCGCGAGAAGGGCTGGACCGTCAGCACCTCGTTCGACTGCCGGCGCCGTTCGGGGGTGTCCGGCATGAACTCATGGTCGGGCTGGCGGAAGTTCAGCTCCATCTTGCCGCCCGGGACGGCCTCGATTTCGGCCTCGGCCAGCCAGCAGGCGAGGCCGTCGCCGGTGGTCAGGGCCTTCCACACCCGCTCGGGCGCATGCCGCAGTCGCCGTTCGAAGCGAAGCTCCCAGCCGCCGTCGATGCGACGGAGGCTTCCAGCCTCGGCTCCGAGGCGGACCGGCAAGGTCCGGGTGTCGTTCATTGGGGAAACTCCTTGTCCAGATGCGCCTCAAGCGCATCGAGTTTGTCGGTCCAGAAGCGGCGGTAGCGGGCCAGCCACTGGTCCAGTTCGGCGAGCGGGGCGGGGTTGAGGCTATAGAGCCGGCGCTGGGCGTCCTTGCGAACGGTGACCAGCCCGGCTTCGCGCAGCACCGCCAGATGGCGGGAGACGGTCGGCTGGCTGATCGGCAGGGCGTCGACGAAATCCCCGGCGGGTCGCTCGCCGTCGGCCAGCATGGACAGGATCGCCATGCGGTGAGGCTCGGCCATGGCCATCAGGGGCGCCTGCAGGGATGCGGTCATGTATATCGTCTAAAACAAATATAGCCGGAGTGCAATATACGTCGATGCGCTTGCCGAGCGCGTCGCGAGCCGCCATCCAGCCGGTATGACCTCGCCCCTCGGACGCGTCCTGATCATCGCCGGCTCGGACTCGGGCGGCGGCGCGGGCGTGCAGGCGGACATCAAGGCGGTCACCGCCATGGGCGGGTACGCCGCGACGGCGATCACGGCGATCACGGTCCAGAACACGCTCGGCGTCCACGGCGTCCATCCGCTGCCGCTGGACCTGATCGAGGCGCAGGCGCGGGCGGTGCTGGGCGACATCGGGGCGGACGCGATCAAGACCGGCATGCTGGGTTCGACGGCGGTGGTGGAGCGGGTGGCGGCCATCCTCGACAGCTGCGCCGCGCCCGCCGTGGTCGACCCGGTGATGATCGCCAAGGGCGGACAGGCGCTGTTGCCGGACGAGGCGGTGGCGGCGGTGAAGGCGCTGATGATCCCCCGCGCGGCCCTGCTGACGCCGAATGCGCCCGAGGCGGAGGCGCTGACGGGGCTGGCGGTCACAGATCTGGATGGGCAGCGCCGAGCGGGCGAGGCGCTGCTGCGGATGGGCGCCCGCGCCGTGCTGATGAAGGGCGGCCACGTGCCGGGCGAGACGGTGATCGACCTGTTGGTCACCCCCACCGGCGAGACGCTGCTGGAGGGTCCGCGGGTCGAGACCCGCCACACCCACGGCACCGGCTGCACCCTGGCCAGCGCCTGCGCCGCGGGGCTGGCCAAGGGGTTGCCGCTCGAGGCCGCCGTGGCCGAGGCCTGGGCCTATGTGGCGGAAGCGATCCGCCGCGCGCCGGGCCTGGGGCAGGGGCACGGGCCGCTGGACCACGGCTGGCCGATGCGGCGTGACCGATGAGCGACCTGGAGCAACGGCTGGTCGAGATCGTCCGCGCCGATCCCGGCCTGATGCATGTGCTGAGGGGCGTCCGGGATCAGGCCCTGCCCGATTGGCGGGTGTTTTCCGGCGCCGTCTACCAGAGCGTCTGGAACGCGCTGACCGGCCGGCCCGCCGGCTACGGGGTGCGCGACTACGATGTCGGCTATTTCGACCCGGACACCAGCTGGGACGCCGAGGACGTCGTCATCAAAAGGGTCGCGGCGGCCTTCGACGAGCCGTTCCGCAGCACGGTCGAGGTGCGCAATCAGGCGCGGGTGCCGCTGTGGTTTCCGGCCCATTTCGGCGAGCCGTATGAGCCGTTGTCGGGCACCGACGAGGCCCTCGAACGCTTCGTGGCCCCGGCCTTCGCCGTCGGCGTGCGGCTGGAGAGGGACGATTCCATCAGCGTCGCCGCGCCG
>NZ_DASWNO010000084.1:0-2043 GCF_036399195.1 Brevundimonas sp.
GCCGCGCGGCGGCTGGTCGCCGGTCGGAGCTGATGACATCGCTGCAAGCAGGGCCGCTGAGCCCGCGGCGCCGGTGCGCCTGATCGCCTGCGACGTGGTGCAGAAGCGGCTGGACAACATCCGGCCCCGGCTCGAGCGGTCGGGCGTCGCGGCCGACCTTCGGCTGATCGGCCAGAACGGCGGCGGGGTCGAGGAATTCAACGGCAAGGCCGATCTGGTCTTCGTCGACGCGCCGTGCAGCGGCTCCGGCGCCTGGCGACGGCACCCCGAGGGCGCCTGGCGGCTGAAGGCCGACGAGGTCGAGCGCCTGCGCGCGCTGCAGCTCCGTATCCTCGGTCAGGCGGCGCAGCTGGTGAAGCCCGGCGGCCGACTGGCCTATGTGACCTGCTCGATCCTGAGCCGCGAGAACGAGGCGGTGGCGGACGCCTTCGAGGCGGGCCGGTCGGAGTTCCGGCCCGTGCCGGTCTCCGAGCTGCTGGCGGCCTCGCCTGATCTGACGGACGAGGCGCGGGGTCGTCTTGGAGCGCTCGCAAGCGGCGCCCGGCTGCGCCTGTCTCCGGGCTCCAGCGGCACCGACGGCTTCTTCTTCTGCGCCTACGAAAGGATCTCATGAGCGACCACCAGAAGGTCCTGATCGTCGACTTCGGCAGCCAGGTCACCCAGCTGATCGCGCGCCGCCTGCGCGAGGCGCGCGTCTATTGCGAGATCCATCCGTTCGACAAGGCTGAGGCGCTGGTCGACGCCTTCCAGCCGCAGGCGATCATCCTGTCCGGCGGTCCCTCAAGTGTGCTGGACGCCGACAGCCCGCGCATCGGGCGCAAGCTGTTCGACTACGGCGTGCCGCTGCTGGCCATCTGCTACGGCCAGCAACTGCTGTGCGACGTGCTGGGCGGCAAGGTTGAGGGCGGGCACCACCGCGAGTTCGGCCGGGCCGAGATCGTCCTGACCGAGGACAGCCCGCTGTTCGCCGGCATTGGCGCCGTCGATCACCGCGAGCCGGTGTGGATGAGCCACGGCGACCGCGTCGCCGCCATCCCCGAGGGCTTCAAGGTCATCGCTACCTCCGCCGGCGCTCCCTTCGCCGCCATCGCCGACGAGGACCGCCGCATGTATGCGGTGCAGTTCCATCCCGAGGTGCACCACACCCCGCGCGGAGCCGAAATCTACCGCAACTTCCTGTTCGGCGTGGCCGGGCTGAAGGGCGACTGGACCATGGCGGCCTATCGCGACGAGCAGATCGCGAAAATCCGCGCACAGGTCGGGTCGGCCAAGGTGATCTGCGGCCTGTCGGGCGGCGTGGACTCATCCGTCGCGGCGGTGCTGATCCACGAAGCGATCGGCGACCAGCTGACCTGCGTCTTCGTCGACACCGGTCTGCTACGCAAGGACGAGGCGGCGCAGGTCACCACCCTGTTCCGGGAGCACTACAACATCCCGCTGGTGCACGTTGACGCATCGAAGGAATTTCTGGGCGAGCTGGCCGGCGTCAGCGACCCGGAGACCAAGCGCAAGATCATCGGCCGGGTGTTCATCGAAATCTTCGACCGCGAGGCCCACAAGGTCGAGGGCGCGGAGTTCCTCGCCCAGGGCACCCTCTATCCGGACGTGATCGAGAGCGTCTCGGCCTCGGGCGGACCGTCGGCGGTGATCAAGAGCCACCATAACGTCGGCGGTCTGCCGGACTTCATGAAGCTGAAGCTGGTCGAGCCGCTGCGCGAGCTGTTCAAGGACGAGGTGCGGGAGCTGGGCCGGGAACTGGGCCTGACGGACGCCTTCGTCGGCCGCCATCCCTTCCCGGGGCCGGGGCTCGCCATCCGCATCCCCGGCGAGATCACGCCTGACGCCGTGGAAACGCTGCAGCAGGGCGACGCCATCTATCTCGAGGAAATCCGCAAGGCCGGACTCTACGACCAGATCTGGCAGGCCTTCGCCGTGCTGCTGCCGGTCCGAACCGTCGGGGTGATGGGCGACGCCCGCACCTATGAAAAGGTGCTGGCCCTGCGCGCCGTGACCTCGACCGACGGCATGACCGCCGATTTTTTT
>NZ_DASWNO010000085.1:0-4243 GCF_036399195.1 Brevundimonas sp.
CGGTTCACCAAATGGCCGGCGCACTACCTCATGTTTCCGCGCCATGCGTACATACTGGTCGTGCCGGAGAGCGGCCCGGCCCTGGTTTTCTCCGCCAGTCAGAACGCCAAGTTCGGTCCGGACACCCCAGCGGCCGACCGCCTGGGCGCGCGGGTCGCCGTCTACGATCCGCAAGCCTACGACTTCCCCGGGTCAGGTCAGGCCCTGCATGAGATGACGCTCATCACGGATGATCCGGCCCGCGTGGCCTCGGCGCCGGCCGCGCTGGAGCGGGCGCGGGCGGAACTGGACGCCAGCGGCCTTCGGTACGGTCTGCTGGCGCCGAACTCGAACACGGTTGTCGGCTGCATCCTCGAGGCGTCTGGAGCGATCACCCGGCGGCAGCGCAGCCGCATCCTGCTGGCGCTCCGCGCACCCGGAATCGGCGCCGACTGCTGGTAAGCTTTGAATCCCCGGCGGGGCCTACCTATAAGGAGCCGAATCCGCGCTGCCCCAAGGTCTTCCCCATGCCCGACGCCCCCGCCGAGTTTCGCTACAAGCGCGTGCTGCTGAAGGTCTCGGGCGAGGTGCTGATGGGCGATCAGGCCTACGGCATCGACATGAAGACGGTGGCGACGGTGGCGCAGGCCGTGGCGCAGGTGGCCCGCGAAGGCGTCGAAATCTGCCTCGTGATCGGCGGCGGCAACATCTTCCGGGGGCTGAGCAAGGCGGCGGGCGACATGGAGCGCGCCACCGCTGACTACATGGGCATGCTGGCGACCGTCATGAACGCACTGGCGATGCAGGCAGCGCTCGAGAAGATCGGCGTGCAAACGCGGGTGCAGAGCGCCCTGACCATGAACGCCGTGGCCGAACCCTACGTTCGTCGTCGGGCGCTGCGTCATCTCGAGAAGGGTCGGGTGGTGATCTTCGCCGCCGGCGTCGGCGCGCCGTTCTTCACGACGGACTCCGGCGCGGCGCTCCGGGCGGCCGAAATGGGCTGCGACGCGCTGCTGAAGGGCACCAGCGTCGACGGCGTCTACACGGCGGATCCGAAAAAGGACAAGACGGCGACGCGGTACGAAACCCTGACCTACCACGACGTGCTGGCGCGCGATCTGAAGGTCATGGACGCCTCGGCCATCGCCCTGATGCGTGACTCGGGCATTCCGATCGTGGTGTTCTCGATCCGCGAGGACAATTCGCTGCGCCGGACGTTGACGGGGGAGGGCACCTTCACGGTCATCTCCGACGACGCGTCCGCCTAAGCCGCCAACGCCAAGAAATCACGAGAGAAACACTGATGGCCAAGCCCGACCTGAAAACCTATCGCGAGCGCATGGACAAGGCTGTCGCGGCGCTGAAGGAAGAGTTCAACGGCCTGCGGACCGGCCGCGCCAACGCCGGCCTGCTGGAGCCCGTCCGGGTTGAAGCCTACGGTTCTGCCTCACCACTGAATGCGGTGGCCGCCATAAGCGTGCCCGAGCCGCGGATGATCTCGGTCAGCGTCTGGGACAAGTCGATGGTCGGCCCGGTCGAAAAGGCCATTCGCGCCGCGGGCCTCGGCCTGAACCCGATCGTGGACGGCACCACCTTGCGCATTCCCGTGCCGCCGCTGACGGAAGAGCGCCGCAAGGATCTGGCCAAGCTGGCGGGCAAATACGCAGAGCAGCAGAAGATCGCGGTGCGCAACGTCCGCCGCGACGCCAACGAGGATCTCAAGAAGGCCGAAAAGGCCGGCGATATCAGCCAGGACGAGCAGAAGAAGATGGAGACCGAGGTCCAGAAGGACACGGACGCGGCCATCAAGCGCGTCGACGAGGCCTTGAGGTCCAAAGAAGCTGAAATCATGCAGGTTTGAGGCGCGAATTGCCTTAAGGATAGCGCCGCCATGCCCGCCTCGTCCCCAGAGTCCCTAACGCCGTCCCCCGGACCGCTCCACGTCGCCCTGATCATGGACGGCAACGGCCGCTGGGCCGAACGGCGCGGCCTGCCGCGCGCCATGGGTCACCGCGAGGGCGTGCAGGCGCTGAAGCGGACGGTGCAGGCGGCGCCGGAGCTGGGCATCCGCTGCCTGACGGTCTTCGGCTTCTCGACCGAGAACTGGCAACGGCCGGCCGAAGAGGTTTCCGACCTGATGGGGTTGGTGCGCTCGTATGTGGCCAGCGATTTGAAGCGGCTGGAGCGCGAGGGCGTTCGGGTCCGGGTGCTCGGACGCCGCACTGGCTTGCCGTCCGACATCGCCGCCATCATCGAGCGGGCGGAGGCCACGACCGCGCACAACGACAAATTCCTGCTTCAGGTCGCCTTCAACTATGGGGGCCGGGCCGACATCATCGATGCGGCCCAACGCTACGTCGATCTGGTGCTGGCGGGCGAGGCGGCTGGTCCTCTGAACGAGCAGACGCTCGCTTCGGGCCTTTCGACCGCGGGCGGACCGCCGGTGGACGTGATCGTCCGCACCTCGGGCGAGCAGCGGCTGTCGAACTTCCTGCTCTGGGAAGCGGCCTACGCCGAACTCGTCTATCAGAACGTGCTGTGGCCCGACTACGGCCCGGCGGCGCTGGCCGACGTTGTTCAGCAATACCAGAACCGGGACAGGCGGTTCGGCGGCCGTCCAGCTCCGGGCGTCTCGCCCGCGCCCGCGCTCGCGGCCGGCTGATGGCGGTCAAGGCTGGCGACATTGGTCTGAGAGCCGCTTCGGCTGTCGTTCTGGCCCCCGCCGCCGTGCTCGCGATCTGGGCCGGCGGGCTCTGGTTCCTGGGCCTGATGCTGGCGGCCTGCGCCCTGCTGGCGGTCGAATGGGCCATGATGAGCGCGGCCCGCGCATGGCGGATCATGGCCGGCGCCGTGGCGTTCGGCCTCGTGGCCGGCGTCGTCGCGGCCCACGCCGAGCAGCTGTCGCTCGCCTTCGTCATGCTGGTGTTCGGGGCCGTCGCCGCCGGCCTGTTCGCCCGCAACCGAGGGCAGGAGGCGGTCGACGCCGCCTATGGCGTCCTCTACCTCGGCTGGCCGGCCGTGCTGCTGATCTGGCTGCGAGACGTCGACACCGCCTCGGGCTTGGCGTGGACGGTGACGGCGTTCGCCATCGCCTGGGCGGCCGACATCATGGCCTATCTGGTCGGCAGTCTGGTCGGGGGGCCCAAGCTCTGGCCACGGTTCTCGCCCAACAAGACCTGGTCCGGCTTCATTGGCGGACTTCTGGCCGGGACGGCGGCCGGCGCCGCGCTCGCGTCGTTCCTCGACCTGGGCATTGGACCGCTCTGGGGGGCGGTGCTGGGGCTGGCCGCGGCGCTGGCGACCATGGCCGGCGACCTGTGGGAGTCGGCGTTGAAGCGGCGCTACGGCGTCAAGGACGCGGGCAAGCTGATACCGGGCCACGGCGGACTGCTGGACCGGGTCGATGGCCTGATGTTCGCGGTCGTCGTGGTGGCTTGCGGGCGCCTGCTGGCGGGGCTGGCCGGAGTCGCCGGGTGATCCGTCGGCGCGTGACCGTCCTGGGCTCGACAGGCTCCGTGGGGTCTTCGACGCTGGACCTGATGGATCAGGCTGAAGTGGCCGGAAGCGGCGCCTTCGAAGTGGAAGCGCTGACCGGCGGCGCCAATATCGCCCGGCTGGCCGAACAGGCGCGGCGCTGGAAGCCGAAGATCGCGGTGACCGCCGACGCAGATCGGCTGGACGATCTCCGCGAGGCGCTGGCGGGCACGGGTGTCGAGGCGGCTGCGGGCGACGGTGCGGTCATCGAGGCGGCCGCGCGGCCCGCGGACTGGATCATGGCCTCGATCGTCGGATCAGCCGGTCTGCGCTCAACCTGGGCGGCGGCGGATTCGGGGGCGACCCTGGCCTTGGCGAACAAGGAAAGTCTGGTCTGCTGCGGTCCGGCCCTGCTGCAACGGGTCGAGGCGGCCGGCGGGCGGCTGATACCGGTCGATTCCGAGCACTCGGCGATCTTTCAGGTCTTTCCGCATGGAGCCCCTGAGCAGGTCGCCAAGCTGGTGCTGACGGCCTCGGGCGGGCCGTTCCGCACCACGCCGCTCGAGGCGATGCGGGGCGTCACCCCTGAACAGGCGGTCCGTCATCCCAACTGGAGCATGGGCGCCAAGATCTCTGTCGACAGCGCCACCATGGCGAACAAGGGCCTCGAGATGATCGAGGCCGCCTATCTGTTCGCAATGCCCGTCGGCCGGATCGACGTGGTGGTCCATCCCGAGTCGATCATTCACAGCATGGTGGAATACGTCGACGGCTCGACGCTGGCCCAGCT
>NZ_DASWNO010000086.1:0-17616 GCF_036399195.1 Brevundimonas sp.
GACCCCGACGCTGATCCCTACAGCACGACGCAGATTTCTGAGGAGCGCTCGCGTTACCGCTAACTGAGCCGCGCCTCGCAGAAGCAAAAGATGGCCCAGCGGATAACCGCTGGGCCATTTCTGTAACCGGGCCGCGACCTCATTTGGTCAGGCCGCTGTTCACCTTTCGCAGCCGTTCCGAATATCGGCTTCCAGGCCGGAACGCAGAAACGCCGGAGCGCTCGCTCCGGCGTTTTGCTCCGAGGCGTTCGCCGCCGATCAGCCCCGGTTCTGGATCGGAACAAAGTCGCGCTCGGTCGGGCCGGTGTAGAGCTGGCGCGGGCGGCCGATCTTCTGGCCGGGGTCGGCCATCATCTCCTGCCACTGGGCGATCCACCCGACGGTGCGGGCCAGGGCGAACAAGACGGTGAACATCGAGGTCGGGAAGCCCATCGCCGACAGGGTGATGCCCGAATAGAAGTCGACGTTCGGGAACAGCTTGCGCTCGATGAAATACTCGTCGTTCAAGGCGACGCGTTCCAGCTCGCGGGCGACCTGCAGCAGCGGATCGTTCGGATCGCCGACGGCCTCGAGCACCTCATAGGCGCTTTCCTGCATCACCTTGGCGCGCGGGTCGTAGTTCTTGTACACGCGGTGGCCGAAGCCCATCAGCTTGTATTTCTTGGCCTTCACGCCTTCGATGAACTCGGGGATGCGGTCCGGCGTGCCGATCTCCTTGAGCATGTTCAGCGCCTCCTCGTTGGCGCCCCCGTGGCTCGGGCCCCACAGGCAGGCGATGCCGGCGGCGATGCAGGCGAAGGGGTTGGCCCCCGAGGAACCCGCCAGGCGCACGGTCGAGGTCGAGGCGTTCTGCTCGTGGTCGGCGTGAAGGATGAAGATACGGTCCATGGCCCGGGCCAGAACCGGGTTGACCTCGTAGTCCTCGGCCGGAACCGCGAAGCACATACGCAGGAAGTTCTCCGCGTAGGTCAGGTCGTTGCGCGGCGACACGAACGGCTGGCCGACGTGATATTTGTAGGCCCGCGCCGCGATGGTCGGCATCTTGGCGATCAGGCGGATGGCCGAGATGTTGCGCTGGACCGGGTCATGGATGTCCAGGCTGTCGTGATAGAAGGCTGACAGGGCGCCGACGGTGCCGACCATGATGGCCATCGGGTGGGCGTCGCGACGGAAGCCCTCGAAGAAGCGGTCGAACTGCGAGTGCAGCATCGTATGCATGGTGATGCTGCGCTCGAACGCCTCGTACTCCGACGCGGTCGGCAGCTCGCCGTGCAGCAGCAGGTGGCAGACCTCGATGAAGTTCGACTGCGAGGCCAACTGGTCGATCGGATAGCCGCGGTGCAGCAGGGTGCCGACATCGCCGTCGATGAAGGTCAGGGCGCTTTCGCAGGCGGCCGTCGAGGTGAAGCCGGGATCGTAGGTGAAGGCGTCGGTGGCGCCGTACAGCTTGCGGATGTCGATGACGTTGGGGCCGGTCGAGCCCGCCAGGACCGGCAGATCGACGCTCTTGTCGCCGTAGGTGAGGGTGGCCGAGCCGGCGGCCTTGGCTTGTTCAGTCATATCAGCCCCTTGAAAAGCGCGGGGCCCGGCGGGCAAGCGTCGGGTCGCGGTCAGTGTGTAGTGTCAGATAGTCTGTTGCAGCGCATCATCCAAGCGCCCGAGGCTTTCTTCTCGTCCCAGCGCCGCCAGCGTTCGGGCGATGTCGGGTGACACGGAGTCGCCTGTCAGCGCCGCGCGAACGGCGGGGCCGATCTTGCCGAAGCCGACGGCCTCTTCTTCGGCGAAAACCTTCAGCTCCGCCTCGAGGGCGAAGACATCCCAGCTTGCGAACAGGGCGAGGCGATTGCGCAGTCGAGCGATGCGTTCGCCCGACTCGCCCGTCAGCATGGGACGCGCCTTGTCGTAGATCGCCAGCGGACGGATCTTGAGCGCGAACACCGTCTGGTCCGCCAGCTCGAGGACGGTTTTCGCTCGGTCCTTGACGAAGGGCATGGCCCGCAGCAGGCGGGCCTCGTCATGCTCCCCCAGGGCGTGACCACGGGCGAGGTGAGCGTCCAGCGTCATCTTGGCCAGCCGGTCGTCGTCGGCCAGCCGGATCCAGTGGGCGTTGACGTGCGCCAGCTTGTCGAAGTCCAGCCGGGCCGGGGCCTTGCCGATGCCCGAGAGGTCGAACCAGGCCGTCGCCTGTTTGTCGCTGAACAGCTCGTCGTCGCCGTGGGCCCAGCCGAGGCGGACCAGATAGTTGCGCATGGCCTCCGGCAGGTAGCCCATGGCGGCGTACTCATGCACCGCCTGCGCCCCGTGCCGCTTCGACAGCTTGGCGCCGTCCGGTCCGTGGATCAGCGGGATGTGGGCAAAGGCCGGGCGGGTCCAGCCGAGCGCGTCATAGATCAGGCTCTGCCGCGCGGCGTTGTTCAGGTGGTCGTCGCCGCGGATGACGTGGGTGACGCCCATGTCGTGGTCGTCGACGACGACCGCGAGGTTGTAGGTGGGCGCGCCGTCGGAACGCAGCAGCACCAGGTCGTCGAGATCGTCGTTGGACCAGCTGACGGAGCCTTGGACCTCGTCGTCAACGGTGACCTGCCCCGGCAGCGGGCGGCGGAAGCGGACGACGTGGGGCTGTGAAAGGTCGTCGACGCCCGGCTCCCGGTCGCGCCACGGAGATTCGAACGTTCGGCGCTCGGCCTTGGCCGCGTCGCGCAGCCGGCCCGTTTCCTCGGCCGAGGTGAAGTCACGGTAGGCCGCGCCGCGCTCCAGCAGGTCGTTGACGACCTCCCGGTGGCGGTCGGCGCGGCTGTACTGAAACACCGGCTCGTCGTCGGCGAAAAGCTCCAACCAACTAAGGCCGTCGAAGATGGCTCTGACGGCGTCATCGGTGGACCGCTCGCGGTCGGTGTCCTCGACCCGGACCAGGAACTTGCCGTTGTGGCGCCGGGCATACAAATAGTTGAAAAGCGCCGTGCGCGCGCCTCCTATGTGCAGGGAGCCGGTGGGCGAGGGGGCGAAGCGCGTGACGACAGCGGGGGCGGGGGCGGGTGCGGGATCGGACGGGGAGGCCATGGCGGGCGTTATAGCGCCGGCTCAAGCAAAGCCCAGCCTCGCCGCGCAGGTGCGGCCCTTCCTGAAGGCGCAGCTCGCCGCCCAGACGCTGCGTTGGCGGATGTGGGCGCCGGTGGCGTTCGGCGGCGGCTGCTCGACTTACTTCGCGCTGAAGAGTGAACCGCCGCTGTGGCCGCCGATCATGGCGGCCGTCGCGGCGGCCGCGGTCTGGCAGGCGGCGCGGCGAAGCGGTCGGGGTCGGGCGGTCACCTTGCCCTTGATGCTGTTCGCCTGTTTCGCGCTAGGCCTTGCGGTGGCGAAGCTGCGCACGGAAGCGGTGGCGGCGCCGATCGCGCCGGCCCTGGAGCGACCCACGATCATAGAGGGCTGGGTCGTCGATGTGGACAGTCCCGGCGGGGCCGGTCCCCGGGTCGTGCTGGCCCCTGTTCGGGTGCGGGGACTGACCCCGGAGCTGACGCCCACCCGCCTCCGCGCGACCGTGCGGGGCGAGGCGCCGGCTCCGGGCGAGGCGATCAGACTCTTCGCCATCCTGAACCCGCCGCCGGCCCCGGCCAGCCCCGGGGCCTACGACTTCGGTCGCAACGCCTTCTTCCAGAGCCTGGGCGGCGTCGCCTTCTCGCTGGGCGAGACGCGGACGGCCGATCTGGCGCCGCCGCCGTGGCGGGTGCGGGCGGCGATGGCGGTGAACGGCGTCCGCTTCGATCTCGCCCGCCGTATCGTCGCCCGACTGGGGCCAAGAACAGGCGGCATCGCCGCCGCCATGACGACGGGGCAGGAGGCGTGGCTGAATCCGGCCGATGTCGAGGTCATGCGCGATTCAGGCCTGGCCCACATCCTGTCGATCTCGGGCCTGCACATGGCGGTGGTGGGCGGCTTCGCCTTCTTCCTGGCGCGCCTGCTGATCGCGGCCGCCCCATGGCTCGCGTTGCGCGTGCCGGGCAAGAAGGTGGCGGCGGTCGTGGGGCTGATCGCGGTCGGGATCTATCTGGTGATCTCGGGCGCGCCGCCGCCGGCCGAGCGCGCGGCGATCACGGCGTCGATCGCCTTCGTCGCGATCCTGCTCGACCGGCAGGCGATCACCATGCACGCGCTGGCGGTCGCGGCGTTCGTGGTCCTCTTGCTGCAGCCCGAAGCGATCGTCACGCCGGGGTTCCAGATGTCGTTCGCCGCCACAGCGGCGCTTGTCGCGCTGGTCGAGGCGTGGCCGCGCCGGCCGAGGGAGATATCCGCTCCGCTGCCGATCCTGATCGTCCAGCGCGCCGGAGCGTGGGTCGGCGCGGCGGTGCTGGCCAGCCTCGTCGCAGGCGCGGCGACGGCGCCGTTCGCCATGCAGCACTTCAATCGCACCGCCATGTACGGTCTGGCCGCCAACCTGGCCACGGCGCCTGTTTCGGACTTCCTGATCATGCCGATGCTGGCGCTCGGCGCCGTGCTGGAGCCGCTCGGCCTCGGCGGACCCTTCCTGTGGCTAGCGGGCAAGGGAATCGGGCTGATGCTGGCTATCGGGGGGTGGACGGCGGGCCTGCCTGGCGCGGTCAGGACGGTGGCGAGCGCGCCCGAGTTCGTGCTGCCGATCTCGTTTCTCGGGGTGCTGTTCTGCTGTCTGTGGCGCGGGCCGCTGCGCTGGCTGGGCCTGCCGCTTGCGGCGGCGGTGATGCTGTGGCCCCGCGATCCGGCGCCGGACGTCTGGATCGGCGACGGCGGGACCCAGGCGGCCTGGATCGGCGCGGGAGGGACGACGGTGATGAGAGCCGGCGTGCGGCAGTTCGCCGTCGATGTCTGGTCGCGGCGGCGCGGCGTGGCCCCTGAGCCCAGAGCGGCGGAGGGCTGGACCTGCGGCCGCTTTTCCTGCGCGCCAGAGACAGCGGGAGCTGCTCCGTTAGCGATGTGGTGGGGAACCCGGGCGCCGACCCCGGAGCAGTTGGACGCCTTGTGCCGCACGGCGTCGGTGGTCAGCGTCAGATCGGCGACCTCAACCCTTCCGCCGTCTTGCGACGAACGCCTGGTGCTGGACGGCCTCGACTATGCGCGCGGCGGCGCGGTCGAGCTGTGGCGGGACGGTTCGCCGGCTAGCTGGCGGGCGGTATGGGCGGCCGACGTGCGCGGCGACCGGCCTTGGAGCGCGTCCGCTTCTGCGGACGTTGATGTCAGTGATAGCGACGGATGAGGCCGACCAGCTTGCCCTGCACCTCGACCTGATCAGGACCGAAGATGCGGGTCTCGTAGGCGCGGTTGGCGGGCTCCAGCGCGATCGAGCCGCCCTTCTTACGCAGCCGCTTTAGCGTGGCTTCCTCGCCTTCGACCAAGGCCACGACGATGTCGCCCGAGGTCGCGGTGTCGGTCGATTTGATCACCACCAGATCGCCGTTGAGGATGCCGGCCTCGATCATCGAGTCGCCCTCGATCTCAAGCATGTAGTGCTCGCCGGACCCGAGCATCGACTCCGGCACCGGATAGCGGGCGGTCTCGTGCTCAATCGCCGCGATCGGCGTGCCCGCGGCGATCTTGCCCATCAGGGACAGTTCGCGCGTGTCGTTGGCCGCTTCCGCGTTCATCGGGCGGCCGCCGCCCTCGATGACATCGGGGCGGAAGGGCTGACGGCCCCTTGGCTGCGATGCGGTCGCCTGTTCCGGAAGCTTCACAACCTCCAAGGCCCGAGCGCGGTGCGCGAGGCGGCGGATGAAGCCGCGCTCCTCCAGCGCCGTAATCAGCCGGTGGATGCCGGACTTGGACGCCAGATCCAGCGCCTCCTTCATCTCGTCGAACGAGGGGGAGACGCCGGTCTCCTTGATCCGCTCGTGGATGAACATCAGGAGTTCGTGCTGTTTGCGGGTGAGCATGGATGTCCTCGAGGCGAATCCCGTTGCGAGAAACGTAGCGGAACAAACCGCAAACGTCCACAGCGTGTTCCTGAGGTGTTCCGGTTAAGGTCGGGTTACCGGAGCAGCGCGCGGGTTGCGGCCCCGACATCGGCCTGCCGCATCAGGCTCTCGCCGACGAGGATCGACCGGGCGTGGGCGTCGGAAACGCGCCGGACGTGGTCCGGCGTGAAGATGCCGCTTTCCGCGACCAGCAGGGCCTCTGGAGAAGCCAGCGGCGCGAGCCGTTCCGTCACCGCCAGATCGACCTCGAACGTCCGCAGCGATCGGTTGTTGATCCCGACCAGGTCGCCGCCCAGCGCGCGGGCGCGGGCCATCTCCGCCGCGTCGTGCGTCTCAATCAGGGCGTCCATGGCGAAGCGGCGGGCCTCGGCCAGCAGCTCGGCGGCCAAGGCGTCGTCGACCATGGCGAGTATGATGAGGATGCAGTCCGCGCCGAGCATCCGGCTCTCGGCCACCTGCCACGGGTCGACGAGGAAGTCCTTGCGCAGGCAGGGCAGGGCGGTCGCTTCGCGGGCCTGACGCAGGAAGGCGTCGTCGCCCTGGAAGCTGGGGCCGTCGGTGAGCACCGACAGGCAGGTCGCGCCGCCACGCTCATACGCTTGCGCCAGCGCGGGCGGATCGAAGTCCGCGCGGATGACGCCCTTGGACGGGCTGGCCTTCTTGATCTCGGCGATCAGGGCGGGGCGGCCCGTTCGTTCGAACTCAGACAGCAACGCCGTTCGGAAACCGCGAGGCGGGCTGGCGAGCCGCGCCAGCGCCTCGACCGCGTCCTGCGACAGGGCCGCCTTGCGCGCGACCACGTCCACCCGCTTGTAGGCGGCGATCCGCTCGAGCACGTCTGTCATTTTTGAACAGGGCCCCGCGCGGACTCCCTTCCCCTCGACGGGGAAGGGTTGGGGATGGGGTGCTGGCAGACTGCTGCAGGACGTGGTGCGAATGGCGCGGTAGACAGGGCCGGCTCCCGTTTGAGCGCGACCGGAAAGATACTGCCTCCACCCCATCCCAACCCTTCCCCCTTGAGGGGAAGGGCTTGTATTGTCGAGGTCATTCCGGGGCCTCGGTCTCGACGTTGGTGGCATCGACCAGTTCGGCCAGGGCTTTGGCGGCTCTGCCGTCGTCGATCACGGTCGCCGCCATGGCTGCGCCTTCCGCCAGGTCTACCGCCCGATCCGCCACAACCAGCGCTGCCGCCGCATTGAGCAGGACCACGTCGCGATACGCGCCTCGGGCTCCGTCCAGCAGGGCGCGCAGGGCCGCGGCGTTCTCCTCGGCGTCGCCGCCGCGCAGGTCTGCGATGTCGGCGCGCGCCAGGCCGGCGTCCTCTGGAGTGATGGTGAAGCTGCGGACGGCGCCGTCCTTCCATTCCGCCACCTCGGTCACGCCGGTGGTGGTGAGTTCGTCAAGGCCCTGTCCGTGGACGGTCCATGCCCGCGTCGCGCCAAGGCGGCCGAGCACCTCGGCGAGCGGCTGGAGCAGGCGCGGATCATAGACCCCCATGACCTGCCGCTTTGCCGACGCCGGGTTTGAAAGCGGTCCCAAAAGGTTGAAAACCGTGCGGAAACCGATCTCGGCCCGCACCGGCCCGACATGGCGCATGGCCCCGTGGTAGGCGGGGGCGAACAGGAAGGCGATGCCGGCGCGGTCCAGCGAGCGTCGCTGCTGGGCTGGGGTCGCGGCCAGGTTGACGCCCAGCGCGGCCAAAACGTCCGACGAGCCCGACTTCGAGCTCAGGGCGCGGTTGCCGTGCTTGGCGACCTTCAATCCGGCGCCCGCCAGCACCAGCGCCGCCGCGGTCGAGATGTTGTAGGTGTGCTGGCCGTCGCCGCCGGTGCCGCAGGTGTCGATGACGTCGTACGGGTGGTCCAGCGTCAGGGCCGCGTCGCGCATGGCGGTGGCGAAGGCGGCGATCTCTTCCACCGTCTCGCCACGAATGCGCAGGGCCGTGACCGCCGCCGCGACCTGCGCCGGAGTCGGCTCCCCGCGCAGGCAGGCGGAGAAGAAATCATGGGCCTCCTCGGCCGACAACACGCGGCCGTCCACCAGTTTGGCCAGTAAGGGTTTGAAACCGTCGGCCATCTCAGACCATCGCCGTGCGGCGCACGTTGGCGAGGTCGAGGAAGTTGGCCAGCAGGTCGTGGCCGTGCTCGGTGGCGATGGATTCCGGGTGGAACTGGACGCCGTGGATCGGGCGGGTCCTGTGGGCGAGCCCCATGATCTCGCCGTCGGCGGTCCAGGCAGTGACCTCCAGCACGTCGGGCAGGGCGTCCCGGCGAACGGCGAGGCTATGGTAGCGGGTGGCGGTGAAGGGCGAGGGCAGGCCGCGGAACACGCCCTGACCGTCGTGCTCGATCGGCGAGGTCTTGCCGTGCATGAGTGACTGCGCCCTGATCACCTCGCCGCCGAACGCCTGTCCCATGGCCTGGTGGCCAAGGCAGACGCCGAAAATGGGCATGTCCAGCGGCGCGGTCTCCAGCACCGACAGGCATATCCCCGCCTCGTTAGGTGAACAGGGGCCGGGGGAAAGCAGCACCGCCTCTGGCTTCAGCGCCCATGCCTCGGCCGCCGTCAGGTCGTCGTTGCGAACCACCTTCGTCTCCGCGCCCAGCTCGGCGAGGTAGTGAACGAGGTTCCAGGTAAAGCTGTCGTAGTTGTCGACGACGAGGATCATGGTTCGGCTTCTAGGGTCTGGACCGCCGCGCGCCAAGGGTTTGCGCGGGTAACCCGGCATTAACCAAACTCGCCCGAACTGGAGGAATCCGGGGGAGGACGTCCGTGGCCGAGACCAGCATTCACAAGGCCCGACGGCTGCTGACGCCCGCGCACGGCGCAGCGAGCCCGTGGGCGGCTCTGGGCGCCGCCGCGCTGGCGGCGTCGGCCGCGATGCTGATGGCCGGGGTCATGGTGCTGGGGCCAGGCGTGCGGTTCGACGAACCGCCCGCTTCGAATCAGTCCTGGGACGCCGGGCAGGGATAGCGCCAGGCGTCTTCGGCCGCGCGCATGGGAGCGCGGGCCTTTGCCAGCGTCTCCGCGTATTCGGCCGCCGCGTCGCTGTCGGCGACCACGCCGGCTCCCGCCTGAATGTGGATCTTGCCGTCCGCGAAGAGCGCGGTCCTCAGGACGATGCAGATGTCGGCCTCGCCGCCGGCCGAGATGTAGCCGACGCCGCCGCCGTAGCCGACGCCGCGCTTCACGCTCTCCAGCTCGTCGATGATCTCCATGGCCCGCACCTTGGGCGCGCCCGACAGGGTGCCGGCGGGGAGGGCGGCCAGCAGGGCGTCCACGGCGTCGAGGCCGGCGCGGGCGTCGCCCTGAACCTCCGAGACGATGTGCATGACCGAGCTGTAGCGCTCGATGCGGAAGCTCTCCATCACCTCGACCGTGCCCGGCGCCGCCACGCGGCCCACGTCGTTGCGGCCCAGATCGAGCAGCATCAGGTGCTCGGCGCGCTCCTTGGGATCCGCCAGCAGCTCTGCTTCGAGGGCCCGATCGGCCTCGGCCGTGTCGCCGCGGGGCCGCGTGCCCGCCAGCGGCCGGATGGTGACCCGGCCATCCTTCAGGCGCACCAGGATCTCCGGGCTCGAACCCGCCAGCTGGAACTCGCCGAAGTCGAGGAAGAAGAGATACGGCGAGGGGTTCGAGCGCCGCAGCGAGCGGTAGAAGGCGAACGGATCGCCCCGCCAAGCGCCTGCGAAGCGGTGGCTGAGCACGACCTGGAAGATATCTCCGGCGCCGATGTAGTCCTTGGCCCGCTCCACAAGCGCCGTGTAGTCCGCGGCGTCGACGGGGGAGGCGAACTCCGCCGCCGCCGAGATTCCCGCCGACGGCAACAGGGGCAGGGGGGCGCGCAGCTCGGCCTCGAACTGGTCGAGCCGTTGGATCGCGGCGGCGAAAGCCGTCGCTGCGTCGGAGCCGCCGTCCGGAAAGGCGGCGGCGGCCAGGACGATCTCATGCTGGACGGAGTCGAAGATGGCGACCAAGGACGGCCGCGTCAGTACGGCGTCCGGCAGGTCCAGCGGGTCGGGATTGGGCGCGCCCAGTGGCTCGAGCAGCCGCACCATGTCATAGCCGAATACGCCGAACAGCCCCGCGGCCATCGGCGGCAGGCCGTCCGGAAGGTCGAACCGCGACCTCGACATCAAGGCGCGGAGAGATGAGAGGGCGTCGCCAGGCTCGGCCGTGAACCGTCCAGCGACGAGGTCGGCCCGGCGCGCCGATTCCGCCCGCCCGTCGCGGCAGCGCCAGACGACGTCGGGGTCGCGCGCGATGATCGAATAGCGGCCGTTGACCGCCCCGCCTTCGACCGACTCCAGCAACACCGCATAGGGGCGGCCGTAGCCGACCTTGAGGAAGGCCGAGACGGGCGTCTCCAGATCGTCCACGAGCCGCCGCACGACCACCTGCGGACGGCCCGCCGTCCAGGCCCGCTGGAACCCCGCGAACTCGGACGATGTCTCGGGCGTCATTGCCCCTGGGCGGGAGCGGGCCGCGGCGCCGTTCCAGCGGCCGCGGGCGCGGCTTCGGCCGGGAGACCGAGGGTCTCGCGCGCCAGCGCCTCGTCGTAGCGGGCCTTCGAGCGCTCCCCCGCGGCCTTGATCGCCAGCTCGCCGACGGCGTTCACGCTGTCGCCGGCCATGCGCTGCCGGAACTGCTCGGCGGCCGGGGCGGCGAGGACGGCCGGCGCCGAGATGATCCGCTCGGTGCGGCCGATGACATGGCTGTCGGCGGTGTTCTGCTGGGAGAAGACCTCGCCGCGACCGGAGCTGAAGGCCCCGGCGAGCACGCCCTGACCGTATTGCTGCGCCGACTGGCGGTTGAGACCGGACCCGGTCTGCACCGTGGCGCCGGCCGAGGCGGCCACCGCCGCGAGATCTTCGCCGCCGCGCACACGGGCGGCCAGGGCGTTCACGCGGGTGGTCAGCAGCCGTGCGTTCTCGCGCAGGACCCATTGCTGCGCCAGCGGGGCGCGCACGGCGTCCAACGGCGGCAGGGAGGCCGGCAGGACCTCGTCCACGCGAACGACGAAATACTGGCCCTGGCCCATGTCGACGACCTCGCTCTCAGCCCCCTTGCCGAGCCTCCACATCGTCTCGACGAGTTGCGGCGGCAGCGGAGGGTTGATGTCCTGCCCGTTGCGCAGCTTGCCGTCCTCGCGGATGGCAGGAACCTGGATGATGCGTGCGCCGACCTCGCGGACGGCCTGATCGAGCGTCTTGCCGTCGGACCTAGCCTTCTCATAGGCCTCGACGCGGCGGTAGACGGCGGCGCGCGCGTCTTCCGCACGCAGTTCCTGAACGACCTGTTCGCGCACGTCCGCCAGCGTGGCGGCGCGGCCCGGCTGGATCGCGGTCACCTTGGCGACGACGAAGCCGACCGAAGCCTGCACCGGAGCCGACACCTCGTTGGCGGCGAGGCCGAACACGGCTCCAGCCACCGCCGGATCGCCCAGGGCGCTGCGGGGGGTCTCGGCGTAGCTGGCGGGCTGGATGTTGTTGGCGCGGGCGACCTCGTCCGGCGCCTGTCCGGCCCGAAGCGCGGCGGCGATGCGGTCGGCGGCGGCGCGGTTGGGCGCGGTCAGCGTCACGAAAGTCCGCCGCTCGGGCAGCGACAGCGCGTCGCGGCGGAAGTTGAACCGCTCCTGGATACGGGCGTCGGAGATCGCGGCCGTGGCGGCTTCTCCGCCGTCGAAGAGGACCACCGAGGCGGTGCGGGACTCCGGGAGCCGCAGCTCCGCGGCGTTCTGGTTCATAAAGGCGGTGAGTTGGGCGTCGGTCGGCGCCGCGGCCGTGCCGGCCATGGCCTGTGTCACCGCGAACCAGCGAGCGTCGCGCGTCTCCAGCGCCTGGCTGGCCAGAACGGCCCCGTAGATGCGCGGCAGGCGCAGGCCGGCGCCGAGGGCGGAGCCATAGTGTTGGGTGGCGTACTGGTCGCGCAGCTGTTCCTCGAACATCTCGGGCGTGGCGTTGTTTTCAGCCAGCTTGGCCCGGTACTGGTTCTCGTCGAACTTGCCGGTGACCGAATCGAAGAATCCCGGGGCCTGCCGGATTTCACGCAGGATCAGGTCCTTGCCCGGACGGATGCCGGCGTTCCAGGCCCAGTTCAGGAAGCCCATCTGCTGGGCCTTTTGCTGGAGGTACTGCGTGAGGCCGCCTTCGCCGATCAGTTCCTCGAACGTCAGGGCGCGGCCGGCCTGCTCCTGCGACTGTTGCAGGATGCGGTCCATCTCGGCGCGGAACTCGGCCGGGCTGACGCTGCGGTCGCCGGCGCTGACCACGTTCTTGGGCCCGACGTTGGCCAGCACGTCCATCTGGCTTCCGCCGGTGACGACGAGGCCCAGGGCGAGCAGGACCAGCAGACCGACGGCCCATTTGGATTTGGCGAAGGCGCGGAAGGCGGTGAGCATGGTCGGTCCTGGCGGAGCAGCGGCAACGGTGGCGTCTTGGCCTATAGGGGGTGACCGCCCCGCACGGCAAGACAATGGCGCCGACGGCTTGGCTTGGCCTGTGGCGCCGCCTAGAAGGCGCGCCATGCAACAGTCCATGAAACTCGTCGCCGGCAATTGGAAGATGAACGGGGTCGCCGCCGCCTTGGCCGAGGTCGAGGCCCTGCGCGCCGCCTTGGCGGAGGCGCCGGCGAGTTGCCGGGTCGCCCTGTGTCCGCCCGCGACCCTGATCGAGCGCATGGCCCGGGCGGCCTCCGGAAGTCCGATCGAGATCGGAGGGCAGGACTGCCGAGCCGAAACGCACGGCGCCTTCACGGGCGACCTGTCGGCGTCGATGCTGAAGGATGCGGGCGCGGGGCTCGTGATCCTCGGGCACTCGGAGCGGCGGCAGGGGTACGGCGAGTCGGACGCTCTCGTGGCTGCGAAGGCCGCCGCCGCGCTGGACGCCGGCCTGGCGCCGATCGTCTGCGTCGGCGAGACCCTGGAGCAGCGCGAGGCGGGGCGGGCGGTCGAGATCGTGCGCTCGCAGGTCATGGCGTCGTTGCCGCTGGCGCTGACCGGCCGGGACTTCGCCGTCGCCTACGAGCCGGTCTGGGCAATCGGCACAGGCCTGACGCCGACGCTGGAGCAGATCGAGGAGGTCCATCGCGCCGTCCGTTCGGCCATGATCGAACGGCTGGGCCTTGGGATCTCTGCGACGCCGATCCTGTACGGCGGCTCGGTGAAGCCGGACAATGCGCGCGACATTCTGGCCGTGCCGGAGGTCGGCGGCGCACTGGTGGGCGGCGCTTCGCTGAAGGCTGCCGACTTCCTCGGGATCATCCGCGGGGCGTAAGGCAGCAGGCGGCAGGCAGGCGGCAGGTCGTCGTCTCGCCGGCCCGGCTCATGGTCGACGCGCCGCAGCGACAACCGCTCCGCCTTCTCCTGCCGCCTGCTGCCTACTGCCTTCTCCCGTTTGCTCCCGCTTCGCATCGATGTTAGACGCCGCCGCTTGATCGGCGCGGTTCCGCGCCACACATATCGGCTGCCATGCTCCAGACCATTCTCCTCGTCGCCATGATCCTCATCTCGGTCGCGCTCGCCGGCGTGATCCTGATTCAGCGCTCCGAAGGCGGCGCGCTGGGCATGGGCGGCGGACCGTCGGGCTTCATGACGGCGCGCGGCGCCGGCAACCTGCTGACCAAGACGACCTGGGTGCTGGCCGTCCTGTTTTTCCTCTGCGCGATCGGCCTGACGATCCTGGGCAACGTCGAGCGTGCGAACCAGTCGATCGTGAACGCCGACGACATCGGCGAGCTCATCGCGCCGACCACCCCGACGACCGCGCCGACCGCCGATCCTTCGGCTCCGGCCCAGCCGGCGGCCCCGTCGCTGCAGAACCTGGAGTCGAGCCTGTCGGGCGTGTCGGCGGCTCCCGCTCAGGCGGCGGCTCCCGCTCCGGCCCAGCCCGCCCCGGCGCAATAAGGTGGGCGGGGCGCTTATCCCCGCCTTCCTCTCCCGCCCTCATAGTCTCCGCGATACACCGCCCGAATCGGCGGTAGAGTGATCTCCCATGGCCCGTTACGTGTTCATCACCGGCGGCGTGGTTTCCTCATTGGGAAAAGGCCTCGCCTCCGCCGCGCTTGGCGCATTGCTGCAGGCAAGGGGCTACAAGGTCCGCCTGCGCAAGCTGGACCCCTATCTGAACGTCGATCCGGGCACGATGAGCCCCTACCAGCACGGCGAGGTCTTCGTCACCGACGACGGGGCCGAGACCGACCTCGACCTGGGCCACTACGAGCGCTTCACCGGCGTGTCGGCGGCCAAGTCGGACAACATCACCACCGGCCGGATCTATTCCACCATCCTCGAAAAGGAACGGCGCGGCGACTATCTGGGCGCGACGGTTCAGGTCATTCCGCACGTCACCGACCAGATCAAATCCTTCTGCCTGACCCCGGCGATGACGGATGCGGGCGAGGACGTGGACTTCGTGCTGGTCGAGATCGGCGGCACGGTCGGCGACATCGAGGGCCTGCCGTTCTTCGAGGCCATCCGCCAACTGGGGCAGGACCTGCCGCGCGGGCAGTCGTGCTTCGTCCACCTGACCCTGCTGCCCTTTATCAAGACGGCGGGGGAGATGAAGACCAAGCCGACGCAACACTCGGTCAAGGAGTTGCGCTCGATCGGCATACAGCCGGACATCCTGCTGTGCCGCTGCGAGTTCCCGATACCGCCCGAGGAGAAGCGCAAGATCGGCCTGTTCTGCAACGTGCGCGAAAGCGGCGTCATCCAGGCCATGGACTCCAACGACATCTACGCCGTGCCGCTGGACTATCACCGCGAAGGCCTTGACGCCGAGGTGCTGGCCCATTTCGGCCTGACCGACGCCCCCGCGCCCGACCTGTCGATGTGGCAGGAGATCGCCCGTCGCCGGCAGCAGCCGGACGGCGAGGTCACCGTGGCCGTGGTCGGCAAGTATACGGTGCTCAAGGACGCCTACAAATCCCTCATTGAGGCGCTGCATCACGGCGGGGTGGCCAACAACGTCAAGGTCAACATCGACTGGGTCGAAGCCGAGACGTTCGAGGGCGACCGCGAGGCGTGCGACGCACGCCTGCAGGCCGCCCACGCAATTCTGGTCCCCGGCGGCTTTGGGGAGCGCGGCTCCGAGGGCAAGATCGAGGCGGCCCGCTTCGCCCGCGAGCGCAAGATTCCCTATTTCGGCATCTGCTTCGGCATGCAGATGGCGGTGATCGAGGCGGCGCGGAACCTGGCCGGTTATCCAAAGGCCTCTTCGACCGAGTTCGGCCCCACGTCGGAGCCGGTCGTCGGGCTGATGACAGAGTGGACCCAAGGCAACCAGCGGGTGCTGCGCCAGCAGGGCGGCGACATGGGCGGCACGATGCGGCTGGGCGCCTATGACTCGACGCTCAAGCCCGGGTCGAAGATCGCGCAGATGTACGGCTCGACCACGATCAGCGAGCGGCACCGCCATCGCTACGAGGTCAACATCAACTACCGCGAAGCGGTCGAGCAGAAGGGCGGCCTGACCTTCGCCGGCCTGTCGCCGGACGGGGTGCTGCCCGAGACCGTGGAACGCGAGGACCATCCTTGGTTCATCGGCGTGCAGTATCACCCCGAGCTGAAGAGCCGCCCGTTCGCCCCGCACCCGCTGTTCGCCGGCTTCATCGAGGCGGCGCTGGTCCAGAGCCGACTGGTCTGAGTTCTCATTGTCGTCCTTCCGGGGCTGAGGCCGGCGCAGACGGACTCAGAACCCGGAATTCAGAGGTCTGGGCACGGCTATTTGCTACGGCCGGAGCCTGATCCCCTGGGTTCCGGGTTCCGCTGCGCGGCCCCGGAAAGACGGGGAGGGGGATCTAGGTCCGAAAGACCGGGTCCGCCTTCACGGCCTCGACGATCATCTCCATGGCGGCCCGGACGCGCGCCAGACTGCGCAGGTCCGCGTGGACCACCAGCCACAGGCTGCGCTCCAACGCGACCGCGTCGGGCAGGACCCGGACCAGACCGGTCTCCCGCGCGGCGATGAAGTCAGGAAGCACGCATAGCCCCGCCCCGGCGAGGCAGGCCTGAAGCTGGGCGATGAGGTTGGAGCTCTGCAGACCAACGCGGATGTCGACGTCGGGCGCCTCCATATAGTCGAGCTCGGGCGCGTAGAGCAGGTCGCCGATGTAGCCGATGAAGCGCTGGCCCTGCATGTCGGCGCGCGTCACGATGGGCGGGCGAGCCGCCAGATAGGACGGAGCCGCGTAGAGGCTGAGGCGGTAGTCGGTCAGTTTGCGCGACACGAGCCGGCCCTCGCGGGGCGCGCTGAGCGTCACCGCCACGTCGGCCTCGCGCTTCGACAGGCTGAGCACGCCGGGGATGGCCACCAACTGGATGTCAAGGGCGGGATGCCGGTCGGCGAGGCGCGCCATGAGGGGCGCCAGAACATAGCTGCCGAAGCCTTCCGGCGCCCCGATGCGGACCGTGCCGGTCACGGCTTGATCCGCTTCGCCCAGTTCGGCGCCGGCCAGCATGGCCAGGCTCTCGATCTTCTCAGCGGTCGGCAGCAGCCGTTCTCCATGAACGGTAAGGGCATAGCCTTGCGGGCTGCGCGCGAAAAGACGCGCCCCCAGTCCTTCCTCCAGCGCGGCGATACGCCGGGCGACAGTGGTGTGATCCATGCCAATGCGGGGCGCGGCCGTCGTCAACCGGCCCGTGCGAGCGACGGCGAGGAAGGCGCGCAGGTCGTTCCAGTTGAAGTCAGTCATCGCGCCCTAAGCAAAAATGCAGAATGGAAGCGCGAAACATGGCATCGTCAGACCAATAAAGCCATGCCATACAGCGTTCGCTCACCCGCCGCCCCCGCAGCCGAGAACCCGTCATGGCCTTCGACTCCCTCGCCTTCGCTCCCGCCGCCCGCACCGAGCACCGTCTCGACATGGCCGCGGCGCTATGCCCGGAGTGGACGCGGGAGAACCCCGACCGCGCTCTGGCGTTGCTGTTCGTGGCGCCCAGTGACTGCGCCGCCGTCGACGTTCTCGTCTCCCTGCCCGCCAAGGCCTGAGCATGACATCCACGCCGTACCCGACGCCCGCCGCGCCCGATCCCGCCGCGGTGGCGGAGACGCTGACGACCTTGATGCAGAACGCGGCGGCGGCGACCCGTACGACCATGATGCAGGCCGCCTCGCCGAAGAGCCTTCCCTACGACCCGACCACCTTCGCCAAGGCGATGTTCGACTTTAACGCGGCGGTGATGATGCAGCCGACCGCGCTGTTCGAGGCGCAGGCGAAGAACTGGAACGACTGGACCGCCCTGTGGCGCACCATGGGCGAGCGGGCGATGGGCCAGGACGTCACGCCGGTCGCGGCCCCGGCCAAGGGCGACCGCCGGTTTTCCAGCCCCGCCTGGACCGACGAGCCGGTCTACGACTACCTGAAGCAGAGCTACCTGCTGGCCGCGAAGCAGATCCAGGAATTCGTGGCCACGGCGCCGGTCGATGAAGAGACCCGCGCCCAGGTCGACTTCGCCAGCCGCCAGATGATGAATGCGCTCGCGCCGACCAACTTCGCGCACACCAATCCCGATGTGGCGCGGCGCACCATTGAAAGCGGCGGCCTGAACCTGCTGACCGGCCTGTCCAACCTGCTGGAGGACGTGGGGGCGGGGCAGGGGCTCGTCTCCCGGCGCGCGCCCAATAACTTCGAACTGGGCGTGAACGTCGCCGCCACGCCCGGCGCCGTGGTGTTC
>NZ_DASWNO010000087.1:0-14827 GCF_036399195.1 Brevundimonas sp.
CCGCGCAGCCGGGCAGCCCACGCGCTGAGCGCCAGCGCCAGCCCGGCGGCGCCCGCGGTCGCGACATAGGCGATCTCGGCCTCGGCCATTTGGTCAGATCAGCTCCCACGCCCTGATTCGGTAACCATACCTGAAGAGGGAACAGGGACTAGGGATTAGGGATGAGAGATCTCGAACGCCGTGGAGCGGTGGCGGCCGTGACCCTTCCCAACCTCATCCCTCATCCCTAATCCCTCATCCCTATGAAGTGGACCAACCAACCCGCTCCCTCCCTCGACGACTTCGCCCGTCTGGCGCGCGAGGCGTTCGACGCCCTGCCCGAGCCGTTCGGCGCGCTGGCGGGCGACGTGGTGATTCGCGTCGACGACTTCGCCGACGACGAGACGCTGGCGATGATGGAGATCGAGGACCCGTTCGAGCTGACCGGCCTGTATCACGGCGTCGACATCGGCCTGCGCGACGGCATGGGGCCCGCGCCCGAGGCCAGCCGCATCTTCCTGTACCGCCGCCCGATCCTGGACGAATGGTGCGAGCGCGGCGATGTCGGCCTGAGCGAGATCATCGCCCACGTCCTGATCCACGAGATCGGCCACCATTTCGGGCTCGACGACGACCGGATCGATGCGGTCGAGGCGGGGGATGAGTAATTGGTTGCTGGTGGCTAGTGGCTAGTGGCTAGTGGATCGTAGCTCCACTTCCAGCGGAGGGCGGCGCCGGCCGCGCTTTCACACAGGCGGTGGCTAGCCACTAACCACTAGCCACCAGCCACTCCTCCTCCCCGCCTTAAATCCTTCCCGATCTGTGGTATAAGTCCCGCCTCCCTTTCCTGCAGGACCGACTCCCTTGAGCCTGACGCTCGACCTCTCGCGCTCGGCCGCCGCCCGCCCGGCGGCCCCCGTCAACCTCTCCGGTCTGACGCGCGCCGGGCTGCGTCAGGCGCTGATCGACGCCGGCATCTGCCCGCCGGAGAAGGCGAAGATGCGCGCCAGTCAGGTCTGGGGCTGGATCCACCACTACGGCGCCACCGACTTCGCGGCGATGAGCAACATCGCCAAGGACACGCAGGCGAAGCTGGCCGCCGCCTTCACCCTCGCCCGCCCCGAGATCGTCGAGCGCCAGGTGTCCAACGACGGCACCCGCAAGTGGCTGATCCGCACCGCCCCGGGCATCGAGATCGAGACCGTCTACATCCCGGACGTCGGCCGCGCCGGCGCCCTGTGCGTGTCGTCTCAGGTCGGCTGCACCCTGAACTGCACCTTCTGCCACACAGGCACCCAGAAGCTGGTCCGCAACCTGACCGCCGCCGAGATCGTGGCCCAGGTCCAGGTCGCGCGCGACGACCTCGGCGAATGGCCGTCGCCCAAGGAAGACCGTCGCCTGTCCAACATCGTCTTCATGGGCATGGGCGAGCCGCTCTACAATCTGGACCACGTCGCCGACGCCATCGACATCATCTCGGACAACGAGGGCATCGCCCTGTCGCGGCGCCGGATCACGGTGTCGACCTCGGGCGTGGTTCCCCAGCTCGACGCGCTCGGTACGCGGACGCAGGCCATGCTCGCGATCAGCCTGCACGCCACCAACGACGCCCTGCGCGACGTGCTGGTGCCGCTGAACAAGAAGTACGACCTGGCCCAGTTGATGGCCGGCATCCGCGCCTATCCGGGCATTTCCAACGCCCGTCGGGTGACCTTTGAATACGTCATGCTGAAGGGCGTGAACGACAGCCCGGACGAGGCGCGCGCCCTGCTGAAGCTGATCGAGGGCATCCCGGCCAAGGTGAACCTGATCCCGTTCAACCCCTGGCCCGGCACGGACTATGAGTGCTCGGACTGGAAGACGATCGAACGGTTCGCGGCCATCCTGAACAAGGCCGGCTACGCCTCGCCTATCCGCACCCCACGCGGCCGCGACATCCTCGCCGCCTGCGGCCAGTTGAAGTCGGAGAGCGAAAAGGTCCGCGCCAGCGTTCGCCGCGCCGAACAGGCCGCGGTCGCGGGGACGGTCGCGGCCGCCTGAGGTGGCTGATGGTTAGTGATTAGTGACTGGTTCCCGCCGGGCCGGGCAGTTCGCCACCGCCCAACCACCAGTCACCAATCACCAATCACCGGCCACCAGCCGCGCCTCCGCCTGTCACATCGCGTCACGGTTCTTGACCGAGTGTGGCGCCGGCGCGCTTGCGGAATGCGGCGGAAAGGCGGCAATCGTCGGCAACACCACTTACCGGGAAGCCATGGACTCCTCGCCGCTCTCCAATGTGCTTGAAAGCGCCGAAGTTCAGGCGTTCGCCACGGGCTTCCCCACGGCGCTGGCGCATCTGAGCGTCACCCTCGGTCTGCTGGCGGCCGGCGCGATCATCTACGCCCTGCTGACCCCGTGGAAGGAGATCACCCTCATCCGCCGGGGAAACGCCGCCGCCGCGGTGGCCTTCTCGGGCGTGCTGGTGGGTCTGGCCGTGCCGCTGGCCGTCAGCCTCAGCGTCTCGACCTCGATCAAGGACATCGCCCTGTGGGGCGTCGCCACCGTGGCGCTCCAGCTGATGGCCTTCCGCCTCGTCGACTTCGTGCTGACGGGCCTGCCCCAGCGCATCCAGAACAACGAGGTCTCCGCCGCCGTCCTGCTGGTCGGCGCCAAGCTGTCCACGGCGCTGATCCTGGCGGCGGCGCTGACGGGCTGAGCCATGGCCCTGCCGCGTCCCCCAGACTGGCTGGTCTATTCGGCGGTTCTGGGCGTCCTGCTGATCGGCTCCCTGAAGGGGCGCGAGAACGCCAATGCGCCGCCCGCGCCGCCGCCGCCCGACGAGACAGAGGGCGCCCTGCTGGGGCCGGTCACGCCGTTCGATCCGGCGGTGACGGTGACGACGCCCGACATCCCGTTCCAGCCCGCCTCCGGCACCGCCTTCTCGGTCTCGCGCGAGGGCCGGTGGGTGACGGCGCGCCACGTGGTCGAGGGCTGTCGACGCCCCGCCATTCTGGTCGGCGGCGGCCGGGCTCTCGCCGCCGACGTCCGGCTGGCTCCGCGCGCCGACATCGCCGTGCTCCTGACCCAGGGCGGCCCGGAGCCATTGGCCGTGGCCTCGGTCCAGCCGCTCCGCGCCGGACAGCGCGCCTTCCACCCCGGGTATCCGCAGGCCCGCCCGGGCGAAGTCACGTCACGCCTGCTGGGGCGCGAGACGCTGAAGGTGCGCGGGCGCGGCGAGCGCGATGAGCCTGTACTCGCCTGGGCGGAGGTTGGGCGCACGCGCGGCCTGGGCGGAACCCTCGCCGGCCTGTCGGGCGCGCCGGTGCTGGATCGTCAGGGCCGGGCCGTCGGCGTCACCATCGCCGAAAGCCCGCGCCGCGGCCGCATCTACACCACCTCGCCTGACACCTTCGGCCCGGCTGTCCGCGGGCTTCAACGGGCCGACGAACCGCTGACCGGCCGCGCCGTCACCATCGACAACTACGGTCTGGTGGCCGACGACCTGCGCCGCGACCTGCGGGTGGCGCAGGTGGTCTGCCTCTCGGCCTGAAGCGCCTACCGCAGTCCCACGCTGTCGATGTTCAGGCTCGACAGGGGGATGACCTCGACGTTCGGATATTTCGCCCGCAGCGCCTCGAGGAATTGGGCCGCGTCGCCGACGATCACCACGCTGGCGGCGTTCGCCGGCAGGTTCTCGGCCGCCGCGGCCTGAATGGCGGCCGGCGTGACGCCGTTCACGTCGTCGGCATAGGTGGCGAGGTTCGAAATCGGCAGGCCGTACAGCGCCAGGTTGGCGACCAGACCGCCGAGACCGTCGACCGTCTCGAGCTGCCGTCCGAAGCCGCCGATCAGGGTGGCCTTGCGGGGCGCCAGTTCAGCTTCGGTGGCTTGTGTTTCCGAAAGACGCGAGATCTCCGCCAGCATCAGTTCCGCCACCTGCGCCGCGGCGTCGTTTCGCGTCTGGGCGGTGGCGGTCAGAATGCCCTCGTCCTGTCGCACATTGAGGCCCGAGCCCGCGCCGTAGCTGAGGCCGCGCTTGATCCGGATTTCCTGGCTCAGACGGGCCGAGAAGCCGCCGCCCAGCAGGGCGTTGCCGACCAGCATGGGGAAGTAGTCCTCGTCCGTGCGGGCGATGCCGCGTAGAGCCGTCACCACCGCCGCCTGCCCGGCGCCGGGCTGGTCGATCACGATCACACGCGGCGCCACCGGCGCCCCGGCGGGATCGCCGCTCGCCATCGCGGCGCCGGCGGGATCGCGCCAGTCGCCGAACGCCTGTTCCGCCAGCGCATAGGCCGCATCGGGCGTGATGTCGCCGGAGAACACCAACGTCGCCTGGCTGGGCCGATACCGCGACTGATGGAAGGCTGCGATGTCTTCCCGGGTCAGGCCGGGAATGGTGGCCGGCGTGCCTGAGCCGGGCACGGCGTACGGGGCTTCGCCGTACACCGCGCGCGCCGCCGCGAGAGCCGCGACGGGGCCCGCCTGGGACAACTGCACGCGCAGACCGGCGAGGGTCTGCGTCTTGGCGCGGTCCAGTTCCTCGGTGGCGAAAGCGGGGTTGCGAACCACGTCGGCCATCAGGGCGACCGTCTGCGGGAACACGTTCGAGGGCGAGGAGGCGAACACATTGGTGAAGTCGGCGCTTGCGCCGGCCCCGATCGACGCGCCGAGACGCTCGACTTCGGTCGCGATCTCCGGCGCCGAACGGGTGGCGGTCCCCTGATCCAGCAGGGAGGCGGTGAAGCTGGCGACGCCGGCCTTGCCCGAGGGATCATCGGACGTGCCCGCCTCGAAGCTCATCCGCGCCGAGACGAGCGGCAGGCCCGGCTTGCGGGCGACCAGAACGCGCATCCCGTTCGCGAGACGGCGCTCCGCCACCGCGGGCGTGGCGGGCTCGACCGCGGGCCCGGGCTCCGGCAGCGGACGGCGCTGTCCCTCAGGCAACAGGCTGACCCGTTCGCCCGCGGGGGCGAGCGTGGCGAGCGTGATCGGCGCGGTGAACTCCGTGCGCGCCGGCGTTTCCGGATTGGCCTCGTCGGCCTGCAGGTAGCGCATCGAGATGGCACGGTCGTCGCGCAGATAGGCGCGCGCGACACGCTGGACGTCCTCGGCGGTGACCGCCTGGATGTTTGCCACGTCGCGGTCGGCGGTCGTCGGGTCGCCCGTCATGATCAGGCCGAAACCGAACTGGAAGGCGCGGTCGTCGACCGTTTCGAGGTTGCGCAGCGCGTCGGCGACCAGCTCCGTCTTGGCCTCGGCCAGTTCCGCAGGCGTGACCGGCTCGTCGCGCAGACGCGCGATTTCAGTCCGCAGGGCGGCCAGACCCTCGTCCGGGGTGTGGCCCTCGCTCATGATCGCCGTGGCCGCCAGCGTGCCGACCTGCTGCTGCAGGTTGCTGGCCGACGTCGCCGTGGTCGCGATGCGCTGACGATACACCAGCGACTGGTACAGGCGGCTGCTCTCACCGGTCGACAGGATGCCGTCCAGCACGGACAGCGCCGCCCGGTCGGCGTGGCCGTAAGGCACCGTGGGCCAGGCGATCTGGACCATCGGCAGCGGCACGTTCGGTCCGTAGAAGGTCGCCTCGCGCGCCGTGCCGTAGCTCTCCGGGACATTGTTGACCGGCAGCGGGCGGTCCGGGTTCTCGATCGGGCCGAAATAGCCGTCGATCCAGCGGTCCAGCTGAGCCTGATCGAAATTCCCGGCCACGATCAGATAGGCGTTGTCGGGCCGATAGAAGGTCTCGTGAAAGCGCAGGACGTCGTCGATCGTCGCGGCCTCCAGATCGGCGATCGAGCCGATGCCGGGCCGCCGGTAGGGGCTGTCCGGGAAGATGAAGGCCTGCGAGTGCAGCCGCTGGAACCGTCCGTAGGGCGGCGAGAGCACCCGGAGCCGGAACTCCTCCTTCACGACGTCGCGCTCGCTCGCGAATGTCGCCTCGTCGACGACCAGCGAACCCATCCGCTCGGACTCCGCGAACAGCATCCGCTCCAGATGCTGCGCCGGGACGGTCTCGTAGTAGTTGGTCAGGTCGAGCCAGGTGGAGGCGTTGTTGGAACCGCCCACGTCCTCGGTCAGCCGGTCGAACGTCTCCTGCGGCAAGTTACGGGTGGCCTTGAACATCAGGTGTTCGAACAGGTGGGCGAAGCCCGAACGGCCCTCGGGATCGTCCTTCGCCCCGACCTTGTACCAGACCTGCACCGTCACATTCGAGGTGGACGCATCCCGCGCCGTATAGACCTTCAGCCCGTTCGGCAGCGTCCGCTCCTGAAAGCCGAGCGGCGGCACGACCAGCGGCCCCGCCTGCAGGGCGGCGGCCGGTGGGGTCGCGGGCGAGGTCTCGACGGAGGCGACGGCGGCGGAGCCCATCAGCAGGGCGGACAGGGAAACGGCGGCGAACAGGCGGGACTTCATGGGAACGGCTCCGGACGCCCGGCGACCGAGCGAGCGGACGTTATCAGCGCCTGAGGGCGGCGCACCTTACGGAGTCGTAATGTAGCGGCTGGCGTGCGCCGTCAGTCGAGCGCCAAGGCATCCGCCAGCAGCCGCGCCTCTTCCGCCCGGCTCGAGCCGGTGCGCCACGCCACCACGATCTCGCGGCGCGGGGCCTTGGCGGCGATCGGGCGCACCACCACGCCGGGCATGTCGGCCAGGCCCGCCCGCACCGCCATCTCCGGCAGAAAGCTGACGCCCAGACCGGCCGACACCATCTGGACCAGCGTATGCAGCGAGGTCGCGGCGAACACGTCCTCGCCCTTCGGCGGGTCAATGTCGAAGGCGGCCAACGCATGATCCCGCAGGCAGTGGCCGTCTTCAAGAAGGATCAAATCCTCGGCTTTCAGCGAACCCGCGGGGATCGGCCCCGGCCCCGCCAGCGGGTGGCCCACGGGCGCCGCGGCGAGGATTTCGTCGTCGCCGATCCGGGCGTGGTCGATCCCGGCGGCGCCGTATGGCAGGGCGATCACCGCGGCGTCCAGCTGTCCGGCCTTCAGCCCCGCGATCAGCCGCGGCGTCAGGTCCTCGCGGATGAACAGGCGCAGCGCCGGATAGGCGTCCTTCAGCCCCGGCAGACGCGCAGGCAGAAGGAAGGGCGCCACCGTCGGAATGACGCCCAGCCGGAACCGGCCCGACAACGGCTTGCCGGCGTTGCGCGCCGCCTCGACCAGATCCTCGGTCCGCGTCAGGACGTCCTCGGCCCTACGCACCGCCTCGGCGCCCACGGCCGTCAGCTGCACATTGCCCCGCGTGCGCTCAACCACCGCCCCGCCGAGGATGCGCTCTAGCTCCTGCACCCCGGCCGACAGCGCCGGCTGGCTCACATGCGCCGCCTCCGCCGCCCGGCTGAACGAATGATGCTCCGCCAGAAGCTTGAGATACTGGAGCTGGCGCAGGGTCGGGAGCATGGGCGACATATAGGCTTCGGCTATCCCGATCTCCAACGGCAATCGAACAACCTTATGCGTCGGCGCCCGCTGTGCCGGCGGAGCAGGTTCATCACGAAGGACACGAAGAAGGTCACGAAGGACACGAAGAGACCTGAGCCGAACGACGCACCGGGCCTGCTCCCGGACGGGGCCTTGTTTGCGGCGAAGCCGCGATCCTCACGGCTATTGAGGAGCCCACTGGCGCCTAGTCGCGCTCGGTCCCTTCGTGTCCTTCGTGACCTTCTTCGTGGCCTTCGTGATGAACCTTCAAGGCTGCCGGGCCGCCGCCCGTCCCTCCAGATCCAGCACTCTGCGCCGAAACCGGAAGGACGGAAGAGCGCGGCCCTAGACCGCCGCCACGCCGAACTCCTCGTCCAGCGTAAGGTCGAAGCGGTCGGCGTTCATCACCTGGGTCCAGGCGGCGATGAAGTCGTTCACGAACTTCTCGCCGGCGTCGGCGGAGGCGTAGACCTCGGCCAGCGCCCGGAGCTGGGAGTTGGAGCCGAACACCAGGTCGGTGCGGGTCGCGGTCCATTTCTCCTGATCGGTCCGGCGGCAGGCGCCGACGAAGACCTCGTCGCCGCGGTCGTCGACCTCCCGCCACGCCGTCCCCATGTCGAGCAGGTTGACGAAGAAGTCGTTGGTCAGCTGCCCCGGCCGGTCGGTGAAGACGCCGTGCTTCGAGCCGCCGTGATTGGCGCCCAGCACGCGCAGTCCGCCGACCAGAACCAGCATCTGCGGCGCGGTCAGGCCCAGCAGCTGCGAGCGGTCGACCAGCAGCTCTTCCGTCGGGACGTTGAAGCGGACGCTGAGGTAGTTGCGGAAGCCGTCGGCCTTGGGTTCCAGCACGGCGAAGCCCTCGACGTCGGTCTGCTCCTGACTGGCGTCGGTGCGGCCCGGCTTGAACGGAACCTCGACCTGGTGGCCGGCAGCACGCGCGGCCTGCTCGACGCCGACCGAACCGCCCAGCACGATCAGGTCGGCGATGGAGACGTTGGTCCCCGACGCCGCCTTGATGTCCTCATAGACGCGCAGCACCCGCGCCAGCTTGTCCGGCTCGTTGACCGGCCAGCTGCGCTGCGGCTCCAGCCGCAGCCGGCCGCCGTTGGCGCCGCCGCGATGGTCCGAGCCGCGATAGGTCGAGGCCGCCGCCCACGCAGTGCTGACCAGTTCCGCCACCGACAGGCCGGAGGCGGCGATGCGGTCCTTCAGCGCCCGGATGTCGGCCTCGCCGATCATCGGCCCCTGACGCCGGGGGATCGGATCCTGCCACAGCAGATCCTCCTGCGGCACTTCGGGCCCGAGGTAGCGCGCCTTCGGCCCCATGTCGCGGTGGCAAAGCTTGAACCAGGCGCGGGCGAAGGCGTCGCCGAAATAGGCCGGGTCGGCGCGGAAGCGCTCCATGACTTCGCGGTATCTGGGATCGACCTTCAGCGCCATGTCGGCGGTCGTCATCATCGTCGGCACGCGCTTGCCGGGCGTGTGGGCGGCGGGGGCCAGCGTCTCGGCGGGATTGCCGACCGGCTGCCACTGCTTGGCTCCGGCGGGGCTGCGGACCATCTCGTATTCGTGGTCCAGCAGCATGTCGAAATACGTCATGTCCCAGGTGATGGGCGTCGGCGTCCAGGCGCCTTCCAGCCCCGAGGTGATGGTGTGGTCGCCCAGGCCGCTCTCGTGGCCGGACTGCCAGCCGAGGCCCTGCTGGGCGATGTCCGACCCTTCGGGCGCGGCCCCGACCTTGGAGGCGTCGCCGGCGCCGTGGGCCTTGCCGAAGGTGTGACCGCCCGCCGTCAGCGCCACCGTCTCCTCGTCGTTCATCCCCATTCGGGAGAAGGTCTCGCGCATGTCGCGCGCCGATTGCAGGGCGTTGGCGTTGCCGCCGGGCCCTTCCGGATTGACGTAGATCAGGCCCATCTGGATCGCCGCCAGCGGGCTCTCCAGCGCCTTGCCGGACTCCTCGTTGATCCGGGTTTCGCCCAGCCACTCTTCCTCGGTGCCCCAGTAGACGTCCTTCTCGGGCTCCCAGACGTCGGCGCGGCCGCCGCCGAAGCCGAAGGTCGGCCCGCCCATCGACTCGATGGCGACATTGCCCGCAAGGATCATCAGGTCGGCCCACGACAGCTTGGCGCCGTATTTCTGCTTGATCGGCCACAGCAGCCGGCGCGCCTTGTCGAGATTGCCGTTGTCCGGCCAGCTGTTCAGCGGCGCGAAGCGCTGCTGGCCGGAGTTGGCCCCGCCGCGCCCGTCGCCTGTGCGATAGGTGCCCGCCGAGTGCCAGGCCATGCGGATGAAGAACGGCCCGTAGTGGCCGTAGTCCGCCGGCCACCACGGCTGGCTGTCGGTCATCAGGGCGGTCAGATCGCGCTTCACCGCGGCGTAGTCGAGCGTCTTGAACGCCTCGCCATAGTTGAAGCCGTCGCCCATCGGATCGCCGGTGCGGCCCTGCTGGTGCAGGATGTCGACCGACAGATGGTTAGGCCACCAGTCGCGGTTGGTCCGACCCAGCAGCGACCTCAGGGCCGCCGCTTCCTTCTTCGGATCGTTGAGGGGCGTCGGGGCGCCGGCGTTTCCGTCCATGGTGGTCCTCCCTGAGTATGCTTTTCAGGGAGCCTATGCCTGCCGAAGCGGCAGGGAAAATCGATAAACTTTGTCGTCGGCAAAGGGTGAGGTTATGCCACTCGCACTCTCTGCTCTTCCTCGTCCCTCCGGGGCCGGAGCGGCGCAGCCGCGCAGGAACCCGGAATCCAGAGGTCCGGACTACCGGCCAACCGCGCGTCCCGGACCGAGCCCGGACTTCTGGATTCCGGGTTGCGCTACGCGCCCCCGGAAGGACGACGAGTTGGCGGGCGTCGGCTGCCGCTACTCCTGCCCCGTCATCATGAAGGCGTTTAGCTTGTTGCCGTCCGGGTCACGGAAATAGGCCGCGTAGAAGCCCTCGCCGCGGGGCCCGGGCGGCCCCTCGCAAGTTCCGCCGTTCTCCAGCGCGATCTGGTGCAGCCGCTGGATCTGTTCCTGCGACGACGCCTCCAGCGCCACCATCACCCCATTGCCGACGCTCGCCGCCGCGCCGTCGAACGGCTTGGTCAGCCCGATCCCGGCCCCGCCGCCCGGCGTGCCCCAGGCGATCGCGCCCGGCCACTCCATCATCCGCGACGTCCCGAGCTCGGCCGCCAGCGCATCATAGAACCGCGCGCCCCGCTCGAGATCGTTTGTCCCCAGCGTCACATATCCGATCATGATCTCTCCTCCCTGACAGACTAATAGAGACACGAACAAAACCGGAACTCAAGTATGTGTGAGAGGGGCCGGCCGTCGACTTGCCATCGGGAACGGCGCCGCTAGGCTCCGCGGCATGACCCTTCACCCGCTTCCGCTCGCCGCACTTTCGGTGCTTGCGCTAACTGGCTGCGCCACCGCGCCGCCGACACCGTCCCTCCTGGCCTCCGACCGGGAGGTGGTCGCCCATGTGAGGGCAAATTGGAGTGAACACGTGGCCCGCATGGCCTTCCTGAGCGGACGTCGCGGGCAAACACCTGTCCTGATCTCGGTGTCGAAAGTCGAATGTGCGCCCACAGGCTTCAACAGCGCATGCACATTCGATGTACGGGCCCGTTTCGATGACGGCGCCGTACTCACGCGATCGGTTGATAGCGAGTTCCAGCGTGGCGCCGACGGCTCGATTGCAAAAGTTTTCCCGGTCGTTGTGGTCTATCGTTGAGGCCCCGCCTCCCCCAACCACCGCATGCGGCACGCCATCATGGCCGTCTCGCCCAGCCGGTCGACCAGCCGCCAGTTGACCACCGCGCCGATCGGGGCGCCGACCACAGGGATCAGCTGGGCCAGTTTGGCGAGGTCGATGTAGTCGCGGTACTCGATCTGGAAGCGGCGCCAGTCGTACTCGGCAGTCGTCTCCGGCTGGTCCACGCCCGCGATCCACGCCTCCAGCGCCGCCAGCGCCTCGGGTCGCCGTTGCGCGCTCGCGAAGGCGAGGTGGAAGATGTGCAGCAGGAATAGCCGCTCGCGCACCGCATCCCCGCCCCAGCCGTAGGCGCCGACCACGTCGCCCAGCATCCGCACCTTGATCGCCATCAGGGCCGGGAAGTCCGCCGCCGCCAGCACGAAGCCGCCCGCGCCCGCGACCCCGCCCTCGACCCCGGCGGTGTTGCGGTAGGTCCGGATTATCGCCCGCGCCCTCAGCTCGCGCGCCGCCAGCGGGCCGTCGGCGAGCGGCCGCGACTGGATCAGGTCCGAGCCGAACAGAATCCCTTTCGTCATCGCCTCGACGCCTGCGGTGACGATGGCGTGGACCCGCTCGGGGATCATTCGGTTGATCCGCGCCTGCGTGCCGCGCGTCGCCTTGTCCCACAGGCCGGGCCGCTTCAGCATCCGCGCCCGCCACGCCTCGACCTCGGCCCGAACGGCGCCCTCATCGACGACTGTGATCAGCCCGTCGGGCACGGCCTCGGCGGGGACCAGTTCAGGCCGGGGTTCGGGCAGGCGGGCCATGGTCGCTCCGGTGACGCGGCGTCACGGTTGCAGGCGCAAGCGCGCGGGTCTAGACCGCCGCCCACGGTTTCCTCCCTAACAAACGGCCTCAAGCAGCGCATGCGCGCGACAGGCCCTCAACAATCGGCCCCAAGTCGCGCGAAGCGCGACAGGCCACTGGAGAACTCTATGGCTCGCGCGAAGATCGCCCTCATCGGCGCCGGCATGATCGGCGGCACCCTGGCTCACATCGCGGCGCGCGAGGCGCTGGGCGACGTCATTCTGTTCGACATCGCCGAGGGCACGCCCCAGGGCAAGGCGCTGGACATCGCTGAGGCCAGCGCCGTGATCGGGACCGACGTCGCGCTGAAGGGCGCCAACGATTACGCCGACATCGCCGGCGCGGACGTCTGCATCGTCACCGCCGGGGTGCCGCGCAAGCCGGGCATGAGCCGCGACGACCTGATCGGCATCAATCTGAAGGTCATGAAGGCCGTCGGCGAGGGCATCAAACAGCACGCCCCGAACGCCTTCGTCATCTGTATCACCAACCCGCTCGACGCCATGGTCTGGGCCCTGCAGCAGTTCTCGGGCCTTCCCAAGGAGAAGGTCGTCGGCATGGCCGGCGTGCTGGATTCGGCCCGCTTCGCATACTTCCTGGCGGAGAAGACCGGCGTCTCGGTGCAGGACATCAACGCCTGGACGCTGGGCGGCCACGGCGACGACATGGTGCCGATGGTGCGTCACTCGACCGTCGGCGGACTGCCCCTGCCCGACGCGGTCAAGGCCGGCTTCATGACCCAGGCCGAGCTGGACGCCATCGTCGACCGCACCAGAAAAGGGGGAGGCGAAATCGTCGCCCTGCTGAAGACCGGCTCGGCCTTCTACGCCCCGGCCGAGAGCGCCGTCGCCATGGCCCGCTCCTACCTGCTGGACCAGAAGCGCGTCCTGCCCTGCGCCGTCTGGCTGTCGGGCGAATACGGCCTGTCCGACCTCTACGTCGGCGTCCCCGCCCTGATCGGCGCCGGCGGCGTGGAGAAGGTGATCGAGTTCACCACCAACGACGACGAGAAGGCGATGTTCGCCAAGTCCGTCGAGTCGGTGAAGGGCCTGATCCAGGCCTGCAAGGACATCGACAGCTCGCTGGTTTAGCAGCCGCCTTTCCTTGTCGTCATCCCGGCGAGAGCCGGGACAAGGCGGCGCGCGAGAGCGCGAACCTGTCGGAGCCCCCGCCTTCGAGGGCCCTGCTTCCCTCACGGTGTTTCGCCGCCGTCGCGGCGCCGCCATGTCCCGGCCTTCGCCGGGATGACGACGACTATTGCGCCGCCGCCGGCCCCTGCGCCTGCACCAGGCTCCCCGCGAACCCGCGCAGCATCTGCAGCCAGATCGCCGTGGGCTCCTGCAGTTGGCCGGTCCCGGTCGAGGTCAGCACCAGGTCGTACTGCAGCACCGCTCCGGCCTCGCCGCCGTCGCCCGCGGGCACGAAGAAGGCCTTGGCGTAGCGGGCGTTGCGGTTCCAGGCGTTGACCTGTTCCAGCGTCACCCCGCCCGAGAAGGCCGCGCTATACTGGACGTCGTCGCATGGACCGGCGCCGGTGCAGTTGTAGAAGGTCAGGGTCCACGGCAGCGGCTGGTCCGCCACCTTGAGCGTCTGGGTGCTCGCCTCGACCTCGGGCTCGGCGACAGTCCCGCCCAAGCCGGTCAGCCAGGCGCGGACCTCCGAAACCGGCGCCCCCTTGGCGGGGGCGGCCGTCTGCGCCAGCACGGGCGAGGCGGCGCAAAGGGCAAGGGCGGCGAGCAGGGCGGTCAGGCGCATCGACAATTCTCCGGAAGGTGAAACACTGGACCCGCCGGCGCGAGCGGAATTGTGGCGAGCGTGTCAGGCCGCCCGTTCCCGCGCCAGCCATTCCGCTCCCGCCATTTCATTCAGCCGCGACACCGTGCGTTCGAATTCGAAGGCGCCGACGCCCGCGGGGTAAAGCGCCTCCGGGACGGCCTCCGCCAACGCCACCAGCCGCGTGCCGGCCTCGTAGAGCGCGTCGACCAGCGTCACGAGCCGCCGCGCCTCGTGGTGGTTGGCCGGGCCCAGCACCGGCACGTCCTCGAGGAACAGAGTGTGGAAGCGTTCGGCCACCGCCAGATAGTCCTGCGGCCCCAGCGCCGTGCCGCACAGCTGCCGGAAGGTGGCCCGCGCCAGTCCGCCGTCGGTGCGCTCGATCGTCACCCGCCGCCCCTGCACGGTCAGATGCGCCGGCGCCTCGGCCTGTTCGCCCTTCAGCTCTTCCCACAGGGCGTCGAACGCCTGCCGCTGGTCGGCGTCGGCGGGGGTGAACCAGACCCGCGAGCCCATGATCCGGTCCAGCCGCCAATCGCGGCCGCCCGCCACCTCGACCACCTCGCAGCGCGCGCGGATCATGTCGATGAAGGGCAGGAAGAGCTGCCGGTTGATGCCGTTCAGGTACAGGTCCTCGGGCGCGCGGTTGGAGGTGACGACCAGCACCACCTTCTGTTCGAACAGCGCCTCGAACAGCCGCCCCAGGATCATGGCGTCACCGATGTCGGTGACCTGCAGTTCGTCGAAGCACAGCAGCCGCGCCTCCGAAGCGATCAGCTCGGCCGTCGGCCGGATGGGGTCGTCGCCTTTGGACTGGCCGAAGACGGCTTTGCGCGTCGCCGCGTCGCCCTCGCGCCACTGGCGGATCAGCTCGTGCACCCGCGCCATGAAGGCGTGGAAATGGGCGCGGGCCTTACGCTCCTCGGGGGCGCAGGCGCAGAACAGGTCCATCAGGATGGACTTGCCGCGTCCCGGCGGTCCCCAAAGATAGACGCCGCGAACCTCCGGCCGCCGGCCGAAGAGGCCGCGCTTTTCCAGATCAAGCTCGGCCCGTTCGAGCGCGCCGATCACCGCCGCCTGCGACGGATCGGGGTCCAGCCGGCCGTCGGCGAGACGGCGCTCA
>NZ_DASWNO010000088.1:0-8920 GCF_036399195.1 Brevundimonas sp.
CATCCCCCTCGACGCCGGCGCGACCGGAACCGGCCCGTCTCGCGAGCCGTGGACCACACCCGAGGGGCTTACCGTCGCGACCGCCTACGGACCGGAAGCCCTGCAGGGACTCGCCGCCATTCACGGCCTGCCGGGGATCGCCCCCTACGTGCGCGGGCCCTATCCGACCATGTATGCGTCCAACCCCTGGACCATCCGCCAGTACGCCGGCTTCTCCACCGCCGAGGCGTCGAACGCCTTCTATCGCCGCAACCTCGCCGCCGGTCAGAAGGGCCTGTCGATCGCCTTCGATCTGGCCACCCACCGCGGCTATGACTCGGACCATCCGCGGGTGAAGGGAGACGTCGGCATGGCCGGGGTGGCCATCGACAGCATCTACGACATGCGGACGCTGTTCGACGGCATCCCGCTGGACCAGATGTCGGTGTCGATGACGATGAACGGCGCGGTATTGCCGATTCTCGCCCTCTACGTCGTCGCGGCGGAAGAGCAGGGCGTGCCGCACGCGGCCCTGACCGGGACCATCCAGAACGACATCCTCAAGGAGTTCATGGTCCGCAACACCTACATCTATCCGCCCGAACCCTCGATGCGGATCGTGTCGGACATCTTCGCCTGGACCGCCGAGCACACCCCGAAATTCAATTCGATCTCGATCAGCGGCTATCACATGCAGGAGGCGGGGGCCTCGGCCGATCTGGAGCTGGCCTACACCCTCGCCGACGGCGTCGAATACCTGAAGGCCGGGGTCGCGGCGGGCATGGACGTCGACCGGTTCGCGCCGCGCCTGAGCTTCTTCTGGGCCATCGGCATGAACTATTTCATGGAGGTGGCCAAGCTGCGCGCCGGCCGCCTGCTGTGGGCCGAGGCGGTGGCGAAGTTCGGCGCCAAGGATCCCAAGTCCCTGGCCCTGCGCGCCCATTGCCAGACCTCGGGCTGGTCGCTGGCGGCGCAGGACGTGTTCAACAATGTGCCGCGCACCATGGTCGAGGCCATGGCCGCGGCGGGGGGCCAGACCCAGAGCCTGCACACCAATGCGCTGGACGAGGCGCTGGCCCTGCCCACCGACTTCTCGGCCCGCATCGCCCGCAACACCCAGCTGCTGCTGCAGATGGAGACCGGCCTGACCCGCGTCATCGATCCCTGGGGCGGCAGCTTCTACGTCGAGCGCCTGACCCACGAGCTGGCCGAAAAGGCCCGCGCCCTGATGGCCGAGGTCGAGACGCTGGGCGGGATGGCGAAAGCAATCGACGCCGGCGTGCCCAAGCTGCGGATCGAGGAGGCCGCGGCCCGGACGCAGGCGCGGATCGACACCGGTCAGCAGACCGTGGTCGGCGTGAACCGCTACCTGTCCGACGCCGTCGACGACATCCCCATGCTGAAGGTCGACAACGCCGCCGTTCTGGCCGCCCAGATCGACAAGCTGAAGCGACTGCGCGCCGAACGCGACGAAGCGAAGACCCAGGCGGCGCTGACCGCCCTAACCGAGGGCGCGCGCGGGACCGCCAATCTGCTGGAGCTGTCGGTGCAGGCGGCCCGCGCCTACGCCACCGTCGGCGAAATCTCCGACGCGCTGGAAGCCGCCTTCGGCCGCCACGTCGCCAGCGTGAAGACCGTCTCCGGCGTCTATGCGAGGGAAGCCGGCGCGGATCCGAAAATCAGCCGCGCCCGCGACATGGTCGCCGCCTTCGTCGAGAACGACGGCGGCCCGCCCCGCATCCTGATCGCCAAACTGGGACAGGACGGCCACGACCGCGGCCAGAAGGTGGTCGCCACCGCCTATGGCGACCTCGGGCTCGAGGCCACGGCTGGCTCCCTGTTCCAGACGCCCGAAGAAGCGGCGAAGGAGGCGGTCGAGCGCAACGTCCACGCCGTCGGCGCCTCGTCGCTGGCGGCGGGACACCTGACGTTGGTGCCTGAGCTGAAGGCCGAGCTGGAAAAGCTCGGGCGGCCAGACATCATGATCGTGGTGGGCGGGGTCATCCCGCCGTCGGACGTCCAGACCCTGATCGATCTCGGCGCCGCCGCCGTCTATCCGCCCGGCTCGGTCATCGCCGACACCGCCATCGATCTGATCGAGAAGCTGAACCAGCGCCTCGGCTACGCCCAGAAGGGCTGATCACGGACGCTGGCGTTCGGGGATGGCCGCCACCTGTTCCGGCGTCAGCTGACGGCTGAGACGGACGCGGCAGACGGTGTTGGCGCTCGTGGAGCCGGGGACGACGACCCGCGCCCAGTCGTCGGTGCACAGCCGCGATCCGCCGATACCGTCGGGGATCAGGGCCACCCGTTGGGCGAAGTCGAGGTCCGTGCAGCCGCCGGCGGCGCTCAGCTCGTACACCGCGCTGCGCCCGACGCGCAGATATAGCTGGCCCGTGTCGCCCTGGCGGTAGTTGCTGACCTGCCGGACGTCGAAACACTGGCGCGGCGACTGGCCGGCCGTCGATGCTCCCGTGGCCGCTCCGTCCATCGGAGCGCAAGCCCCCGCGGCGGTGAGGGTGAAGACGGCGAGAGCGAGGGCGGTGCGCATGGTGTTCTCCGGGCGGCGACGCCGGCTCAATCGTCTGTCGGCGCAGCCGGTTGCACAAGGGTCCGGTTGAATCTCAGCGGATCGACGCGCGACGCCAGATCCACGGGCAGTGGCGACGGAGCGCCGACGGCGAGCGCGACGACATGCTCGGCCAACAATGGCGCGAGGCAGAACCCGCGCGATCCCAGCCCGCCCAGCAGGTAAAGGCCGGCCGCTCCCATTCCGCCCGCCAGCGGTAGCCGGTCGGGGGTCGTCGCGCGCACGGCGGTCCGGGCGCGGATGTCTCCACGGCGCGACAGCCCCGCCGCCATGGTCGGCATCCGCGCGGCCAAGGTCGCGAGATTGCGCGCTGACGCTTCGGTCGTCGGACCCCCGGCGCTTTCGCCCCGATCATGCGTCGCTCCAAAGAGGAGGCCGTGTCCCATAGGCGCGACATATCCTCCCCAGGCCGCGGCGGGGCCTTCGGCGTCATCGACCCAATCCGCCTGGCCTCGGACCGGCGCGAGCGGCAGGAGTGAAGCCAGCGCGGCCGTTCCCCATCCGGCGGCGATCACAACGACCTGAGCGGAAACGATTGTTCGGCCCTCCCGGTCCAGCAGGCGCCATCCGTCGTCTGACCGAGCGATACGCGCAACCTGCCCTGTCGCGCGCCGGGCGGAGCCCAGCCAGGCGGAAAGCACAGCCGCCGGCCGCAGGGCCAAGGCCTCCCGCATCCACAGCCCGCCCACGCCGACCCGCTCCCCCAGCCGCGCCGAACAGGCGTCGGCGTCCAGCGTCGTCATCGCGCCTTCGGGCCAAATCGCCTGGACGGCGACCTTGCCGAACCGGCGGCCGTCGCGGGCCGTCTGTTCCAGTTGCAGCACCCCTCGGGTCACCACGGCGTTCGGCACGGGGGCATAAAGGGCGCCGGCCCGCTCCAGCGCCTGCGCATGCAGCGCCGCGATCGCTTCGTCGCCCGCGTCGAGACGTGGCGTCACCAGCGCCGCCGGGAATCCGGACGCGCCCGCGCCCGGCCCTTCCGCCTCGACCACCACGGCTTCGATACCGAGCGCGGCGGACGCTCGCGCAAGCGCGGCGCCGGCGACGCCGGCCCCGATGATCGCGATTGACGGGGTATCCGGCGTCTGGGGCGAGTGGTCCGGGAAGACCCCCTCGAGCCGCTCGCGCTTGCGCCCGTGTCCCGGCCGCTTCTGGATGGTGAAGCCGCGCGCCGCGAGCCCCCGTCGCACCGACCCCGCGACGGTGAAGGTCGCCAGCCGCGCACCCGGCGCCGAGCGGGCCACGATCGCGTCCAGCACCGCCTCGGACCACATCTCCGGATTGGTCGAAGGCGCGAACCCGTCGAGGAACCAGGCGTCGGCGTGGCCGGACCAGCGCGCCAGCGCGCTTTCCACATTTCCAACCGCGACATCGACGACGGCGTCGAACCCCGGCAGGTCCAGGCGGTGGAAGCCGGGCGTCGGCTCCGGCCACGCCGCCAGAAGGGCCGACGCGGAGCCGGCCAGTTCCGGCCAGGCCGCGAGGGCGCGGGCCGCCTCCTCGCGTCGCAGCGGGAAGCCTTCAACGGAAAACACGTGCAGCCGCCCGCCCGCCGGGCGCTCCGCGCGCCACAGCGCCAGCAGGGCGGCGATGTTCAGTCCCGTGCCGAAGCCGAGCTCGGCCACCGTGAACCGGCTTCGTCCTTTCCATGCTTCGGGCAGGCCGCACCCCGTCAGGAAGACGGCGCGGCTCTCGGCCAGACCGTCCTCGCGCGAGAAATAGACGTCGTCGAACCGGCCCGAGCGCGGGGCGCCGTCGTCCGTCCAGACCAGCTGGGGGGATCGGTCGTCGATCATGGCCTCCGGCCTATACGGCTGGCGCTGATCCGCAAGCCCGCCGTCAAAGCTGCGGTCCGGACAAAGAAAAAGGGCCGCCCCAGAGGACGGCCCTTCCTTCAGTCAGGCCCTGGAGCCTGTCTTGAAGTCGCTCTTAGTGAGCGGCTTTTTCTTCAGCAGCCGGAGCAGCGGCGGCCGGAGCCATCGCGCCGTCGGCGGCGGGGGCAGCGGTGGCGCCTTCGGCGGTGGCGGCGGCGGCGGTCGCGTCGGCGGCGGCAGCGTCGGCGGTCGCGGCAGCGTCCGTGGCGGTGTCGGCGGCGGCGGCGGCGTCGGTCGACGCGTCAGCAGCGGTGTCTTCGGCGGCGGGTTGGCAGGCGGCGAGGGCCAGAGCGGCGGCCGAAGCGGCGATCAGAGCGACGATGCGCATGGGTTTCTTCCTTCAGAAGGGTCACACGAGGTCATGAATCCTCGCAATCCCGAGATAACGGGAACGTGAGCACGAGCGCAAGCGAATTATCACGCGTTCGTGAAGCCTCGTGAGGGAAACCGCACATCGCCGTCCGGCGCCGCTCCGGCGCAACCCCTTACTGAGCGGGCGGGCTGGTGGTCGACGAGGTGGTGTTCTGATCCGTCGGCAGCGTGCCGGGGGTCTGGCCCGTGGTGCCGGTGGTGCCGGTGGCGCCCGCCGTGCCCGTGGTCCCGGTCGTGCCGGTCGTGGAGCCGTCCATCGTGCCGCCGGTCGTGCCAGTCGTGCCGGTCGTGCCCATGGCGCCCGTGTCGGCCGGAGCCATGGCCGAGGTGTCTTCGGCCGCGGTCGCGGCGGCGTCGGTCTTGGCGGCGTCGTCCTGGCCCGAGCAGGCGGCGAGGGCGAGCGCGCTGGCGGCGGCCAGGCTGATGATCTTGAAGTTCATGTCCGATTCTCCGGAGATCGCCCGACGGAGCACCCGCCGGTCCCAACGATCACGAAGCCGACAACCGAGAGCCCGCCTCCGCGTTCCCGATTTCGTGAGAATTTGTGAACCGGAGGGAAGTGGGCCACCACTCACCTCTTCGTCCTTCCGGGGCTGGGCCGGCGCAGCCGGGTCAGAACCCGGAACCCAGAAGACCGGGCGCCAAGGCCGCCGCTTCTACGACTTGTGCTGAGCCCCTGGGTTCCGGGTTCCGCTACGCGGCCCCGGAAAGACGTTAAGAGAACTACCCGTCCGCCGGCATTCTCCCGGCGTTCACCGCGATGCGTCCGATCAGGCCCTTCACGATCAGATCGACCGGCGACCCCTCGCGATAGTCGGCGGCGGCGACGAAGTTCACGCGGTCCTCCGAGATCAGCCGGTGGATCTTGGTCGCGTCACGCGGCGTGGTCTCAGGGTCGTAGACGGCGATCGAGAAGCCGCCCTTGGTGTGCATCATCTTCATGGTCGGCACGTCTGTGTCGCCGTCGCCGAGGAAGATCATCCGCTCGAACGGGATCGGCCGTTCGTCGTCGGGGATGAAGCGATTGATGCGCTCGTCGTCCCAGTGGTTGAACACGCCCTTGTTGATGCGGAACAGGTACTGGGTCTTGGTCGTGTAGTTGACGCCGACGGCCGGCCAGATCGCCACGTCCTCCGCGTCATAGACGTATTTCGAGGCGTAGACGTGCTTGAACGCCTTGGCGATCGGGCAGCCCTCGATCATCTCCGTCAGCCCGGCGGAGATGATGTAGTGCTCGATCTCGAGCCCGAACTGGTCGCCGAAGGCGTCCATCCGCTCGAACCAGCTCATGTCCCGCAGACCCTCGAACAGGGCCACGTCGCGGCCGTGGTCGCGCAACGCCTGCCGCGTCACCGGCTGACCGTTCTCGCGCGCAGCCTGCAGCATCATCTGCATGTACATCAGGATGCCGTCGCCGTCGGCGGCCTGGGTGGTGGGGAAGACGCTGTCCCAGAACTGTTTCGGCGTCATCCCGATCGATGGGATGAAGCTGACTTCCTGCATGTTGCCGCGCGCGAGCGTGCCGTCGAAGTCGTAGATCAGCGCGGTCTTCAGTCGTTTGGCCATGACGGGTCCGAGGGGTGGCTGGTGGCGAGGCGCGAGTGATTAGTGACTAGTGACTAGTGGTTAGCGCCGCCCGTTTCCAGCGCCGCCTGCGGGGAGCAGCGCCGGCGAGGCGGCGGCACCGCCGGCGCCCAGCCACTAGCCACTAGCCACTAATCACTCGCCACTCGCCATCCCCAGCCGCAACTCCGGCGCCGCCGCCACGCCCGCGGCTTCCAGCGGCAGGTGCAGGATGAAGGCCGCGCCCTTGCCGGGTTCGCTCTCGACCTCAGCCCAGCCGCCGTGCAGCTCGACCAAGGCCTTGACCAACGCCAGCCCGACGCCCGGCCCGCCGCGCTCCCGCCGGACGAAGCGGTCGAAGACGTGCGCCTGCAGGTGATAGGGAATGCCGCGCCCGCTGTCCTCGACCCGGATGCGGACCTCGGTGGTGGTCGCCTCGGCCGTCAGGGACACCGTCCCGCCCTCCGACACCGACCGCGCGGCGTTGTCGAGCAGGTGATCGAGCGCCTGCCCGACCCGCTGCGCATCGGCCCGGATCGGGCGGATCGACGGCGGGCACACGACCGTCAGACTGGCGCCCCGGCCTTCGATACGAGCGCGCGCCTTGTCGGCGGCGGCGTCCAGCAGGTCGCGGACCCGCACGTCGCCAAGAGTCAGCTCCATCTCGCCGGCATCGATCTGGGCCATGTCGAGCACATCGTCGATGGAGCCCGCCAGTTGGCTGGCGGCGACCCGGATGGCCCCGGCGTGCTGGCGGCTTCGCTCCGGCAGGTCGGCCTGCATCTCCAGCAGCTCCGAATAGCCGACGATGGTCGTCAGCGGGGTGCGCAGTTCGTAGGAGACGCTGCCGACGAACTCGCGCTTCAGCGCGGTCGACTCCTCCAGCGCCTGCGCCTTGGCCGCCAGCGCCTGTTCCAGCCCGCGTCGGGCAGTCACGTCGGAGAAGGCGACCAGCGTCGCTCCGTCCGGCAGCGGCCGGGTCAGCCAGGAGGCGATGCGTCCGTCCGTGGTGCGTCCCTCGCCGGCGATCGGCACCCGGCTCTCCGGATCGGGATCGGCCACCCGCGCCTTCAGCCCCAGCCAAAGGGCCGGGTCGGGCATGGTGGCGTGGCACAGGGCGGCCACGGCGTCGAAGTCGCTGGCGGCGTCCAGCGCCTCGCCGCTGACGCCCCAGAAATTGTCGAAGGCCTCGTTGTGCAGGCGGATGCGGCCGTCCGAGCCGAACACCGCGACGGCGTCGTTCAGCTTGTCCAGCGTCGCGGTCTGGACCTGGATCTGGGCGTTGAACCGGCTGCGCAGCTTCAGCTCGTCGGTGATGTCCGAGAACAGCAGCAACACCCCGCCCAGCGGGTGCGGCTGGCGCACCACGCGCAGGGTGCGTCCGTCGGGCAGGGACCAGCTGTCGTCCGGAGCCGCCTCGGCCGCGCCGTAGAAGTCCAGTTCGTTGGCCTTCCAGCCGGCGTAGTCGATCACTTCGGGCAGCATCCGGCGCTGGCGCAGCCGGTCCAACAGCTCGGCGTGCGTCGGCCGCTCGTCCAACCAGGCCGGATCGATGTTGAACAGGGTCTGGAAGGCCGTGTTGTGGAAGGCCAGCCGCTTGGACGGGCCGAAGATGGCGACCGCGTCGGCGAGATGGTTCAGGGTCTCGTCGTGGGCCTCGACGTGACGGCGCAGGGTGTCGCGCGTCTCTTCCGCCTCGGTCATGTCCAGCGCGAAGGCCAGCACCGCGCCGGCCCCGCCCTGAACCGGCTCGGCCACGATCCGCCACGCGCGTCGCCGCCCACCGCCGGTGGTCCAGCGGAAGCCGTCCTGAGGCTGCCGCGTCCGGGCCGCCTCGGCCACGATGACGTCGGCGCCGCGGTCGAAGCTGAGCCCCTGCTCGCGCGCCGCCTCGAGGCTGTCGGCCTTCATCTCGTCCAGCCAGGCCCGGTTCGCCCAGGCCAGCCGTCCGGCCGCGTCGGTGATCCATGTCGGGGCTGGATAGGAGTCCGCCAGCAGCCCCAGACCGCTTTCCGCCGCCGTGCCGACCAGCCCGAGCCGCGCCAGCTTCAGCCATGCCGCGCCGGCTGACGACCGGCCCTCGATCGACCAGGCGCCGGACGAGCCCTCCAGCACCGCGTCGAAGGGTTCGCCCCGGTCGATGAGAGCGTCCAGGCGCGCACCCTCGGCGGCGCGGACGGCGTCGAGCACCACCAGCGCCGGGTCCGCATCCGGCCCCGCGGCCATGTCCCGAACCAGTGCGCTCCACGCCGCCGGCGCGCCGAGCCGTCGGGTGCGTCCGTCGGGCGACAGGGCTAGCCGCACGTCCTCGAACGCCGCCAGCGCGCCGTCGCAGTCGGCCAGATCGGCGCGCACCCGCGTCAGCTCCGCCTCGGCCTCTCGGTGCCGGATCGCCAGACGGCCGCGCAGCCGGGCAGCCCACGCGCTGAGCGCCAGCGCCAGCCCGGCGGCGCCCGCGGTCGCGACATAGGCGATCTCGGCCTCGGCCATTTGGTCAGATCAGCTCCCACGCCCTGATTCGGTAACCATACCTGAAGAGGGA
>NZ_DASWNO010000089.1:0-2760 GCF_036399195.1 Brevundimonas sp.
TCAACGCCATGTCAGACAGTCAACGCTTTCCCGTCGCCGCCCACGCCCTGGCCTATCTGGCCCACAAGGGCGCCTTCTCGGCCGCCGACGCGGCGCCGAGCGCGGTTCTGGCCGCCTCCATCCCGACCAATCCGGTGGTGGTTCGCCGGGTGACGGCCCTGCTCGCCAAGGCGGGCATAATCGCGACTCGGCCCGGAGCCTCGGGCGGAGCCTGGCTGCTGCACCCGCCGGAGATGATCTCGCTGGAAGCCGTGCTGCGCGCCGTCAACGGCTGCGCCCACCTCGGCTCGCCGCCGGCGGGGGCCAAGGGCTGCCCCGTCAGCGAGCATATCCCGCGTCAGGTCGCAAAGGCCCTGACGGCCGCCGATCAGGCCGCCGGCGCGGCCCTGTCGAAGATCACCATCGCCGACCTGCTGGACCACGAGCCGGCCTCGCTGGCCGCCTTCGCCCCTCACCGGTCCTGCCCGGTCGCCGCCTGAGATGAGCCTGCCGTCCCGGCCCCGGCCCGTGGCGCTCGTCACCGGCGCGTCGGCGGGGATCGGCGCGGCGCTCGCCCGGGTCTATGCCGAGCACGGCTGGGATCTGGTCCTGACCGCTCGTCGCGAGGCCCCCCTGCGCGCGCTGGCCGCGGAACTGGCCCTGACCGGGGCCGCCTCCACCGTCCTGCCCGAGGATCTGGCCGACCCCGCCGCGCCCGCCCGGCTGCAACAGGCGATCTCGGAGCGCGGCCTGACCGTCGGCGGCCTGATCAACAACGCCGGCTTCAGCCGCACGGCCGGGTTCCTCAACACCGAGCCGACGGCCCACGCCCAGATGATCCACGTCATGCTGACGGGTCCGGTCGAGCTGGCCCGGCTGCTCGCCCCGGCCATGGTCGAGCGGGGCTTCGGCCGCATCCTCAACGTCGCCTCCCTGGCCGGCCAGATGCCTGCGACCGGCGGCGACACCCTGTACGGGCCGATCAAGAGCTTCCTGATCAAGGCGTCGCAGGGCCTGCACCTGGAGCTGCGGGGAACCGGCGTCCACGTCACCGCGCTATGCCCCGGCTACACCCTGACCGAGTTCCACGACGTCAACGGCACCCGCGAGGAAGTCTCGACCGCCTACCCCCGCTGGATGTGGCAGACCGCCGACCACGTCGCCCGCGTCGGCTACGCCGCCTGCGAGGCCAACCGGCCGAAGGTCACGCCCGGCGCGATGAACAACCTGCTGGCGGGCCTCGCCAAACACCTGCCGGACCGCATGGCGCTGAACATGGTCGGCGGCCACGCGAAACGGCTGAGGCGGATATGAAGAGGTGATTGGTGGCTGGTGATTGGTGACTGGTGCGCCGCTCCATTGGCGGCGCGCGAATGGCTCAGCCGGCGGCGGCCAACCAACCACCAATCACCCATCACCAGCCACCCTCGGCCCCTTAGTGCCCGCCCGTCGGATACGGCGTCGTCACCGAGCCCGCGATCATGCCGGGGATCGCTTCCGACAGCCCCAGCAGGATGAACTGGATCGCAAGCGCGCACAGGATCAGGCCCAGCACGCGCACGATGATCGACATGCCGACCTCGCCCAGAACACGGCTGATCGGTCCCGTCGCGGCGAAGCAGAGGAAGGTCGCGAGGCAGGCGGCCGCGATGGCGGCGACCCCGGCGACCTGGCCCATGTAGCCGATCTTCGACGCCTCGCCGGCCTGGATGATGATGGTCGAAATGGCGCCCGGGCCGATCATCAGGGGGATCGCGAAGGGCACGACCAGCCGCTGGAATCGCCGCTGGGCATAGCCGCGCACATCCTTCACATCGTTCGCCGCGTCGGAGTCGGTAAAGGACTTGAGAAAGTCCTCGCGCGTCATGTCGAGACCGAGCAGCAGCAGCAGAATGCCCCCGGCGATGCGGAACGCCGCCAGCGAGATGCCGAAGAACTGCAGCAGCCCCAGACCGGTGAAGAAGAAGAAGGCCAGAAACGCCGCCGCGAAGAGGCAGATCAGCGCCGCCACCGACCAGCGTTGCCGCATCGTCGCGCCGGCCGTGGCGGCCGCGAAGATCGGGATGTTGCCGATCGGATCGACCAGGGCGAACAGGGCCACGAACAGGTTGACGCCCAGATCGACCGCGTCCATCAGATGTCCTCGCCCTGCAATTCAGCTTCGCCCGCCGCCATCAAGGCCGACGCCCGCGCGCGCGTCCACCCCTGACCCGCGAAAAGGCCAAGGTTTCTCGAGGACGAGTCCATGACCATCGCCGCCTCAGCCGACCCGCGCCTGATCGTCGGGCTGGACCTGCCGTCGCTCGAGGCGGCCCGCGCCATGGTCGAGCGGCTGGGCGAGACCGTCGGCTTCTACAAGGTCGGCCTGACGCTGCTGGCGCGGCCCGGCGGCGTCGCCTTCGCCCACGAGATTCGGGCCGCGGGCAAGCAGGTGTTCCAGGACTGGAAGCTCCACGACATCGGGGCGCAGGTCGAGGGCGCGGCCCGGTCCGTGGCGGAAGGCGGCTGCGACCTGCTGACCGTCCACGCCGAGCCGCAGGTCATGCGCGGCGCCGTCCGGGGCCGGGACGCCGCGGGTTCGGGGACGAAGCTGCTGGCGGTCACGGTCATGACCAGCCTGTCCGACACCGACCTGACCGAAATCGGCTACGGCTTCGACGCCGCCGCCCTCGTCGAGCGGCGCGTCCGGCAGGCGCTGGACTGCGGCGTCGACGGCGTCGTTTCAAGCCCACTGGAAGCCGCTCGCGTGCGCGAGATCGCGACAGCGGCGGGTCGCCCCGA
>NZ_DASWNO010000090.1:0-2483 GCF_036399195.1 Brevundimonas sp.
GCGTAGCGGACGCTCTCGATGATGTCGCGGATGCCGTCGATGCCGGTGTGGGAGGCGGCGTCCATCTCGACCACGTCCATGTGCTGGCCGGCCATGATGGAGGCGTCGTGGCGGCCGTGGGCGGTCAGCTCCAGCGAGGGCCGGTCGATGACGTCCGTCTCGTTGTTAAGGGCGCGGGCCAGCAGGCGGGCGGTGGTGGTCTTGCCGACGCCGCGGACGCCCGTGAGCATGAAGGCGTGGGCGATGCGGCCGGTGGCGAAGGCGTTGGTCAGGGTGCGGACCATGGCCTCCTGGCCGATCAGGTCCTCGAAGGTGTGCGGCCGGTATTTGCGGGCCAGCACGGTGTAGGCGGCGCCGTCGCCTTCGGCGGAGGCGGGCTCCTTCTCGAGGATGGGCTTGGAGGCGGCGGTCACAGTCTTCGGTGGGGCCTCAACCGGCGCGGCGGCGGCCTCGGCCTCGCGCATGCCGGCGGGCTCGGGCGAGCCGAACATATCCTCGGTGTTGGGATCGCGCTCCTCGACCGGCGCGTCAGGCGCATCCTCGTCCCAGGGGGGACCGTCGAGACTCGGGTCGCTGTGGCTCATGCGACCGTCATACGATGATCGACGGCCGATTTAAAACGGCTCATCCCCGCGAAGCGGCATCCATCCAAGGTTCATAACGAAGACCATCAAGGGATCACGAAGGACACGAAGGGCGCCTGGCTCTCTTCGTGTCCTTCGTGTGGTCTTCGTGCTCTTTGTGATGAACCCGCAGGCAGAGGGAACGAAGCTCGAAAGGAAGTCCGCTTCTCGGGAGAGGGCTTAGTCCGTCATGTCGCGGATCTGGCCGCCGTTGTCCTTGATCCGCTGGATCACCTGCCGGTGCAGCCAGATGTTCATCGAGGCGGTGTCGGACTTGTCGCCGGTGTAGCCCAGTTCGTCGGCCAGCTCCCGGCGCTCCTGCAGCGTGGAGTCCATCCCGGTCAGCTTCATCAGGTCGACGATCGAGGTGCGCCAGTTCAGCTTCTGGTCGCGCTGCTCGTTCATGAAGTCGAGAATGCCGTCCACATCCACCGGCTCGGCCGCGGCGGGCGCCGGGGCGAAGGTCGTCGTCGTCGTCGTGGGAGCCGCCGTCGGCGCCGGAGCGGCGGTGGGCGTGGCGGTCTCGCGCCGCTTGAATATCTTGCCGAGGATGTTGCCGAGAATGCTCATGTCCGCTCCTGGATATAGTGAGCAGACAGAGCGGCTGGCGGCGGCGGCGGTTCCGTTGATACGGCTCAGCCGCGCTCAAGCACGGCGTCGCGCCCGCCGGTCAGGGCGGAGGGCAACCTTGGGCGCTCAAGCAGCGAGCGACCGCGTCGCGAGCGTTAGCGCACCAATGCAAGGAAGTGGAGACCGCGACTCGAAGGGGAATTCGTTGTGGCTGCTGCCTTCCGGCCCTGACCAGATTGGCGAAGCCTTCGCCCGCGATCTCCAAGGCCGATATGACGATTCCGGCTCGCGGATGCAAGCGCCGCCTTGCTAGAGAGGCGCATGGCCCTCCCCAGCCTCAACACCTTCGCCGGCAATCCGCTGGACCGCGCCGGCGACCGGCGCAACGAGCCGGACTGGCTGGCGGAACAGGCGGGGCGGCCGGACGCGCTGGCGCTGGTGCTGTGGGAAGGCCGGCCGCTGCTGGAGGACCACGCCGACGGCCCGCGCCTCGCCTGGCTGTCGCTTGAGCACGCCCGCGCCGTTGTCCCCGACCGGGAGGCCTTCCTCGGACTGTGGAAGGACGCGCCGTGTTTCGCCGTTGAGGTCGAGGGTTCGGTCGATCCAGCGACCGGGCCGGTGGCCGGTCTGGGCGCCTTCCACGAGATGCGCGAGGCCGCGGCCCTGCTGCTGGGCCCGGAGGCCGCCATGGCGGGCGCCGCCAAGAGCCTGTTCGACTGGCGGCGTCGGCACGGCTTCTGCGCCGCCTGCGGGATCGAGAGCCAGACCGCCTCCGGCGGATGGAAGCGCATCTGCCCGGCCTGCGCGACCGAGCATTTCCCGCGCGTCGATCCGGTCACCATCATGCTGCCGGTGTTCAGGGGCGGCGACGAGCCGCGCTGCCTGCTGGGTCGTCAGGCCAGCTGGCCGGAGGGCCGGATGTCGGCGCTGGCCGGTTTCCTCGAGCCCGGCGAGACCATCGAGGAGGCCTGCGCGCGCGAGATCGAGGAGGAAGCGGGCCTGACCGTCACCGCCGTCCGCTATCACTCCAGCCAGCCGTGGCCCTTCCCGGCGCAGCTGATGATCGGCCTGATCGCCGAGGTCGACGGCGACGACGCCCGCCCTGACCAGACCGAACTGGAAGCCGTCGCCTGGCTGACCCGCGACGAAGCCCGCGCCTGCCTCGCCGGAACCCACCCCTCGATCAAGCCCCCGCCCCCCATCGCCATCGCCCGGACGCTGCTACAGGCGTGGGTCGACGGCTTCGACGTCTCCGGGGGATGAGGGATTAGGGATGAGGGATGAGATCGC
>NZ_DASWNO010000091.1:0-7434 GCF_036399195.1 Brevundimonas sp.
GACGAAGGTGGCGTTGGGGTGCAGGGCCGACAGGTCGCGGCCGAGCATCAGGCCGATCTTGTCGGCGAAGATTTCCTCGCCGGTGTCGTCGACGACGCCGCAGCGGTCGCCGTCGCCGTCGAAGCCCAGCGCCAGATCGGCCCCGGTGTCGCGGACCTTCTGCGCCATCTGCATCAGCATGGCGTGGTCTTCGGGGTTGGGGTTGTATTTGGGGAAGGTGAAGTCGAGCTCGGTGTCCATCTCGATCACCTCGGCCCCCATCCGGCGCAGTGCCTCGGGGGCGAAGGCGCCGGCGGTGCCGTTGCCGCAGGCGGCGACGACCTTGATCGGGCGGGTCAGCTTCACCTTGGACACGATGTCGGCGATGTAGCGCTCGCGGAAGCCCTCGACCCTGGTCAGGGAGCCGCCCGCGCGGCCGACGCCCTCGCCGTTCAGGACGATGTCCTTCAGCCGGCCAATCTCGTCGGGGCCGAAGGTCAGCGGCGGCTGGGCGCCCATCTTGACCCCAGTCCAGCCGTTTTCGTTATGCGAGGCGGTGACCATGGCCACGCAGGGCGCGTCGAGGTCGAACTGGGCGAAATAGGCCATGGGCGACAGGGCGAGACCGATGTCCAGCACCTCCATCCCGCCCTCCAGAAGGCCCAGCGTCAGCGCCTGTTTCACGCTCAGCGAATAGGAGCGGTAGTCGTGGCCCACGACGATGCGCGGCCGCTGGCCGATCTCGTGGACGTAGGTGGCGAGGCCCAGGCCCAGCGCCTGGATGCCCAGGAGGTTGATCTCCTTCTCGAGGATCCACCGCGCGTCGTATTCGCGGAAGCCCGTCGGCTTCACCAGCGGCACGGTCTCGTAGTCGGCCGTGTTGGGGCGAAGGTCCTGGCGGGGCTTGATCATGGTCGGTCCTGGGATGGGGGCGGCCCCGTATAGACAGGGGGCGGGAGGGTCACAACAAGGCGGGAACGGCGCTATCGACGCCGCGTTGCCGGAAACCATCCCAACCTTGACCGGTTCCGAGCCCCGGCCTACCCCAAGCCGCCGATCCTGGAGTTCCGAATGCCCCGCCTGATCCTGCTGCGCCATGGCCAGAGCCAGTGGAACCTCGAGAACCGCTTCACCGGCTGGGTCGACGTGGACCTGACCGCCGAGGGCGAGGCGCAGGCGCGGCGCGGGGGCGAGCTGATCGCCGCGGCCGCGTTCCGCCCCGCGGTCATGTTCACCTCGGTGCTGAAGCGGGCGAAGCGGACCGGCGCATTGGCGCTGGACAGCGCCGGGCTGCGCGACGTGCCGGTGGTCGAGGACTGGCGTCTGAACGAGCGGCATTACGGCGGCCTGACCGGCCTCGACAAGGCCGAGACCGCGGCGAAGCACGGCGAGGATCAGGTCAGGATCTGGCGCCGCAGCTACGACATCCCGCCGCCGCCGCTGGCGCCCGGCGGCGAGTGGGACTTCGCCGGCGACCCCCGCTACGCCGGCAAGGACATCCCGGACACGGAGAGTCTGAAGACCACGCTGGATCGGGTCCTGCCATACTGGGAGGCCGAGATCGCGCCGCGCCTGCAAGCGGGCGAGGACGTCCTGATCGCGGCCCACGGGAACTCGCTCCGCGCCATCGTCAAACACCTGTTCGCCGTGCCCGACGACGCCATCGTCGGGGTCGAGATTCCGACGGGCAATCCGCTGGAGATCGAGCTGGACCGTGATCTGCGGCCGGTCTCCGCGCGCTATCTGGACGAGGCGCGGGCGACGCCGCTGCCGCCGCTGGAAGGCTCCGCGTCATGAGCACCGCCCAACAGGCGTCCGACGACATCCGCTTCATGGGCCGGGCCATCGAGCTGGCCAAGGCGCGGATGGGCGAGACCTGGCCCAATCCGGCGGTCGGCTGCGTGATCGTCAACGACGGCGGGGTCGTCTCGGAAGCGGCGACCGCGCCGGGCGGACGCCCGCACGCCGAGGAGCAGGCGGCTCCGGCCGCGGGCGAGCGGGCGCGGGGCGCCACCGCCTATGTCACCATGGAGCCGTGCGGGGCCCGGTCGTCCGGCCGCACCTCCTGCTCGAATTTTCTGATGGACGCGGGCGTCAGCCGGGTGGTGGTCGCCGCCGTCGATCCGTCGCCCTTCGCGTCGGGACGCGGCGTCGAGCGGCTGAAGAAGGCCGGGCTGGAGGTCGAGACCGGCCTGCTGGCCCAGGAGGCGGCGGTTCTCTACGAGGGCTATCTGCATCGGGTCGAGACGGGGCGGCCGATGGTGCGCATCAGCGAGGACGGGGCCGGGTTCGACGCCCGCTTCGCCGCCTCGGCCAAGGCCGACCTGACCACCGAACTGCAGCGTCTGGGCGAGGCCGGCTACACCCGCGTCTGGGTCGCGCCGGGCGAGCTGGCGGACTCGCTGCGGGCGCAGGGGCTGCTGACCGACTGAGCGCCGGCCGTCCTTCCGGGGCCGCGCAGCCGGCGCCGGCCCCGGAAAGACGCTGAACGAGCAGGGCGAATCCGCGCTAACCATTTCAGTGTTCCTTAAGCGGGGCCGTGCCAGAATGGGACCATGCCGGCCGATCACACCATCACCACCGCCAGACGCCGCCTCGACCAGACCGAACTGGACGCGATCTGCGCCCGGCACGACCGGTTGTGGCAGGCCAAGCCGGGCGGCGCGCGCGCGGTGTTCGCCTGGATGGATCTGTCGGGCCTCAGCCTGGCGGGCCGCAACCTCGCCGACGCCGATTTCGCCGCCGCCTGCCTGATCGGGACCGATCTGACCGGCGCCAAGCTCGACAACGCCACCTTCTTCGGCGCCGACATGCAGGACTGCATCCTCGTGGAAGCCAGCCTCCGGCGCGCCGATCTGCGGGGCGCCTGCCTGCGCGGCGCGGACCTGAGCGGCGCGGACCTGTTCGAGGCCGACCTGCGCGAGGGATCAATCGCCGCCGCGGACGCCAAGCTGGGCTTCAAGGTGGTCGAGGCGCGTTCGCGGGTCGACACCCAAGCCCAGGGCGCCTGCCTCGCGGGAGCCAACCTCGAGCGGTCGAAGCTGACCGGCATCGTGGCCGTGGCCGCCGACTTCACCGATGCGGTGATGAAGGACTGCAAGCTGATCCGCGCCAACCTGAAACAGGCCAGCTTTCGCGGCGCCGATCTGGCCGGTGCGGATATGTCAGGCGCCGACCTGTCGGGCGCCGACCTGCGCGACGCCGTGCTGGTCGGGGTGAAGATGGCGATGTGGCGGACCGATGGGGCCGACATGACGGGTTGCCTGACCGACGACCGCTCCTCCGGCGCGCCAGTCGGCAAGATGCCCGCCGCCGAGATGCTCGCCGAGCATGCGCAGTGGTGCGAAAGCGGCGGCGCCTCCGGCCGGCCTTCAGTGTTCGACGGCGTCGATCTGCGGGCGCTGCGCTCGATCCACGGCTACAATCTGACCGCGCTGTCGGCCAAGGGGGCGGTGTTCTACGGCCTCGACATGGAGAATGTGCAGCTGCAGGGCGCGCATCTGGAGGACGCGGACCTGCGCTCGGTCAACCTCAAGGGCGCCGACCTGCGCGGCGCACGGCTGGCGCGGGCGCGACTCAACGGTTCGGACCTGCGGGGCGCCAAGCTGGGACCGCTGCTGATCGCCGCCGACCGGCTGTTGCCCGCCGACCTTTCCGGCGCCTGCCTGCGCGGCGCCGACCTGTCAGGGGCCGATCTCAAGCGGGCGGTGCTCGCCGGCGCCGATCTGGGCCGCGCCCGGATGTTCGGCGCCAACGTCCAGCAGGCCGACCTGACCGACGCCCTCACCGGCGGAACCCAAGGGCTGGCCTCGCCGCTCGTCGACGCCTGACCCAAGGAAAAAGGGCGGCGCGAACGCCGCCCTTCCCAGGCTTCGGTCCTGAACGATCAGGCCGCGGCCTTGTCCTTCTTGCCTTCGATCAGCTTGGAGCCGCCGCCGATCTCGATGCGACGGGGCTTCAGCGCCTCGGGCAGTTCGCGGACCAGGTCGATCGACAGCAGGCCGTTGACCAGATCGGCGTTCTTCACGACGACATAATCAGCCAGCTGGAAGCGGCGCTCGAAGTCGCGCTCGGCCAGCCCGCGGTGCAGGAAGGTCCGGTCGGTTCCGCCGTCGTCGTTGGCGGTCTTGCGGCCGGTGACGGTCAACAGGTTCTCCTTGACCTCGATGTTCAGCTCGTCGGGGCTGAAGCCGGCGACCGCGATCTCGATCCGGTAGGCGTTCTCGCCGGTCGTCTCGATGTTGTAGGGCGGCCAACCGTTCTCCTGGCTGGTGCGCGCGGCGCTTTCCAGCAGGCTGGCCAGACGGTCGAAGCCGACGGCGGAACGGTAGAGGGGGGAGAAGTCATAGGTACGCATTGTCATCCTCCTGATGATCAGCAAGGTCGAACCGCTCCTGCGTTTTGGGCCCGGAGCGGTGGTGGGAGTTCAGCCCGGTCGACCCTCGAGGAGGCGCCGTCCGGTCCGGAGGCCCCGAAATCGGCGGCCTCGAACGAAGAATTGGGAAGGGCTCGCGCACCGTCAAGACCTGCGCCCAACTGTCGCCCGAGGATTCTGGAGGCTTGCCCCGTCCCGCGCAGGCCCTAGGGTCCACAACATCGCCGTTGAACTTTGCTGGAGGCCTCCATGCGTCTGCTCGCCCTCGCCGTCACGACCGCGCTCGCCCTTCCCGCCCTGGCCTACGCCCAGGCGCTGCCGGCCCTTCCCGCCCTGGACGAGACGCCGGCCCAGCGAACCGCGCGACGGGCCGCCATGACGCCGCCCGTGCCCCAGGAAGACGCCGCCCTGCAGGCCGCGATCGGATCGTCCGCCCGACCGGCGGCCGATGTCGCCCGCGACGTCTATCGCCGCCCGTTCGAGACCCTGACCTTCTGGGGTCTGACGCCGGGATCGACCGTCATCGAGATCGAACCCGGCCGCGCCGGCTGGTGGAGCGCCATCCTGCAGCCCTACGCCGAGGCCACCGGCGGCCGCTACGTCGCCGTCAACCGCCCGCTGGAGAGCATGGGCGTCGAGGACGGCACCGCCGACATGGTCGTCGTGGCCCGCGCCTTCCACAACTGGCACCGCGCCAATCGCACCGCCCCCTATCTGCAGGCCTTCTTCAAGGCGCTGAAGCCCGGCGGCGTGCTCGCTGTCGAACAGCACCGCAGCGTCGACGGCCTCAATCCGGATGAGACGGCGCCGACGGGCTACATGCCCGAGAGCTACGTCATCCGCGCCGCCCAGGCTGCCGGGTTCGTGCTCGACGAAGGCGGCCGCAGCGACATCAACGCCAATCCGAAGGACGACCGGGATCACCCCTACGGCGTCTGGACGCTGCCGCCGGTGCGCACCAGCGCGCCGCGCGCCAACAACGCCAACGACCGTCCGACGCCTCTCACGGAGGCCGAACGGGCCGAGTACGACGCCATCGGCGAGAGCGACCGCATGACCCTGCGATTCCGCAAGCCGAACTGATCCACAGCCGGGCCCGCAAGGGTTTTGACGGGTTCCTTGAACACGGTTAAGCCCATCGCTCCGGCGGGGCTCCGATAGTGTGGAGCCGCGCTGCGGGGAGCTCGCATGGCTGAGTCCAGACAAGGCCGAACGGGATCTGTGTCGCGGCGCGGCCTGCTGACGGTCGGGGCGGCTGTCGCGCTGGTCGGGTTCGGCGCAGGCTGCGGCCGCAAGGAAGAGACCGCCGAGCCGCCGCCGACCCCCGACGGCCCGCCGCAGGGCTCGCTGGAGTGGGCCATCGCCGGTCCGTGGCGCGCCGAGGGCCGGGCCCGGGACGCCGCGCGCCATCCCATGGAGACGCTGCGCTTCTTCGGCCTGCAGCCGCGCATGACGGTGGTCGAGTTCTGGCCCGGCAGCGGCTGGTACACCGAGATCCTCGCCCCCTATCTGGCCGAGGGCGAGGGGAAGTACGTCGCGGCAGGCTTCCAGACGGGCCCCGGAGCCGATCCGTCTCAGGCCCAGCTGATGGCCGCCTTCCGCCAGCGGTTCACGCAGGACCGGAGGCTGTACGGCGAGATCCAGATGAGCGAGTTCGGCCCCAGCTCCGGGCCGGTGACCGAACCGGGCACGGCGGACATGGCGCTGTTCATGCGCAGCATCCACGCATGGATGGCGGCGGGCATCGCCGAAAAGGCCTTCGCCGACGCCTGGGCGGCCCTGCGGCCGGGCGGCGTGCTAGGGATCGAGCAGCACCGGCTGGGGCCGGAGGAGGATCAGGATCCCGCCGCCGCGAACGGCTATGTACAGGAGGCGTTCGTCAGACAGCTGGCGGCGGAAGCCGGCTTCGCCTTCGTGGCCGCGTCGGAAATCAACGCGAATGAAAGGGACACCAAGGATCATCCCTTCGGCGTCGACACCCTGCCGCCGATGTCGCTGACCGCCCCGCGCGGTTCGCCGCCGAACCCGAGCTTCGATCGGGCGAAATATGACGAGATCGGAGAGAGCGACCGCATGACCTTGAGATTCAGGAAGCCCGAGTGAACCGAACCGCCGCCTACGCCGCCAATGCGCCCCTGATGGGGGTCCCGGGCGCCGCCGCGCCTCCGGGCGGCGAGGGCGAATGGTTCCGCGGCGCGGGCGGCCTGCGCCTGCGGGCGGCGTTCTGGACGCCGTCGTCGCTGGTGGCGGCGACGCCGCGCGGCACGGTGATCCTGAGCCCCGGCCGCACCGAGCCGATTGAGAAATACTACGAGGTCATCGGCAACTTCCTCGCCCGCGGCTGGTGCGTGCTCGCCCATGACTGGCGCGGTCAGGGCCTGTCAGCCCGCCTGCTGCCCGACCGGCTGAAGGGGCACGCCCGCGCCGTGGAGGAGTTCCTAGACGACTACGCGCGCCTGCTGGACGCCTGGGACACCCGCGCGCCCAAGCCATGGATCATGGTCGGCCACTCGATGGGCGCCACCTTCAACCTGATGACCCTTCAGGCGGGAGAGACGCGCGTCGCCGGCGCCGTCCTGTCCAGTCCGATGCTGCGGATCAAGACCGGCAAGCGTTCGATGTGGTCGGTCAAGCTGGCGGTGCGCTGGAACCTGCGTCACGGCAAGGCGGGCGACTATGTGTTGGACGACGCTGACGACCCGTTCGCCCACACCTTCGAGAAGGACGCCCTGACCTCGGACGAGGGACGCTACGAGCAGTGGCGGCAGCAGCTGTTCGCCTGCCCGCATCTGGCGGTTGGCGGACCGACGTGGGGCTGGCTGGCGGTCGGCCTCGACTGCGGCGAACGGGCGCTAAAGCCGCGCGCGCTGAAAAGCGTGCAGGTTCCTGTCGCGGTGGTGCAGTCGGGCGAGGACGATCGGGTCTGGAAACACACCAGCAAATGGGCGGCGAAACGCATCCCTCGCGGCCGCTACGTCGAGGTGACCGGGGCGAAGCACGAGATCATCATGGAGACCGACGACCTGCGCGCCGTCTTCCTTGAAGAGTTCGACGCCATGGCGGCCTATGTGTCGCCGGCG
>NZ_DASWNO010000092.1:0-11990 GCF_036399195.1 Brevundimonas sp.
CGCTTCCGTTCGCTGGAGCAGCTGCCGAACGGGGCCGAAGTCGCGGTGCCCAACGACGCCTCGTCGATCGGCCGGTCGCTGATCCTGCTGCAGTCGGCGGGCCTGATCCGCCTGAAGGAGCCGGCCAATCCGCTGCAGAGCTTGCGCGACATCGCCGACAACCCGCGCGGCCTGCGCTTCCGCGAGCTGGAGTCGGCGACCCTGCCGCGCGTTCTCGATCAGGTCGACATGGCGGTGATCAACACCAACTACGCGCTCGACGCGGGGCTCAAGCCGAAGACCGACGCGCTTGTGCTGGAGGGCGCCGACAGCCCCTATGTGAACTATCTGGTGGCGCGTCCTGACAATCGCGCCGATCCGCGCGTCGCCGCGCTGGCCGCCATGCTGCGCAGCCAGGCGGTCAAGGACTTCATCGCCGCCAAATACGACGGCGCGGTCATCCCGGCGGCCTGATGGCCTACGATCCTGACTTCGGCGAATGGGTCCGTGAGCATTTCGCCGCTCTGGGCCTGATCGAGATCAAGCGGATGTTCGGCGGCGGAGCGGTCTATGCCCATGGCCTGATCTTCGCCCTGCTGGACGACGGCGTCGTCTGGCTGAAGGCGGACGAGGTCAACTCTCCGGCCCTGCAGACGGCCGGCGCCCGGCAGTTCACCTACCCGACGAAGGACGGGAAGGAGATGACAATGGCATACTGGTCCTTGCCGGAGAGCGCCCTGGACGCCCCGGCCGAAGCCGTGGACTGGGCCCGGCAGTCGATCGACGCTGCCTTGAGGAAGGCGGCGGCGAAGAAGCCGCGCAGGGTCAAGCCGAAGCCGTAGCGACCTGCCGCTTCGCCGCCTTCGCGACCTCGTCCGGCGCCAGCACGAGCAGGGCGGGTCTGACGGGTAGCCCAGTGGCCTCGGCGACCAGCGCCGCCGTGCGGCCTTCGACGGCGGTCTCGAGGCGCGTCAGGAACTCCTCCTTGCCGAGCCCGGTCGGGATGGGATCGAGGAACTCCAGCGTCGCCGTGCCGGGGTTCTTGTGGAACGCCTCCTGCGGCCAGAACAGGCCGAGATTGGTCGCGAGCGGCACGACCGGCATGTCGAAATCGCGGTACATGTGCCAGACGCCCGAGCGATAGCGGAACTTCTCGCCGACCTTCGCCAGATTGCCTTCCGGGTAGATCAGGATCTTGCGCCCCGCGGCGTGGGCGTCCGCGGACCGGTGCTTCAGCGCCTCGCGGGCTTCGCGGCCGCCGCAGTTGTTGACGACGATGGCCCCGAGCTTGCGCAGCACCGTGCCGAGCAGCGGGAATTTCTCAAGGTGGTCGCCGGTGACGAAGGCGAGGTCGTCAAACTGGTCATAGGTGGCGAAGCCGTCGCCCCAGCTCTGGTGCTTGGACGCGATGATGAAGGCTCCGCCCGGCAGCCGTTCCCTGCCCCGCACCTGGATGCGGATACCCGCCAGCAGGCGCATGGCCTGGACCATGCGCTTCACATAGCGGCGGATGATCCAGCTGGTGGCGCCGCGACCGGGCGCCAAGGCGGCGAAGGCGGCCGCCGATGCGTAGACGATTGAGAGCACCCAATAGGCGACGTTAAAAGCAAAGCTTCGCATGGGCTGACTATGGCGGGAAACGAGCCGAACGGAAGGGTTCAGGCCGCCTTGGTCAGACGCTCCGCGCAGGCGGTGCGGTTCCGGCCGGCCCGCTTGGCGGCGTAAAGCGCTTCATCGGCCCGCTCGAGCAGGTCGGCGGCGGTTTCGTCGGGGCGTCGGACGGCGAAGCCGGCGGACAGCGTCACCGCTCCCAGATCGTCGTTGGTCGACCTGCGCCGGAGGGCCCGGGAAGCGATTTCGGACCGCATGGCTTCAAGCGCGCTCTCCACCAAGCCGACGCTCTCATGCGGGAAGATGACGGCGAACTCTTCGCCGCCGTAGCGGGCGGCGAAGCGCGGGTGCGACGCCAAACGGCCGAGGACGCTGCCGACATAGCGAAGCACCTGATCGCCAGTCTGATGGCCCCAGGTGTCGTTGAACCGTTTGAAGTGGTCGATGTCGAGTACGGCGAGCGTGAGTGCGCGGCCGTCGGACTGGGCCGTTTCGCAGGCGCGGGCCAGTTGTTCGTCGAAGGCTTTCCGGTTGGCCAGATTGGTCAAGGCGTCCGTCATCGCTTCGCGGCGGACCAGTTCGAGGTGCTCACGCAGGCGCAGCACCTCCCGCGTAGAGACTTCGAGCTTCTTCTCCAGTGTCTCATTCTCGGCCCGAACATGGCGGGTGGCCGAGCTAAGGCCAGACACTATGGTCTGGAAGCCGTGGTCGTCCTCCACGGCCTGCATGCTCGTGGCCGCCTGATCGAGGGTCTGGCCATAGGCGGTCTGGGTTTCGTGGGCCTTGGCGATGGCGTGGGAGACGCTGGAGAGTTCGCGGTCCAGAACGCGGCCCGCATCCCGGATTTCCTCGGTCAGGCGGCCGCGCGGCAGAAACTCCGCCGCCAGCATCTCGGCCGTAGCCTCGCTGAACGGTTCCGACGTGGCGACGAGCCGCTGGATTTCCTTGGCCAGCAGACCCTCGGGCTCTCCGGCCGCGTGGACCCAGAGTTCGAAGTTGAGAGGGGTCGGCCAGACGCCCACGGCTTCCATCTGGTCGAGAACGGTTCTCGCCAGGGCATAGGCCTCGGGGCCTCGAAGGGTGGTCTGAAGTCTGGCCGTCATGCGCGCGTTCCGAGGATTCGGTCCGAACGACCGATCCCGAGCGGCAAACCTAACCCGCGGTTCCGTAACACCGGGTAAATCGTCCCACAGGTTGTCGGACGCTCAGTTGCGGACCGGCGCCGGTCGCTTGAGGAAGGCCGGTATGTCGTTCTCTCCGAACGGTCGGCCGTTGGATCGCGAGGGGTCGGCGGCGGCCTGTTGGCCTTTCCGATCCGACTGTCGCAGATGGGTTTCCTGAACGGGACGTTCGGTCACGGGCGCGGCTGGAGCGGCTTCGACCGGGGCGGGGGCAGTCTCCGGCACGGCGGCCGCCGCGACCGGCGTCGCACCGGACCGCGAACGGCGGCTGCGCGAACGGCGGGGAGCCGCTTCTTCGGCGGCCGGCGCGACCGTGGCGGGCGGCGTGGCGGCCTCGACCACTTCGGCCGCCGGGGCCTCGGTGATGGTCGGCGTCTCTTCGACCGCGGGCCTGTCCTCGCGGGGTCCGCGCCTGCGACCGCGCGCCGGGGCCGCTTCGGATCGGCCCATCTCGGTGCGGCTCGCCTCGTTGCGGCCGGTGTCGCGTCGCGGCTGCTCCCGGCCCGGAGCCAGATCGGCGCTGTCGAGCACCAATTCCTGCGGGTCCATCTTGATCAGCTTCAGAACCTTGTCGAGCGCCCGGTCGTCGCCCGGCGTCACGATCATGAAGGTTTGGCCCAGCTTGCCTGCCCGGCCCGTGCGCCCGATCCGGTGCACATAGTCGTCGGCGTGGTGCGAGACGTCGTAGTTGAACACGTGGCTGACGTCCGGGATGTCGAGCCCGCGCGCCGCCACATCCGAGGCCACCAGCAGCTTCAGCTCGCCCGAGCGGAAGGCCGCCAGCGTCTTCGTCCGCAGGCTCTGGTCGAGGTCGCCGTGAATCGGCGCCGCGTCGAAGCCATGCTGCTTCAGCGATTTGGCGACCACATCGACTTCCGACTTGCGATTGCAGAAGACGATGCCGTTCTTCACGTCGGCGCGGCCGATCAGGGCGCGCAGGGCGGCGCGCTTGGCCTTGGGATCGCTGGACGGAATTCGCACCAGGTACTGGGTGATAGTCTCAGCCGTCATGGCCGGGCGCGAGGCCTCCAGCCGGGTCGGGTCCTTGAGGAACTGGGTCGTCAGCCGGGTGATCTCGGGCGGCATGGTGGCCGAGAAGAACAGGGTCTGGCGGCGCGGCGGCGTCAGTTTGAAGATGCGCTCGATGTCGGGGATGAAACCCATGTCGAGCATGCGGTCGGCTTCGTCGACGACCATGATCTCAACGCCCGTCAGCAGCATCTTGCCGCGCTCGAACAAGTCGAGCAGCCGACCGGGCGTGGCGATCAGCACGTCGACGCCCTTGTTCAGCAGCGTCACCTGATCGCCCATGGACACGCCGCCGATCAGCAGCGCCCAGGTCAGCTTGGTGCCCTTGGCGTATTTCTCGAATGATGAGGCGACCTGGTCGGCCAATTCCCGCGTCGGCGCCAGCACCAGAGCCCGCGGCATGCGCGCCCGAGCGCGGCCCGAGCTGAGACGATCGATCATCGGCAGGGTGAAGGCGGCGGTCTTGCCCGTGCCGGTCTGGGCGATGCCGAGAACGTCCCGTCCAGCGAGCGCCACCGGAATGGCCGAGGCCTGAATGGGGGTGGCGGTGGTGTAGCCGGTGTCGGCGACGGCCTTGAGGGTCGTGGGCGAGAGGCCCAGCTGGGAGAATTCGGTCATGAGTCCTTGGAACTGGAAGAAGGACGCCCCGCGCATCGGGCCGTCGTGCGATGTCGCGGAACCGCCCGGTCTTGGGCGTGCGGGCGGCGCGAATTCGCCAGTCCTGTTCCGAACGTGGGCCGCATATAGAAGCCCCCACGCCAGAGTCAACTATTCGTGCCCCTCGGGGAACCGGGTTTGCATCCCCGGATTGTTGGTCGATAGTCCATGCCGGGACGGGTTGGGATGAGGAACAGCATGCTGCGTGCGCTTGGCGTCGCGACCCTCGCGGTCGTCTGCCTGTCGGCCGCCCCCGCGCAGGCGGACATGGAGTCGGCGTTCGGCAACACCGTGGTCTCGCGATATCCCGACGGCGGCTGGGTCAAGCACTGGTTCAATCCCGACGGCAGCTACCGGGCGGAGTTCTCGGACGGGCGGCGTGTGTCGGCGCGTTGGTCGATCAAGGGCGAGCGTGTGTGCCTCACCCAGATGCGGCCGTTCATGATGGTGCCGCGCTTCTGCACGGCCATGGTCGACGCCCGCATCGGCGAGACCTGGCGATCGCGCGACCCGCTCGGCCGACAGGTCCAGAATGTGCTGATGGCCGGACGGCCCTGACGGCCCCGGCCCTCTGACCGCGTCGGAACATTCTTCGGGTCAGCCGGTTCTCCGGCCGAAAGGAGGGCCAAATGGATCCTGACAACGCAATCCCCTGGGGCTTCGTCATCATCGGCGGCCCGGTTCTTCTCGGTCTCGCCTTGGCTTGGGCCAAGCTGCGCAATCGCGGCGTTAATCGCGACACCGATCCGGGCACGCCGAGCGACGACCCGTCGAAGGGCATGACCGGCCACGACTAGGCGCGGGGCCGAAGCCCGCATCGTCTGTCTGATTGAACGAAATAGGGAAAGGCGGTGCGCCACTTCATCGGAAGTGGCGCGAGTGACGGGACTCGAACCCGCGACCTCCGGCGTGACAGGCCGGCACTCTAACCAACTGAGCTACACCCGCATTTCCCGGCCGAAACGCGATGCGTCGCGGCGAGGGGCGTCGTTTAGGCGGCGGGGCCTCGTACTGTCAAGCGACGAAACCCGGCTCGTCGCCAGTTTTTCCCGCTCTTCGCCGCAGCGTTTGGAAGGGGGTTGAACAGACCTCCGCCCTGCGAACCATTCTCAAGAAAAACGTTTCGTCGCATGGGTTTGAACGGGCGCGGTTCCGGGTCTAGAAAGCGCCGAATCCGCGCCTTCCCCGAGCGCGGACCAAGGTCCCCGCGGATGAATGCATTCCTTCTCGAATACCTGCCGATCGTGATCTTCCTCGGGATCGCGACGGTCCTCGGCGTCGGCTTCATGCTGGCGGCCTGGGTGCTCGCGCCGAAGAACCCGGACTCCGAGAAGCTGTCGGCCTACGAGTGCGGCTTCAACGCCTTCGACGACGCCCGGATGAAGTTCGACGTGCGCTTCTATCTGGTCTCGATCCTGTTCATCATCTTCGACCTCGAAGTGGCCTTCCTGTTCCCATGGGCGGTGTCGATGTTCGATCTGTCGCGCAGCGGGATGGTGTTCGCCTTCTGGTCGATGATGATCTTCCTAGGCGTGCTGACGGTCGGGTTCATCTACGAATGGAAGAAGGGCGCGCTCGAATGGGAGTGACGACCGACAACACCTTTCCGCTGATCGGCGCGGGCAACCAGGGCGCTTCGCCCGTTGCGACCGGCCCGTCGTCGCCGCTCGCCTTCGGGCAGGGCGGTCGAACGATGGTCGAGGGCTACGATCCCGCCATCCATGACAAGTTCTTCGAGCAGGTGAACGCCGAGCTGGGAGAGCGCGGCTTCATCACCACCTCGCTGGACGACGTGATCAACTGGGCGCGCACCGGCTCGCTGATGTGGATGACGTTCGGCCTGGCCTGTTGCGCCGTCGAGATGATGCAGGCCTCGATGCCACGCTACGACATGGAGCGGTTCGGCATGGCCCCGCGCGCCAGCCCGCGCCAATCCGACCTGATGATCGTCGCCGGGACCCTGACCAACAAGATGGCTCCGGCGCTGCGCAAGGTTTACGACCAGATGCCTGACCCGCGGTATGTGCTGTCGATGGGCAGCTGCGCCAACGGCGGCGGATATTATCACTACAGCTACAGCGTCGTGCGCGGCTGTGACCGTATCGTTCCGGTCGACGCCTATGTGCCGGGGTGCCCGCCGACGGCGGAGGCGCTGCTGTACGGGCTGCTGCAGCTGCAGAAGAAGATCCGGCGGACGGGGACCATCGAGCGATGACCTCTCTCGTCAAGCAACAGGCGGTGGAGACCGCCCTGACGCCCCTGGGGACCGAGATGGTCGGGGCGCTGGGCGTGCAGGCTCAGGTGGCGTTCGGCGAGCTGACGCTGATCGCCGAGCGCGAGCGGATCGTCGAGGTCCTGACGGCGCTGCGCGACAGGTTCGAGTTCCAGCAGCTGGTCGACCTCTGCGGCGTGGACTTCCCGGACCGCGAAGAGCGGTTCGAGGTGGTCTACCACCTGCTGTCCATGACGAAGAACGTGCGGGTGCGGGTCAAGGTCTCGACCGACGAGATCAAGCCGGTCCCGAGCGTCATGGGGGTCTATCCCAACGCCGACTGGTTCGAGCGCGAGGCGTTCGACATGTACGGCATGCTGTTCGAAGGGCACCCCGACCTGCGCCGCCTGCTGACCGACTACGGCTTTCAGGGACATCCGCTGCGCAAGGACTTCCCGATGACGGGCTACACCGAGGTCCGTTACGACGACGAGCAGAAGCGGGTCGTCTATGAGCCCGTCAAGCTGACGCAGGAGTTCCGGCATTTCGACTTCCTGTCCCCGTGGGAAGGCGCCGACTATCCGCTGCCGGTTCTGCCGGGCGACGAGAAGGTGAAGGGCTGATGGCCGAGGGTTCGAGCATTCCGGCTCCCATCGGCGCCACGGACATCTTCGACGAGCCGCACGACGGCCGCACCGCGCATGCGCGGGAGATGGACGACCGCAAGTTCACCATCAACTTCGGCCCCCAGCACCCGGCCGCCCATGGCGTGCTGCGTCTGGTGCTGGAGCTGGACGGCGAGCTGGTAACCCGTGTCGATCCGCACATCGGCCTGCTGCACCGCGGCACCGAGAAGCTGATGGAGCACCGGACCTACCTCCAGAACATCCCGTATTTCGACCGGCTCGACTACGTCGCGCCGATGAGCCAGGAGCACGCCTTCTGCCTCGCGATCGAGCGGATGATGGCGCTGGAGGTGCCTTACCGGGCGCAGCTGATCCGCGTTCTGTTCCTCGAGATCAGCCGGATCCTGTCGCACCTGCTGAACGTGACGACACAGGCCATGGACGTCGGCGCCCTGACGCCCCCGCTGTGGGGCTTCGAGGAACGCGAGAAGCTGATGGTGTTCTACGAGCGCGCCTCCGGGTCGCGCCTGCACGCCAACTATTTCCGGCCGGGCGGCGTCCGTCAGGACCTGCCCAGCGACCTCGTCGACGACATCGGCCGCTGGTGCGCGGAGTTCCCGGCGGCGCTGAAGGACATCGAGTCGCTCGTCACAGAGAACCGCATCTTCAAGCAGCGCAACGTCGACATCGGCGTCGTGACCAAGGAGCAGGCGCTGGCGTGGGGCTTCACGGGCGTGATGCTGCGCGGCTCCAATGTCGCGTGGGACCTGCGGCGGGCCCAGCCCTACGAATGCTACGACGATCTGGAATTCGACATCGTCGTCGGCAAGAACGGCGACTGCTGGGACCGCTACCTGTGCCGCATCGAGGAGATGAAGCAGTCGGTGCGCATCATGGAGCAGTGCATCCACAAGCTCCGCAACTGCCCCGGCGACCCGGTGCTGGTCGACGACAACAAGGTCGTCCCCCCGCGCCGCGGCGAGATGAAGCGCTCGATGGAAGCCTTGATCCACCACTTCAAGCTCTACACCGAAGGCTTCCGCACGCCGGAGGGCGAGGTCTACGCCGCCGTCGAGGCGCCCAAAGGCGAGTTCGGGGTCTATCTGGTGTCGGACGGCACCAACAAGCCGTACCGCTGCAAGATCGCCGCGCCCGGCTTCAAGCACCTGCAGGCCATGGACTGGATGAACCGTGGCCACATGCTGGCTGACGTTTCCGCCATCCTCGGCTCGCTGGACATCGTGTTCGGGGAAGTGGACCGGTGAGCGCGTTCGCCGTCGATCCGGTGTTCACCACCACGCAGGCGATCTGGTTCGCCGCGCTGCTCACGTTCGCCGTGGGCCTGCAGGTCGTGTTCTCGCCCCGGCGGCGCGCGGTCATGGGCGGGCTGAAGTTCGCGCTCGCCAACGCGGTCGTGGCGGCCCCGGGGATCGCCGGGGTGACGCTGGTGCGCGGGGCGTACCGGCTCGGCTATCTGGAAGAGGGCAGGGGGTTCTGGGAGGCCAACCTGCGCTCGCTGGTGTGGATGAGCGGGGCGATCTTCGCCGGCCAGATGGCCGTGCGCTTCCTGCCGCCGCTTTCGTGGCTGTCGCGCGATCTGCGCGCGGCCGGGCGCGCGGTCTGGAGCGAGCGCCTCGGTCGCTGGATGGGGAGGGCCCGATGAGCGACCGGCCCCTGAGCGATCTGGTCCGGCAGGGCTGGACCGTCGTGGCCTATTCGGCCACCGACATGAGCGGCGAAACCTATCAGCACAATGTGCTGCTGACCCGGCAGGGCCAGCACCGCATCCTGACGCTGCGCAAGAAGATGCTGGGCGACGGACTGGTCGCCACGGAAATGGAAGTCTGATGAGCGTTCGTCGTCTCGCCAAGGAACAGCCCGCCTCGTTCGCCTTCTCGAAGGCGACGAAGCAGAAGGCCGACTGGTGGATCGCCAAATATCCGGCCGACCGCCGCCAGTCGGCGGTGATCCCGATCCTGTGGCTGGTTCAGAAGCAGGAAGGCTGGGTCTCGGAGCCCGCCATCCGCGCCATCGCCGACCTGCTGGGCATGGCCTACATACGGGTGCTGGAGGTCGCGACCTTCTACACCATGTTCATGCTGACTCCGGTCGGGACCAGCGCCCTGATCCAGGTGTGCGGCACCACGCCCTGCATGCTGCGCGGCGCCGGCGATCTGATGAAGGTTTGCAAGGACCGGATCGGACCCAAGGACGTGCTGAGCGCGGACGGCCGCTTCACCTGGCAGGAAGTCGAATGCCTGGGGGCCTGCGCCAATGCGCCGATGGCCCAGATCAACGACTACTATTTCGAAGACCTGACGGCCGAGACCATGGGCCAGATCATCGACGACTTCGCCGCCGGCAAGGCGCCGAAGCCGGGCAGCCGCGCCGGCCGCGCCAGTTCCGAGCCCGAGGGCGGCGCCCTGACCCTGACCGATCCGAAGCTGTACGACGGCTCGGCGGCGAAGAAGATCAAGAAGCTGCCGAACTCCGATCCGGCTCCCGTGTCCGCATGACTGAACCGGCCCTCCAGAACGACGCCGAACTGGCTCGCTACCGGACCGAAGTCCGCGCGATCGGACGGTCGCAGCGGCTGGCCGGGTTCGCGCTCGTGCTCGCGGGCGCGGTCGCGGTCTGGAGCTCGGGCTATGTCGGCGCCGCCGGACCGACGGTGCAGTGGGGCGGCTATGCGGCCCTGGTGGCGGGCTGGGTGCTGATGCTGGTCGCCATCTTTCTGCGCACGCGCTATGTCCGCCGCCGCATGCGCGAGCTTGGGTGATGGCAGCTTCGAAGAAGCCGATCGACTGGCGCGTGATGGTGTGGGCCGGACTGGCCGACATGGTCATCGGCGTCGGACTGGCCGCGGCGGCGCTGAGCGGGATGCTCGGCGACGAGGACTATACGGTGCTGGCGGTCGTCGGCGGGCTGCTGGCGCTGGGCGGCCTTGGCCTGTTTGTCTGGGGCCGCAACAATCTCAGCAACGCCGGGAACCGGCGCGGAGACCTGAACTGACCATGGTCGGAATCCTGGAAGACAAGGATCGCATCTTCACCAACCTGTACGGACTCCAGGACTGGGGTCTGGAGGGGGCGAAGAACCGTGGCGCGTGGAACGCGACCAAGGACATGCTCGACCTCGGGCGTGACTGGATCATCGCCAACGTGAAGAATTCGGGCCTGCGCGGCCGCGGCGGAGCCGGCTTCTCGACCGGCCTGAAGTGGTCCTTCATGCCGAAAGAGGTGAAGGACCGGCCGCACTATCTGGTCGTCAACGCCGACGAGTCGGAGCCGGGCACCGCCAAGGACCGCGAGATCATGCGGCACGATCCGCAGCTGCTGATCGAGGGCTGCCTGATCGCCAGCTTCGCCATGCAGGCGCACGCCTGCTACATCTACCTGCGCGGCGAATACGTGCTGGAACGCGAGCGCATGGAGGCCGCGGTCAAGCAGGCCTACGAAGCCAAGCTGATCGGCAAGAACAACGTCCACGGTTGGGACTTCGACGTCTACATCCACCACGGCGCGGGCGCCTACATCTGCGGCGAGGAAACCGCGCTGCTGGAGAGCCTCGAGGGCAAGAAGGGCCAGCCGCGCCTGAAGCCGCCGTTCCCGGCCGGCGCGGGCCTGTACGGCTGCCCGACCACGGTGAACAACGTCGAGTCGATCGCGGTCGTCGGCACCATTCTGCGACGCGGGGCCGAGTGGTTCGCGGGCTTCGGCCGGCCGAACAACACCGGCACCAAGCTGATGACAATCAGCGGCCATGTGAACCGGCCGTGCAATGTCGAAGAGGCGATGTCGATTCCGCTGAAACAGCTGCTGGAAGAGCACTGCGGCGGCGTGCGCGGCGGCTGGGACAATCTGAAGGCTGTGATCCCGGGCGGCTCGTCGGTGCCGCTGATCACGCGCGAGATGTCCGAAACGGCGCTGATGGACTTCGACAGCCTGCGCGACATGCGCTCGGGCCTCGGCACGGCGGCGGTGATCGTCATGGACAACTCGACCGATCTGGTCCGCGCCATCGCCCGCATCAGCTATTTCTACAAGCACGAGAGCTGCGGCCAGTGCACGCCGTGCCGCGAGGGCACCGGCTGGATGTGGCGGGTGCTGGAGCGGATGGCGATCGGCGAAGCCGATCCGTCCGAGATCGATCTGCTGCTGGACGTTTCGACCCAGATCGAGGGCCACACCATCTGCGCCCTCGGGGATGCTGCGGCCTGGCCCGTGCAGGGGCTGATCCGGCATTTCCGTCATGAGATCGAGGAGCGCATCGCCTCCTACCGCAGTCGCCGCGCGAATTTCGCCGGCCACGCGATCGCGGCGGAGTAGGCATGCGCACAGCCGCTGTCATGTTCGGAGCCGCTCTCACCGTCGCCGCCTGTGGCGAGGGTGCGGACAAGGCTGCGCCGACGCCGGCGGAGACCGTCTCGGCGGCCAACCCGGCGTCTGACGCGGAACCGAGCGTGCCGGCCGTGTTGACCGCCGAGCAACTGCGGCAGGTCTGCCAGGCGGGGCTGGCGGCCATTCATGGCCAGGCGGAAGCGGACATCCAGATCGACGGGCTGGACGGACGCATCGTCAACGCCTCATGGCGGGCCCCGGTCGATGGCGGACGCCGCCGGGCCCAGTGCCGGGTCGACGGCGACCTGGTGACCTGGAGACCCCTCGACGCCGGCAATCCCGACGAGAGCCGCTG
>NZ_DASWNO010000093.1:0-3126 GCF_036399195.1 Brevundimonas sp.
GGGCGGGATCAGCTCCTTCATCTTCTCGACCATGCTGCGCCCGCGCATCTCGGCTCGGCCGCGGTGGACCAGCATGGACAGGGCGTCGACCGGCTCGGCGTTGACGAGGATGTTCATCTTGACCAGGTCGCCGACCTTGTAATCCGACAGCTCGTAGTCGAACGAGGCATAGCCCTTCGAGATCGACTTCAGCCGGTCGTAAAAGTCGAAGACGACCTCGTTCAGCGGCAGCTCATAGACCACCAGCGCGCGGCTGCCGACGTAGGACAGTTCGACCTGGCTGCCGCGGCGGTCCTGGCACAGCTTGATGACGCCGCCCAGATACTCGTCGGGGGTCAGGATGGTCGCCTTGATCCACGGCTCGCTGATTTCCATGATCTGCATCACGTCGGGCAGGTCGGCCGGGTTGTGCAGGTCGATGCTGGAGCCGTCGCGCAGGGCGATCTTGTAGACCACCGACGGGGCGGTCGCGATCAGGTCGAGGTTGAACTCGCGGCTGAGGCGCTCCTGTATGATCTCGAGGTGCAGCAGGCCGAGGAAGCCGCAGCGGAAGCCGAAGCCGAGGGCGGCGCTGGATTCCATTTCGTAGGTGAAGCTGGCGTCGTTCAGGCGCAGGCGGCCGATGGCGGCGCGCAGGTCCTCGAAGTCGGCGGCGTCGACCGGGAACAGGCCGCAGAAGACCACCGACTGGACTTCCTTGAAGCCCTTCAGCGGTTCGGCGGTCGGCTTCTTCTCGTCGGTGATGGTGTCGCCGACGGCGGCGTGGGCGACCTCCTTGATCTGGGCGGTGATGAAGCCGACCTCGCCGGCCGACAGCTGCTCCACCGGGGTGTTCTTCGGCAGGAAGACGCCGACGCGGTCGACCAGATGGGTGGTGCCGTGCTGCATCATCTTGATGCGCTGGCCGGCCTTCAGCACGCCGTCGAATACGCGCACCAGCAGGACCACGCCCAGATAGGGGTCGTACCAGGCGTCGACCAGCATGGCCTTCAGCGGGGCGTCCGGGTCGCCCTTGGGCGGCGGCAGGCGGGTGACGATGGCCTCTAGCACCTCCTCGATGCCGATGCCCGATTTGGCGCTGCACAGAACGGCCTCGGAGGCGTCGATGCCGATGACGTCCTCGATCTGCTCGCGCACCCGCTCCGGCTCGGCCGCCGGCAGGTCGATCTTGTTCAGGACCGGCACGATCTCGTGGTTGTTGTCGATCGCCTGATAGACATTGGCCAGCGTCTGCGCCTCGACCCCCTGCGACGCATCGACCACCAGCAGCGATCCCTCGCACGCCGCCAGCGACCGGCTGACCTCATAGGCGAAATCGACGTGCCCCGGCGTGTCCATCAGGTTCAGGACGTAGTCGAGCCCGTCCTTCGCGCGATAGTTCAGGCGCACCGTCTGCGCCTTGATGGTGATCCCCCGCTCCTTCTCGATGTCCATGTTATCAAGGACTTGCGCCGACATCTCGCGCGCCGTCAGCCCGCCCGTGACCTGAATCAGCCGATCCGAAAGCGTCGATTTGCCGTGGTCGATATGGGCCACCACGCTGAAGTTGCGGATGCGCTCGATGGCCGTCCTGGAGGAGGTGTTCGTCATGGCCGGGCCGGTAGCACGGCGGGGCGGAATCGCCAACGCGGCGGGGCGGCGGTCGAATACGCGGCGCGGCCGGATTACTTCCGCGTAACGCGGACTTTCGCGTTTGAGAAGCGCGGGCGGACGCGCTATTCAACAGCGGATGACAACGGGCGCCGGTGCGCGCCCTCTCTGGCCCGCGGCTCCCTCCGCGACGGCCGACCAAGGGGACCAGACGTGTCGATCAGCCTCCGCGATTTCCGGCCCCTCACGGCCATGACCGTTGCCGCCGTCATGACGGCGCTGGCGGCCTGCGGCGGCCATGACGCGGCCGACGACGCCGAGAAGAAGGCCGCGGCAGAGGCCGCCAGCACCCAGGCGGTGGGCGTGCAGACGGTGAGCCTGCGCAATCTTCCGCGCACCGTGACCGCCTCCGGCACCGTCTCGGCGTGGGAAGAGGTGCCGGTGGGCGCCGAGGCCGGGGGGCTGACCGCCACGGCGGTCTATGCCGACGAAGGCGCCTACGTGCGTCAGGGCCAGCCGCTGGTGCAGATGAACGACGCCCTGCTGCGCGCGCAGCTGAGCCAGCAGCAGGCGGCGGTGCAGACGGCGCAGGCGAACGCGGCCCGCGACGACGCGGCGCTGGGCCGCGCGCAAGAGCTGAGGGACCGAGGCTTCCTCAGCCAGGCGGGTCTGGATACGGCTCTGGCCAACCAGCGGGCGTCGCAGGCGAACCTGTCGGCGGCCCGCGCCGGCCTGTCCGAGACCCGCACGCGGCTGTCGCAGGCCACCGTCCGGGCGCCGGTGTCAGGTCTGGTGACCCGGCGCAGCGTGACGCGCGGCCAGATCATCTCGCCGGGGACCGAGCTGTTCCGCATCGTCCGCGACGGCCGGCTGGAGCTCGACGCCCAGGTGCCGGAGACGGAGTTGGCGCTGGTCCGCCCGGGCCAGTCGGCGACCGTGGTTTCCGATCGTGAAACCGGCGGCGTGGGCACGGTCCGCATCGTGACCCCCGAGGTCGATCCGCAGTCCCGCCTCGGCGTGGCCCGCATCTCCCTGACCGGCACCCGGCTGAAGCCGGGCATGTTCGCCCGGGCGCAGATCGCCGTCGGCGATCTGCCGGCCCTGGTCGTGCCGAGCGAGGCCATTGTCTATCGCGAGGGCAAGCCGGGCGTTTACGTCGTGAACAGCAACAGCACCGTCCGCTTCACTCCGGTCCAGCCCGGCCTGCGGGAGGGCGGACTGGTGGCGATCAACAGCGGCCTGACATCGGGACAGCGCGTGGTCGTGCAGGGCGCGGGCTTCCTCGGCGAAGGCGACCGGGTCTCCGTCGCCGCGCCGCGCGCCGCGCGACCGGCCGCGGTCCCGCAACAGGCCCCCGCCAACACGCCCGCGCCCACGGCCGCAGGCGCACCGGCCGGAGCGCCCGCGCGATGAACTTCAACAACATCTCGTCCTGGTCGATCCGGAACCCCATCCCGATCGTCCTGATGTTCATCGTCCTGACGATCGCCGGGACGATGAGCTACTTCAACCTGCGGACCAACAACTTCCCCGACG
>NZ_DASWNO010000094.1:0-11707 GCF_036399195.1 Brevundimonas sp.
CGCACGCCGCTGAACAGCCTGCTGATCCTGTCGAAGATGCTCAGCGAGAACACGCAGGGCAACCTGACCGGCAAACAGGTCGAGTTCGCCAAGAACATCCACGCCGCCGGCTCGGACCTGCTGGGGCTGATCAACGACATCCTCGACCTGTCCAAGATCGAGTCCGGCACGGTCACGCTCGACATCGGCGAGATGGCGCTGGATTCGCTGCGCGACCAGATGCATCGGACCTTCGCCCAGATCGCGCAGGACAAGCGGCTGGACTTCTCGATCGACATCGACCCGGACCTGCCGCCGTCGATGTACACGGACGACAAGCGGCTGCTGCAGATCATCAAGAACCTGCTGTCCAACGCCTTCAAGTTCACCGAGTCGGGCTCGGTCCGCCTGCGGGTCGACCGGGTCGCCGCGGGCTGGACGCCTGGCAACGAGCACCTCAACAAGGCCGGCCAGGTGCTGGCCTTCTCGGTCCACGACAGCGGCATCGGCATCCCCGAGGAGAAGCAGCGGATTATCTTCGAGGCCTTCCAGCAGGCCGACGGCACCACCAGCCGCAAATACGGCGGCACCGGTCTGGGCCTGTCGATCAGCCGCGAAATCACCCGCACGCTCGGCGGCGAGCTGAAGGTCGAGAGCGAGCCCGACAAGGGCAGCGTCTTCACCCTGTTCCTGCCGCTGAACTTCAGCCCGACCGCGGCGAGCGGGGCCCAGTCCGGTCGCGAGGCCGCCCGCGCCATCACCATCCGCACCACGCCGGAAGAAGAGACCGCCGATACCGTCGAGATCGTCAATGACGACCGCGACAGCGTCGCCCCGGGCGACCCGGTGATCCTGATCGTCGAGGACGACCCGCGCTTCGGGTCCATCCTGCTGGCGCTGGCCCGCGACTGCGGCTTCAAGGGCGTCATCACGAGGGAAGGCATCGCCGCGGCCTCGCTGGCCCGTCGCTACGCGCCGCAGGCGATCATGCTGGACGTCGGTCTGCCCGACATGGACGGCCTGGCCCTGCTGGACCTCTTGAAGCGGACCCCCGAGACCCGGCACATCCCCGTGCATGTGATCTCGGCGCACGATCAGGCCGGGTTGGGTCTTTCGATCGGCGCCTTTGGCTTCACGCCCAAGCCGATCGACCGCGAGGGCGTCGTCGCCAGCCTCGACGAGGTGAAGAAGTTCGTCGCGGCGCCGAACCGTCGTCTGATCCTGGCCGGACCAGCCGGAGAGGCGCACGCCACGCTCAAATCCGCGTTCGGTTCGGTCACCCGGACGGAAAACCTGAAGGGGCTGGCGAAGACGAAGATCAAGCCGTCGGACAGCCTGATCATCGACATCGCGGCCGCGCCGATCCCGGAGCTCGTGGACTTCCTGAAAACGGCCGAGCGGCCGGCCGTCGTCTACGCCGGCGATACGCTGTCCGCGCTCGATGAGCGTCGGCTGCGGCTGTCGGTCTTCGCCGGTCACGCCCGTCTGGCGCGAACGCCCGAGCAACTGCTGGAGCAGGCGACCCTGCTGCTGCACGAGCCGACCGACCGCCTGTCGGAGACCGCCCGCACCACCCTGGCCCAGACCCGCAAGGAGGACGCCATCCTGACCGGCCGCACGGCGCTGGTCATCGACGACGACATCCGCAACATCTTCTCCATGGCCAGCGCCCTGGAGGAGTTCGGGGTTGATCTTCTTTACGCCGAGAGCGGCCGCGCCGGGCTGGATCTGCTGGCCCAGCATCCGGAAACGGACCTGATCCTGGTCGACATCATGATGCCCGACATGGACGGCTACGAGACCATGCGCGAGATCCGGGCCATCCCCCGCTTCGAACGCATCCCGATCATCGCCGTCACGGCCAAGGCGATGAAGGGCGACCGGCAAAAATGCATTCAGGCCGGCGCGTCGGACTACGTCTCCAAGCCCGTCGACATCGACCACCTGATCTCGGTCATGCGCGTCTCGATCCAGCGCACGGACGCGGGCCGCCTGACCGGCGCCGAGCAGCCCGCACCGGCGGCCGTTTAATGGCGTCCAGTCGCAAGCGAGGCCCCCTGTCCGCGAGGGTGCTGATCGTCGACGACGATGAGCGCAACGCCTTCGCGGCCTCCGAGGCGCTTGAGGTTCTCGGCCATGAGCTGGTCATCGCCCGCTCGGGCGAGGAGGCCCTGCGCGTCCTGCTGCATCAGGAGTTCGCGGTCATCCTGCTGGACCTGCACATGCCCGGCATGGACGGTTACGAGACCGCCCGGCTGATCCGCGAGCACCCCCGCACCCGCGACACTCCGATCGTCTTTGTCACCGCCGTCTTCCGCGACGAGGCGCACATCTTCCAGGCCTACACCGCAGGCGCCGTCGACGTGGTGTTCAAGCCGGCCGATCCCTTCATCCTGCGGTCCAAGGTGTCGATCCTCGTCGATCTGCACCTGAAGACTCTGCAGGTGCGCCAGCAGGGCGAGGAGCAGCGGGCCCTGCTGGAGGCCAACGCCCGCATCAGCGAGGAGAAGCTGGCTGCCGAGATGGCCCTGCGCGAGGCGCGGGAGCGGCAGGACACGATCCTGAAATCCCTACCCGTGGTCTTCACCTCGCGCGCCAACGTCCATCCCTTCCACGCCCTGTTCGTCAGCGACAGCATCGCCCCACTGACCGGCTTCCAGCCCAGCCAGTTCGTCGATGAACCCGAAATCGGCCTTGGCCGCATCCACCCCGAAGACGTCGAGGGCGTGGTCAACTGCCTGATGCAGGCCAGCAAGACCGGTTCCTACGCCTGCGAATACCGTTGGCTGTGTTCGGACGGCGAGTACCGGACCTTCCTAGACCAGGGCGTCTGGGTGCCAGACAGCACGGGGAGCGGAGAGGGCGAGATTCTCGGCACCCTGCTGGACGTCACCGATCGCCGCCAGTTGGAGGAGCATCTGGCGCAGGCGCGCAAGATGGAGGCGGTCGGCCAGCTGACCGGCGGCGTGGCGCACGACTTCAACAACCTGCTGACGGTGGTGCTCGGCAACGCCGACATCCTGCTGCGCCGGGCCGACGACGACACGCGCCTCGTGCGCCAGCTGACCGCCATCCGCGCCGCGGCGGAACGGGGCCAGACCCTGACGCGCCAGTTGCTGGCCTTCTCGCGGCGGCAGCAGCTCAATCCGCGCGTCATCGACCTGAACGGGCTGATCGAGGGATTCACGCCGCTGCTGCGGCAGGCGGTCGGCGAGGGGGTGACCATCACGCTCGACCTGTCGAACGAACCGCTGCACGCCTCCATCGATCCGACTCATCTCGAGACCGCCCTGCTGAACCTCGCCGTGAACGCGCGTGACGCGATGGACGGTGACGGGCGACTGACGGTTACGACGGCTATCGCGCCGGCGGAGGGAGCCGGCCCGCCGATGGCGCGGATCGTGGTCAGCGACAACGGGCCTGGCATGGCCGAGGACGTGGCCAAGCGCGTGTTCGAACCCTTCTACACCACCAAGGAGGTCGGGCGCGGCACGGGGCTGGGGCTGTCGCAGGTCTATGGCTTCGTCAGCCAGTCGGGCGGGACCATCGGCGTGGCCGCCACGCCGGGCGCCGGCGCCGCGTTCGAGCTGACCCTGCCGCTGACGGCCGAACGGCCGGCTGAAGCCGCCGCCGCGCCGCCCGCTGTCGAAGCGGCCTCGGGCTCGGAGCGCGTGCTGATTGTCGAGGACGATCCGGCGGTGCTGAGCCTGTGTCTCGATATGCTGACCAGCCTCGGCTACCGCTGCGAGGTGGCCTCCGACGCCGGCGGCGCCTTGCACCGGCTTTCGCAGGATAGCGCCTTCGACCTGCTGTTCTCGGACGTCATCATGCCGGGCGGCATGAACGGCATCGAGCTGGCGCTGAAGGCGCGCGAGCATCGCCCGGAGCTGAAGGTGCTGCTGACCTCGGGCTACCTCGGCGAGACCGGCCACCAGATGCGCCACGACTTCCCGGTGATCGACAAGCCGTACCATCGCAACGACCTGGCCCAGCGCCTCCGCGCCGTCCTCGACGCCGTCGCGGCCTGAGGCGCCAGGGCGCGACTGGCCGGTCCTTCGCTCGTCAGCGGCCGTAGATTCGGTCGAGGACCCGGGCCACGGGGATCAGCCGCTCGACGCCCGGATCGAACCGCTCGCCGGCCGCGAGGCGTCGGGCCCAGTCGGCTGCGGCACGCCCACCCCAAGCATCGGGAGGCGCCGCAAGCTCATGGCGGGTGGTGCCTTCGAACCGCTCCGCGACGAAGTCGTAGAACGAGCCGCCGACGTTGCGCATCTCGGCGCCGCCCTTCGAGCCGTACAGGGTGGCGGCGATCACCGCCTCCTGCCCTGCCGGCAGATTCCATGAACACGCCAGCCGCACCACCGCGCCGGTGTTCAGCCGCAAGGTGGCGAGCCCGTAGTCCTCGCAGACGTCGGCCCGGTCGATCCGAACCCCCTGCGCGAAAAGATCGGACGAGACCTGATCGACCTCGGCGCCCTCGAGCAGCCAGAGGGCCAGGTCGACCAGATGAACACCGAGGTCCATGACGCAGCCGCCCCCCGACAGCGCCGGATCGTAGAACCACGGCTTGTCCGGTCCCCAGGCGTTGTGGAAGGTCAGATCGACGGCATGCACGCCGCCCAACGCGCCCTGCTGAACCAGGCTCCGGAGCGCCTGCGCCGCCTCGGTGAAACGATAGCTCAGGTCGACCGACAACAGCCGGTCGGCCCGGCGCGCCGCCTCGACCAGCGCCCGCACTTCCGCTTCGGTCCGGCCCAGGGGCTTCTGGCAGAAGACGGCCAGGCCGCGGTCCAGCGCCCGCCGAACCTGCTCGGCGTGCATGGCGCTTGGCGTGGCGATGACGACTCCGCCAAGATCCTGATCGAGCAGAGCCTCGAAGCTTTCGACCGAAGCCGCACCCGGCGCGAGCCGCGCCGCCTGCTCCCGCGTCTCGCCGCTCGGATCGGCGACGACCGCCGCCTCGACGGCGCCAGTCGCCAGCATGGCCTCCATCCGGTGTCGGCCGATCCAGCCCACCCCGAGGAAGCCGATCCGGGGCTTGCGGCTCGTCAGCGATGCGGGCCGTTCGAGGAGAATGTCGGTCATCGCATCACCACTAGCGCCTTTAGGAAGCCGTCGGGGCGGTCGCGGGTCGCGTCCAGCGCATCGCCCAGTTGGTCGAGCCCGAAGGTGTGCGTGAACAGCGCGCCGGTCTGAAGCCGTCCCGACGCCACCGCCTCGACCGCCACGCGGACCCCTTGGGCGTAGACGGCGGGATCGCGCTCGTGGGCGTTGATCACATCAAGCCCGCGCCAGTTCCACAGCTGCATGTTGATCTGGCGCGGGCCGTCCTGATGATAGCCGGCGATCACCAGCCGCCCCCGCTCCTTCGTCAGCTCGGCGGCGAGGTCGAGCGGCCACTGCTTGCCGACCGCCTCTATGACCACGTCGCAGAAGACGCCGCCGGTCAGGTCGCTGACCCGCGAAATGATGCCGTAGTGATCGTCCATCGGGATGGTCTCGGCCGCGCCCATCCGCCGCGCCAGGTCCAGCGAGAACGGCCGGCGCGAGATGGCGATGACGCGTGCGCCGGCGTCGGTCGCCAGCCGGGTCAGCACGGCGCCGAGGAAGCCCACGCCGACGATGGCGACGGTGTCGCCGGCCTTGATGCCGCTGCGACGAAAGATGTTGAAGGCGCAGCCCAGCGGCTCGCCCGGAAACGGCTCGCCCTTGAGCGCGGGTGGCAGCACCACCACCGCGGCCTCGTCGGCGACGTCGTATTCGGCGTAGCTGTTGTGCGACAGAGCGGCGACCCGATCGCCGACCTTGACCGTCGACACGCCCTCGCCCACGGCGTCGACCACGCCCCAGCCCTCGTGCCCCATTCCGCCGGGCTCTGTCGGGAAGGTCATCCAGTCGGGACCCGCCCACGGCGTCAGGTTGGAGGCGCAGACCCCGCAGCCCTCAAGCGCGATCCGCACCTGGCCGTGACCCGGTTCGGGCATGGGCGCATCGCGCACCTCCATCTGGCCGGGCCCCGTCACGACGGCGGCGCGCATGCTTCGGGTGCGGTTCAGAACGTCAGTCATGGGTCTTTCCAGTCGCTTCCGCGTCATCCGGCGCGGAGAGGGTGTCGAGGACGGCTCCGGGGGCCACGTCCCGGCGCAGCTCGTCCAGATCCGCGTCGCGCGCCGGCACCTGCAGCCGGTCGGCGATGCGGGTCACAAGATCGATCAGCCGCGTCACCTCGTGCTCGGCCAGCAGGTTGATCTGCAGGTCCAGCTCGGCCCGGCGCCGCTCGGCGTCGGAGATGCGGTTCTGGCTGATCAGGATGAAGGTCGACAGGAAGATGGCCTCCACCGACGCGGCCATCGCCAACACCACCAGACTGGCGTCGAACCGCCAGGCCTCGGGCCCGAGCGTGTTGATCAGGATCCAGCCTCCGAACAGCGCCAGATGCAGCGCCACGAACCGCATGCTGCCGGCGAAGTCGGTGATCCGCGCCGCAAGCCGGTCGCTCAGCCCCGCCGACCGCTCCATCGCTTCGCGCCGCTCCCGCATCTCCGCAATGTTGCGTCGGAGAACCGGGGAGAGGCCGCTGTCGTCGGCTGGAAGGGTCGGCCCATGCTCCTGCATGATGCATCAGGCGCCGATCGCAGCGGCGGCCCGGCGGCGCGCCTCGGCCGCCGCGCCGTCGAACCAGTCGATCGTGCGCCGCAGACCATCCTCAAGCGACGTGGTGGGCCGCCAGTCCAGCACCGCCGCGGCCTTGCCGATGTCAGGGCGGCGTCGGCGGGGGTCGTCGGGCGGCAACGGGCGGTACACGACCTCCGACGCCGATCCGGTCAGTTCGAGCACGACCTCGACCAACTGGCTGACGCTCAATTCCACCGGATTACCCAGGTTGATCGGCCCGGGCTGCGGCCCGTCGTGCTCCATCAGGGTGATCAGGCCGCTGATCATGTCGTCGACGTAGCAGAAGGACCGCGTCTGGCTGCCGTCGCCGAAGACGGTGATCGGCTCGTCCGCCAAGGCTTGGCTGACCAGGTTGGAGACGACCCGGCCGTCGGCCGCCGACAGCCGGGGCCCATAGGTGTTGAAGATGCGCGCCACCCGCACCACGCCCCGGTCCTGCCGGTCGTAGTCGAAGGTCAGGGTCTCGGCCGCCCGCTTGCCCTCGTCGTAGCAGGCGCGCGGTCCGATCGGGCTGACGTTGCCGCGATAGGTCTCGGGCTGCGGATGCACCTCGGGATCACCATAGACCTCGCTGGTCGAGGTCAGCAGGAAGCGGGCTCCGCTCTTCTCCGCCAGCGCCAGCAGGTGGGTCACGCCCAGCACGCAGGTCAGCATCGTGTGCTGGGGATCGGCCTGGTACTGCGGCGGCGAGGCGGCGCAGGCCAGGTCGTAGATGCGGTCGAAGCGTCGCTCCATCAGCCGGGCGGGCAGTGGTTCGACCACGTCGTGCCGGATGAACTCAAAATTGGGCCGCTTCATCGCCTGGTCGAGGTTGCCGAGATCGCCGGTCTGCAGGTTGTCGAGGCAGACGACGTGATGGCCCTCCGCCAGGAGCCGGTCGCACAGGTGCGAGCCCAGGAAGCCGGCGCCGCCGGCGACGAGGACCGTCCGCGGGTCTTTGAGGGTCTTCATCGGGGTCTCCCTTGAGGGTTGGGTGTCGTCGGACCGCCGCCGCGCCATCGCGGCCAGCAGTTCGCGCTCGACGGTTTCGGCGCGGTGATCGGGGGTATGGGCGGCGAGGATTCGCTCGCGCGCCGCCAGCCCCATCCGCCGGGCTTCCGCGGCGGGTGACTGCAGCGCGGCGACCACGTCCTCGGGCGACTCCGCGAGGACGATTTCCTCTCCGGGCGTGAACAGCGCGTCCAGCCCGAGCCAGACGTCGGAGATGACGGGCGCCCCGCAGGCGGCGGCCTCGAACAAGCGGATCGACGGACTGTGCCCCGCCTCCACCATGTCGGCCCGGGTGACGTTCAGGGTGAAGCGGCTGGCGGCGTAGAAGGCCGGGTGGTCGGCGGGCGGAACGTGATCGATCCGCTGCACATTGGCGGGCCACGCGATGTCGTCCGGGTACTGCGGCCCGGCGACGACGAAGCTCAGGTGCGGCAGACGACGCGCCGGCTCGATCAGCAGCCGCTCCAGCACCGGCTGCCGGTCCGCGCTCCAGGTGCCAAGATAGGAGAGGTCCCAGCGGCGCGGGGCGTCGACGGGGCGGTAAGTCTCCGGGTCCGCGGAGCAATACAGCGCCCGGGCCGCCGGCGACCGGAAGTCGTGCTCCAGCCGCTCCAGCGTCGGGCCGCCGGTGAAGGAGAAGTAGACGTCGTAGTCCCGGATCTGTCGTTCGGCGAGATAGTCGCAGTCATGGCGCTGCAACCGGGCCAGCGTCACCGGGGTGTCGATATCGTAGAAGGCCACGGCGCCTCGCGCGACCCGCCGCGCCCAGTCGCCGACCTGCACCCCGTCCGGCACATAGGAGCCGACGATCACGGCGTCCGCCGCGGCCAATCTGTCCGCGAAGGCGTCGAGGCCTTCGAGGTCGCTGTAGAAGCGCAGCTCGCACCAGTCCGGATTCTCGAGGTCCCGATGCGCCGCGTACCAGGGCGTCTCCCGCTCAAGGAACAGGATGCGATGGCCCCGCGCCGCCATAGACTTCAGCAGGGCCCGGAAGGTGACGGCGTGGCCGTTGCCCCAGGACGACGACAGGCTCAGGCCCAGGACCACGATGTCCAGCGGCCGGCTCATGCGGCGCTCCTTTCGCGGCGCGCCGCCAGCATCGAACGGAACAGGGCGTCTGCTTCGTCCGCCCGCTGCGCATAGGTGTGATCCGCCAGCACGCGACGGCGCGCGGCGTCGCCGATGGCGCGCGCCCGCCCGGGCGTCAGGGCCGCGAGGTGTTCGGCCACCTCCTGGCCGTCGCGGGCGACCAGCACCTCCTCGTCAGGCTTCAGGAACTGGTCGATGCCCTCCCAGTGATCCGTGATCAGGCAGGCCCCGGCCCCGGCGGCCTCGAACACCCGGGTGGCGGGCGAGAAGCCGTTCTCGGCCATGCTGTCGCGGGACACGTTGAGGACGGCCAGCGAGGAGCAGTTGAAGGCGTTGTGGTCCGCCGTGCCCACGTGGCCCAGGGTGCGCACGTTCACCGGCAGGGCTTTGTCGTGCCACCCGTTCCCGCCGAGCAGGAAATGGCGGCCCGACAGGACAGCCGCGGGCTCGATGAAGAACCGCTCGATCCGGGCCTCGCGATCGGGGAGGCGGTTCGCCAGCAGCGACAGGTCCGCTGTGAACCGGGGGTCCGGAGCGACCGGGTGGTGAGTGGTTGGATCGAGCGCATTGTAGATCGGCCGGCACATCCGCGCGCCCAGCGCCTCATACGCTTCGATCACCGGCGGGCCGCCGCCGTAGGTCAGCACCATGTCGATGTTCGGCAGGTCCCGCCGCAGCGGATGGTCCGGCTCGGCCCGGAGCTCGGCCAGGGTCGCCGGGGCGTCGACATCCCAGTACGCCGTCAGGGCGTCCGGTCTCGCGTGGTCGAACACCGCCAGCAGCTCATTGTCGAAAACGCCGACGCCCGACGCCTTGACCACGACGTCCGCCTCGGCCGCCCGCGCGACCACCGCGCGGCAGGCGGCGGGATCGTTTTCCCACACCACCACCTTGGCCCACTCCGGCGGGTCGATGTCCCGGTGCTGCTGCCGGTCGAAGGCGTCCGGCTCGTAGAAGGTCACCTCCCAGCCGCGCGCCGCCAGCTCGCGCAGCATGCCGCGGTAGTAGGTCGCCGCGCCGTTCCAGTAGGCCGACAGCAGGCTGGATCCATAGAAGGCGATCTTCATCAGGCGGTCTCCATCTCGGGTGTCGCGGCGACGCCGGTCAGGCGGGCCGCAATCGCCAGCAGTTCGTCCACGCGGTGGGCGCAGGTGTGCCGGGCGCGGATGGCGGCCAGGCCCCGCGCCGCCAGGCCGGCCCGCAGATCCGGGTCGGCCTTCAACGTCCGCAGCGCCCGGGTCATCTCCTCGCCGGACCGGACCATCAGGAAGTCCTCGCCGACTTCGAACAGCCCCTCGCTGTCGCGCCAGGGCGCGCTGACCAGGGGGATGCCGCAGGCCAGCGCCTCGAACACCCGGATGGTCGGAATGCCGGGCAACTGCTCGACGTAGAACCGCCGCGGGACATGGACCGTCGCCATGCGCCGGGCGAAGGCCCGGGGCGCCGCGGCGTTGGCCAGCCAGCCGTGGTAGTTCACGCCGTACCGTGCGAGCGTCTTCAGCGCCTCCGGCGGATAGCGGACGCCGTGGATGTCGAGGTCCAGGCCAGCATCGCGGGCCGGGGCGAAGAGGAAGGTTTCGAGCTCCTTCGTCCGCTCGCCGTCGCCCCAGTTGCCGATCCAGACGAGGCCCTGACGCTCCACCTCGTCCTGCGGCGGGTGGAACAGCCGGACATCCGCGGCCTCGTGCCAGACGAACACCCGGTCGCCCCAGCCCCAGCGGCGATAGACCTCCGCCAGCGTCTCGCCGAAAGCCAGGACGCCGTCGTAACCCGACAGGTCGAACGCCTTGATGCCGTCCGGCTCGCTGACCGCCCGGTGGTGGGTGTCGTGGAACAGCAGGGTGAACCGGCCACCGCGGGCCCGCGCCCGTCCGACCGCGGCGACGAGGGCGGGCTCGTTCCACTCATGCACGATGACCAGATCGGCGCCGTCCAGCATGACCGACAGGTCCGGCTCGCCCGCGTACCGGCGGCTCAACAACTCGGGATAGGCTTTGCGCCAGGGGTCCAGCCCGGCCTCGCCATGATCAGCGACCAGATTGGCCCGGCTCCAGGAGTCGCGCGGCTCGTAGGCCACGACCTCATGACCCCGGGCGATCAGGTCGCGCAGCACCCCGCGCAGGAAGTGGGCGTTGCCGTGGTTCCAGCAGGACTCCAGAGAGTGGGTGAAATAGACGACCCTCACGCCGCCGCCTCGGTAAGCGGCCTGCGCGCGATCGCCTCGCCGTAGACGGCCAGCACGCCCTCGGTCAGCGACTCTGTCGTGAACCGTGCGCTGCGTTCGGCGGCGGCCGCGCCCAGAACGGCCGCCCGTTCGGGATGGTCGAGCAGATCGTCCAGCACCTCGGCCGCCGCCCGGTCGTCTTCGGCGGGCACGAACACGGCGACGCCCTGCCACAGCTCGCGGAAGGTGGGGATGTCCGACAGGACCAGCGCGCACCCGGCCTGCGCCGCCTCCAGCACGCCAAGGCCGAACGGCTCATAGTGCGCCAGCGAGGCGAACACCGCCGACCGCTGAAGCCCGGTCGCCAGCACCGCCGAGTCCAGATGGCCGAGCGGGAGGATGTGCTGCAGCGAGACGCTATGGCCGTCGGGACCGGTCAGCGCACCCGCCGCCTGCACCTGCCCCCGCATCCGCCCGGCCGCACGGTCCAACGTCCGGATGTTCTTGCCGTCGTCCCACAGCCGCCCGGAGGTCATCACCACCGGCTCTCGCGCGCCCGTCGCGGCAGCGGACGACGGCGACCGCCCGTTGTGCACCGTGTGCGGAACCACCCCATAGAGCGCCGCGGTCGTCTGCATGAAGGCGTAGCTCGGCGCGATCAGCCGGTCGCAGGCGGCATAGCCGCGCGCCAGAAGGTCGGTCCGCCACTCGAACGACTGCGGCATCGGTTCGTCGCCCCGCACCGCGTCCCACCAGCTGGCGAGGCAGGAGTGGCAGACGCCGATCACGGGGGCCGGGAAACGCGCGCAG
>NZ_DASWNO010000095.1:0-20670 GCF_036399195.1 Brevundimonas sp.
GCTGGCGCCGCACGGCGCGACAGGCGCGGCCTCCCATCCGAACGCGGTGGTTCGGGCCGACATGGTCGACCGCAATGGCGCCCTGCTGGCGACGAACATCACCCACTACGGCCTCTACATAAATCCCGCGGAGGTCTGGGACAGGGCCGAGGCGGCGGCGAAGATCCGCCGCGTCCTGCCGCGCGTCTCCACCAGCCGGCTGAACCGGGTGCTGAACGGCGAGCGCCGGCTGCTGCTGGTCAACCGCCTGACGCCGCAGGAGAAGGTGGCGGTCCACGCGCTCGCACTGGGCGGCGTGACCTTCGAGCCGGAGGACGTGCGCGTCTATCCGCTAGGTCAGTCGGCGCGGCACGTCGTCGGCAACGTCGACACCGGCGGCGTCGGCCTGTCCGCCGCCGAGCGGGCCTTCAACGACGAAATCCGCGCGGCCGGCGCCCGGGGCGAGACCTTCCAGGTGTCGATCGACCTGCGGGTGCAGGGCGTGCTCGAGAACGAACTGGCCGCCGCTGCCGCGGCGACCGGGGCCAAGGGCGCGGTCGGGATCATCACCGACGTGCAGACCGGCGAGGTTCTGGGCATGGCCAGCTATCCGGCCGCTAACTCGCGCAACCTCGCCTCCGCCGCGACCTACGAGATGGGTTCGGTGTTCAAGACCTTCACCGTCGCGGCCGCGATCGACACGGGCCGAGCCGACATGAACACCCTGCTGGACGCCTCCGAGGCGCTGCAGATCGGCAAGCGGCGCATCACCGACTTCCACGCCACGAACAAGGTGCTGACGCTGGAGGAGGTCTATCTGCACTCTTCCAACATCGGCACGTCGCGACTCTCGACCGAGATGGGGCCGCGGGTGATGCGCGACTATTTCGAACGCTTCGGTCTGCTGAGCAAAGCCCCGTTCGAGATCGCCTCCGAGACGCCGATCGTGCCGCGCGAGTGGTCCGACTCGACGCTGGCTTCGCTGTCGTTCGGCTATGGAATCTCGGTCACTCCGCTCCAGGTGGCGGCGGCGATGCAGGCCCTGACCAACGGCGGCCGCTACATCCCCCTGACGCTGCGCAAGGGCGGACGACCCGACGCGCCGGCGCGCCAGATCGTCTCGCCTGAGACCTCCCGCACCATGCTGGACCTGATGCGCCGCAACGTGGTGCGCGGATCGGGCGGGCGGGCGGAGGCGCCGGGCCTGCGGGTCGGCGGCAAGACCGGCTCGGCCAACAAGTCGGTCAACGGCCGCTATTCCACCGCCCACGCGATCGGCACCTTCGCCGGCGTCTTCCCGGCCGACGGTCCGCTGAACGCGCGCCGGTACCAGATCCTGGTGCTGATCGACGAGCCGCAGACCTATCCCCGCACCGGCGGCTTCGTGGCGGCGCCCGCCGTGGGCCGGATCGCCGACCGCATCGCGCCCTTCCTCGGGGTCGCACGGCGGGCCGACGCCTACCGCACAGCCGTCGGCGAGGTCATCCCCGCCTTCGAGGACCAGGAAGGGGACGGGCGATGATCGTCGCCCCGCCTTCCATCAAGCTTTCAGAACTGCTGCGCCGCGACGTCAGCGCCGACCCCGTGATCACCGGCGTCACCGCGGACAGCCGCAAGGTCGGACCCGGCTCGCTGTTCGTGGCCCTACCTGGCAGCGCCGCCGACGGCCGCGCCTTCATCCCGCAAGCCCTCTCTCAGGGCGCCGCCGCCGTGCTGGCTCCGGTCGATACGGACGCGGCTCTGGCGCCGGTGCTGGTCACCTCCGGGGACGTGCGCCGGGCCTACGCCATCGCGGCCCGCAGCTTCTACGGCGCGCAGCCGGCCACCTGTGTGGCGGTGACCGGCACCAACGGCAAGACCTCTGTCGCCGCCTTCTGCCGCCAGATCTGGGCTTCCCTGGGCCTTCATGCCGCGAGCATGGGCACCCTTGGGGTTTTGGCGCAGTCCGGTAACGTTAATCAGGCGTTGACCGGCCCTGGGTTGACCAGCCCGGACGCGGCCGACGCGGCGCGGATGCTGGCCGATCTGGCGGGCCGCGGCGTGACCCATCTGGCGCTGGAGGCCTCGTCACACGGCATCGACCAGCGGCGGCTGGACGGCGTGACGCTGAAGGCGGCGGCCTTCACCAACCTGACGCAGGACCATCTCGACTATCACGGCGACATGGCCGCCTATCGGGCCGCCAAGATGCGGCTGTTCGAGACCTTGTTGCCACGCGGCCGGACCGCGGTGCTCAACGCTGACTCGGACGCCTACTCCAGCTTCGCCGCCGCCTCGATCATGTCCGGGCTGGGCGTCATGTGCGTGGGCGAGCGGGGCAGGGACCTGTCGCTGATCGAGCGCCGGGCCGTGCCGGAGGGGCAGCGGCTGACCATCGACGCGCGCGGATCGATCCACGAGGTGCTGCTGCCGCTGGCCGGCGCCTTCCAGGCCTCGAACGCCCTGGTCGCCGCCGGTCTGTGCATCGCCGCGGGCGAGACGCCGGAGGGGGTGCTGGCGGGGCTGGAGACCATCACCGGAGCGCAGGGACGGCTGGAGCGGGTCCCGGGCGGCGGGCGCGGCGAGGTCTATGTCGACTACGCCCACACGCCCGACGGGCTGGAAACGGTGCTGAAGGCCCTGCGGCCCCATGCGACGGGTCGGCTGATCGTGGTCTTCGGCGCCGGCGGCGACCGGGACCGGGCCAAGCGGCCTTTGATGGGCGAGATCGCCGGGCGGCTGGCCGACGTCGCCATCGTCACCGACGACAATCCGCGCTCGGAAGACCCGGCCGCGATTCGGCGAGCGGTGCGCGAGGGTTGCCCGATCGCCAGGGAGATCGGCGACCGGCGCGAAGCCATCCACTACGCCATCGACATGCTGCGCGATGGAGATGTGGTGGTCATCGCCGGAAAAGGGCATGAGCAGGGACAGATCATCGGCGGGACGACTCACCCGTTCGATGACGCCACCGTCGCCGCCGAAGCCCTCCGCCTCCATGCCTGACGTCCCACCGCTCTGGACCTCCGCCGAGATTGAAACCGCGACCGGAGGACGGCTGTCCGGCCGGCCATTTGGGGCGCACGGGATCACCTACAACAGCCGCGAGATCGTCGCCGGCGACCTGTTTCTGGCGCTGCAGGGCGCGCGCGACGGACATGACTTCGCCGCCGCAGCCTTCGCCGCGGGCGCCGCCGGAGCCCTCGTCGAGCGACCGGTCGAGGGCGGTTCGGCGGTCGTGACGGCCGATACGCTGCGCGCCTTGGAGGCGCTGGGCGCGGCCGCCCGGGATCGCACCCCCGCCCTGCGCGGCGCCGTCACGGGCTCCGTCGGCAAGACCAGCGTCACCCAGGCGGTCAAGGCCGGGCTCGACCTCGCCGGCCCGGCCCACGCCTCGATCAAGAGCTACAACAACCACATCGGCGTGCCTCTGACGCTCGCACGCATGCCGCGTGAGACGCAGCGGGCCGTTTTCGAGATCGGCATGAACGCGCCGGGCGAGATCGCGCCGCTGTCGCGGCAGGTGCGGCCGCACGCGGCCTGCGTCACCACGGTCGGGCCGGTGCATATAGAGGCCTTCGCCGACGGCGAGGCGGGGGTGGCGGCGGAGAAGGCGTCCATATTTGACGGGTTGGTCGAGGGCGGGGTCGCCGTGTTCAACGCCGACGTCGCCCATGCGGCGGTGCTCGATCTGGCGGCGGCGCTGGCCGGCGCGCGGCGGGCGACCTTCGGAAGTGCAGCGGGCTGCGACGCGCGGCTGCTCGACTTCCAGCCGGACGAGCAGGGCGCCACAGTGCGGGCGGAGCTTCGCGGACGGGCGCTGGAGTTCCGGTTAGCCCAGTCGGGCTTTCATTGGGGCCTGAACAGCTTGTGCGTCCTGCTGATGCTCGAGGCGCTGGACGTGCCGGTCGACACCGCCTTGAGCGCGCTGGCCGACCTCCGACCGCTGGCGGGTCGGGGACAGACCGCCGTGATCCACGGACCGGGCGGGGCCTTCACCCTGATCGACGAGAGCTACAACGCCAATCCGCTCTCGATGGCGGCGGGCTTCCGCAGCCTCGGCGCCAGGCCCGTGATCCAAGGCGGCCGGCGAGTTGTCGTGCTGACGGACATGCTCGAGCTGGGTGACCAGTCGCAGACCCTGCACGAAGGCCTGGCCGGTCCGATCGACGCCGCCGGACTGGATCTCGTCCATGCGGCCGGTCCCGAGATGAAGCGGCTCTACGATAGCCTGCCGACGTCCCGTCAGGGGCTCTGGCGCGAGACCGCCGCCGAGTTGGCGGAAGAGGCGGCGATGCTGGCCGGACCTGGCGACATCGTCATGGTCAAGGGATCGAACGGCTCGAAGGCCTCCATGGTCGCCAGGGCGCTGGCGGCACTCGGCGAAGCGCCGCGCGCGAAGGGATAGGAACCGCCCATGTTCTACCTGCTGTATCTCTACTACGCGGACATCGCGCAGGATTATCCGCTGCTGAACCTCGTCCAGTACCAGACGGTGCGGGTCGGGCTGGCGATGGCGACGGCGATGATCGTGGCCGTGGCCATGGGCAGCCGCTTCATCGCCTGGATGAGGGTCAAACAGGGCAAGGGCCAGCCGATCCGCGACGACGGTCCCGTATCGCACCTGTCCAAGGTCGGGACGCCGACCATGGGCGGGCTGATGATCCTCGCCGGGATCGCGGTGGCCGTGTTCCTGTGGGGCGACCTGACCAATCCCTACATCTGGATCGTCAGCTTCGTCACCGCCGCCTTCGGCGTGCTGGGCTTCGTCGATGACTACGCCAAGGTGTCGAAACAGACATCGGCGGGCCTGACCTCGAAGCAGAAGCTGCTGGCGCAGGTCGTGGTCTCGGTCATCGCCGGGCTGCTGACCGTGCTGTGGATGACCGCCTCGCCCACCACGCCGAACCTTGAAACCTCGATCGCCTTCCCATTCTTCAAGGCGGTGCTGCTGAATGTAGGATGGTTCTACGTCGCCTTCGCAGCCTTCACCATCGTGGGGTTTTCCAACGCCGTGAACCTGACCGATGGTCTTGATGGGCTGGCGATCGTGCCGGTGATGATGGCGGCGGCGGCGTTCGGCCTCATCAGCTATCTGGTGGGGAATTTCATCTTCTCCGACTACCTCGGCGTCCACCACGTGCCGGGGGCGGGCGAGCTCGCCATCTTCGGCGCCGCCATCATCGGCTCGGGCACGGGCTTCCTCTGGTACAACGCCCCGCCGGCCAAGATCTTCATGGGCGACACCGGATCCCTGGCCCTGGGCGGCGCATTGGGGGCCATCGCGGTGGCCACCAAGCACGAGCTGGTGCTCGGCATCGTCGGCGGCCTGTTCGTGGTCGAGGCCGCCTCGGTCATGATCCAGGTCGCCTACTTCAAGGTCACAAAGAAGCGCATCTTCCTGATGGCCCCGATCCACCACCACTTCGAGAAGATGGGCTGGCCGGAGTCGACCGTGGTGATCCGCTTCTGGATCGTCTCGGCCATGCTGGCGCTGGCGGGTCTGGCGACGCTGAAGTTGCGGTAATGGCCCGGGACCTTGTCTATCATCCCACCGAGGCGGGCCTTTCGCCGAGCCCTCCCCCTCGACGGGGAAGGGAGGGACCCTGCGCATGATCGCCGTCCCCGGCCTTGAAGGGCGGCGCATCGCGGTGTTCGGCCTCGGCCGGTCGGGGTCGACCGCGGCGCGGGCGCTTCATGCGGGCGGCGCCCTGCCGGTGCTGTGGGACGACAGCGTCTCCAGCCGGATGCAGGCCGAGGCGGAAGGTTTCGCGGTCGAGGATCTGACCGGCGCCGACTGGTCAGGCTTCGCGGCGCTGGTGCTGTCGCCCGGCGCGCCCCTGACCCACCCGCGGCCGCATTGGACGGTCGGCAAGGCGCGGGACGCCGGCGTGGAAGTGGTCGGTGACATCGAGCTGTTCGCCCGCGCGCTTGCGGCCCTGCCGGAGGCGGAGCGGCCGAAGGTCGTGGCGATCACGGGCACCAACGGCAAATCGACGACGACGGCGCTGCTGGGCTGGGTGCTGAAGCAGGCGGGGCTGACGGTCCACGTCGGCGGCAACATCGGCATCGGCGTGCTGGCCCTGCCGGCGCCCACTGCTGACGCCGTCTACGTCATCGAGGTGTCCAGCTATCAACTCGACTTGACGACCACGTTCGCGCCCGATGTGGCGATCCTGACCAACATCAGCCCGGACCATCTGGACCGGCACGGCGGGATGGCGGGGTATGTCGCGGCGAAGGCGCGGATTTTCGCGCATGCGGGCCTGTCGCTGGTCGGGGTGGATGAGGAATGGGGGCGGAAAATCGCCTCGAGCTTGGCCTCGGCGGGCCGGTTCGGAACCCTCATCTCAGCTCATCCCGGCGAAAGCCGGGACCCAGTGCTTTTCAGCGAGATCCAAGGGCCAGGGGACAACAGCCAGTGCGAGCTTGCCGCGACCGGTCATCCAAAGAACTGGGTCCCGGCTTTCGCCGGGATGAGCGGAGTGTTGAAGGCCGGGCCGGGTTGCTTGAGCATCGAAGGCCAACCGGTCGCCGATCTGCGCTCCGCCCGCTCTCTCCCTGGCCGCCACAACGCCCAGAACGCCGCCTTCGCCTACGCCGCCGCCCGGGCGCTCGGTGTACCGCATGACGCGGCGGTCAAAGGCCTGCTCACCTTCCCCGGGCTCGCTCACCGCATGGAGGAGGTCGCCCGGCTCGGCCGCATCCGCTTCGTCAACGACTCCAAGGCCACCAACGCCGACGCGGCGCGGCAGGCGTTGTCGTCGTACGACCGCAGCTTCTGGATCGCCGGCGGCCGCGCCAAGGCCGGCGGGATCGACGACCTGGAGGATCTGTTCCCGCGCGTGGCCGAAGCCTTCCTGATCGGCGAGGCGGCGGGGCCGTTCGCGGCGCGGCTCGGCGACACCCCGCACCGGATCAGCGGCGACATGGCGACGGCCGTGCGCGAGGCCGCCGAGGCCGCCGCCGCCACGGGCCGCGACGAGGTGGTGCTGCTGTCGCCCGCCGCCGCCAGCTTCGACCAGTATCCGGACTTCGAGGCGCGGGGCGAGGCGTTCCGCGCCGCTGTTCTTAACCTCGGGGCTACGCCTTCAGGTCATGGTTAGCGAACCATGACCGCCCCCGGCTACAACCCCGCCTTCTCGCGCAACGACCAGAGCCCGATCGCCAAGTGGTTCTGGACCGTCGACCGCGGCCTGCTGGGCGCCGCCCTGACCCTGGTCGGGCTGGGCGTCGCCCTCAGCTTCGCCTCGAGTCCCGCGGCCATCCTCGCCGACGAGTCGATCAGCGATCCCTTCCACTATTCCTGGCGGATGCTCGTCTGGGCCGGCGGCGGGACGGCGGCGATGCTGATCGCGTCGCTGCTGTCGCCGCGTGGCGTGCGCCGGATCGCCCTCCTGGCGCTGTTGGGCGCCATCGTGGTGATGGCGGCCCTGCCGTTCATCGGCAACGAGGTGAAGGGCGCCGCGCGCTGGGTCAATCTGGGGCCGTTCAGCCTCCAGCCGTCGGAGTTCGCCAAGCCGGGCCTGATCGTCTTCTCCGCGTGGATGTTCTCGGAGGCGCAGAAGGGGCAGGGGGTGCCGGGGGTGAGCATCGCCTTCGCGGCTTGGGCCCTCTCCGTTGGTCTGCTGCTGATCCAGCCCGACATCGGCCAGACGCTGCTGATCACCACCACCTTCATGGCTGTGTTCTTCATGGCCGGGGTGCCGCTGAAGTGGGTCGCCGCTCTCGCGGCGGCGGGCGCGGCAGGAGTGGTCGGGCTGTATTTCACCTTCAGCCACATGCGGGACCGGCTGAGCCGCTTCCTTTCGCCGGAGACCACCGACACCCACCAGATCGACCGCGCCTCCGAGGCCATCCGCGCGGGCGGACTGGTCGGACGCGGCGTCGGCGAGGGCGTGATGAAGCGGCACGTTCCCGACCTGCACACCGACTTCATCTATTCCGTCGGGGCCGAGGAGTTCGGCCTGATCCTGTCGCTGGCCATGATCGGCCTCTACGCCTTCATCGTCGTGCGCGGGATGCGCCGGGCCATGAAGCTGACCGATCCGTTCGAGCAGACGGCGGCGGCGGGGCTGTTCATGCTGATCGGCCTGCAGGCCTGCATCAACATCGCCGTGAACCTGAACCTGATCCCGACCAAGGGCATGACTCTGCCCTTCATCAGCTACGGCGGCTCGTCGATGCTAGCCATGGGCCTGACCATGGGGCTGGCGCTGGCGCTGACCCGGCGGCGGCCGGGCGCCTACGAGCCCGGGACCAGCCTGCCGCAGCGGCGGCGGATACTGCCGTGAAAGCATCGGCGCCGAAGGTCTGCGTCGTCGCCGCCGGGGGGACGGGCGGCCACATGTTTCCCGCCGAGGCTCTCGCGCGGGAGCTTCAGGCCCGCGGGTGGCGGATCGTCCTGGCCACCGACCACCGCGGGCAGGCCTACGCCCAGGCCTTTCCAGCCGAAGAGCGGATCGCCCTCGACGCGGCGACTGGACGCGGGTTGATCGGCATGACCAGAGCCGGCGTCGCCATCGCGCGAGGGGTGGTCAAGGCCCGCGCCGCCCTCAACCGGCTGGACGCGGCGGTGGTGGTGGGGTTCGGCGGCTATCCGTCCGCTCCCGCCCTGATCGCCGCCCTCAGCCAGCGCCGTCCGACCCTGTTGCACGAACAGAACGCAGTCCTGGGGCGGACCAACCGTTGGCTGGCGCCTTCGGTCGGCGGAATAGCGGCTTCCTTCCCTGACCTGCGGAAAGTCCCGCAGGCCGTGGGCGCGCGGGTCACCCTGGTGGGAAATCCTGTGCGCCCCGACATCCGCGCCCTATACGACCGCCGCTGGACCGCCCCGGAGCCGGCGGGTGCGATCCATGTGCTGGTCACCGGAGGAAGTCAGGGCGCTCGCATCCTCGCCGAGACTGCGCCGCGTGCGCTGGCCGCCCTGCCCGAAGCGCTGCGCGGCCGGCTGAGGGTGCAGCAGCAGTCGCGCACCGAGACGCTGGAGGCGGCGCAACAGATCTATCTGGAGGCCGGGATCGCGGCCGAGGTCGCGCCCTTCTTCCGCGATATGGCCGGCCGCCTGTCAGCGGCGCATCTGGTCATCGGCCGCGCCGGGGCCTCGACCTGTTCGGAACTGGCGGTCGCCGGCGTGCCGTCGCTGCTGATCCCGTTGAAGATCGCCATGGACGACCACCAGCGCTTCAACGCGGCAAGTCTCGCCAGCGCCGGCGGAGCCGAGGTGATGCTTGAGGACGAGGTGACGGTGGAGCGTCTGACGCAGGCCCTGGCGGCGCTGCTCGGCGACCCGGCCCGGCTCGAAGCCATGAGCCGTGGCGCGCGCTCGGCCGCGCTGCCCGACGCAACGCGCGCCCTCGCCGACATGGTCGAGGCAGGCGCCAGGCCCGACTGAACGTCAGGGCTGGGCGGCGAAGGTCTGCGCCGCTGAGGCGCGGGCCGCGGCGAGCGTCGGCAGCGGTTCAGCGCGTGGACGGGCCGTTGCGCAGGCCGCCGCCATCGTGACGGCGCCGGGCGTGCCGGGGGCCGGCGTGGCGTGGATGTCGATGCCCGCATCGGTTCGAAGACGGGTCGCCTCGCGGTAGACGGCGGTGCGCACCGTCCGAGTGGTTTGGCCGGCGCAGTCGATGTCCCACTGGAGCGCAAGGGCGTTCGCGCCGCCCGGGATGGGCTGTTTCAGGAACACCCACGTCCACAGCCCGACCCGACCCCCTTCTCCGGGCGTGGGCGCCGTCATGAAGGCCACCGCGCCGGGAGCCTGGAATATCTGGCGCATGGGCGCGTCCGGGCCTTCCGTCGCATCCTGCGCCGCCGCTGCGGCCGGGATCGCCAGCGACATGGCCGCCGCGATGCAGAATTGAAGTCTTTTCATCAGGATCCTCCGTTCCGAGCATACGACCAGATCGCGGTGACAGGCCAGTCCCGAAGGCGGCCTCCCCGGCACTCAATCCATGTCGCGGTCCGCCAGAGCGGCGCGCCCGATGCGGATCGCATCCGCCAGGTTAGTGGCGTCGGCCTCGCCGGCCGAGGATGGATCGCAGGCGACCGCCAACAGCTCCGCCGCGTCTCCGCCCGGCGCGGCGTCATAGGCCGGAGCCGGATCGGCGGTCGCCGGTCCTTCGCCGCCGCCTTCGCGAACGGATGCGAAGTCGAGCCGGTCGGCGGTCCCTGCCGCGCAGTCGAAGCTCCACCATGACCACCCGCCGAGATAGGTTTGGCCCGCGGCCTGGAAGTCCGCCTCCGTCACTTGAAGGCTGCGCAGGCGCACCCGGTCGCCCTCGCGCGAAACCGTCGACAGATCGGCGAGCACGGCGAACCGCCCGACCCCCGTCAGGACCAGCCTGTGGCCCTGAGTGTGCGGCTGGGCGCCGACCGGCGCGACGAGCAGGGCGGCTGTCAGGACGGCGAGCAGTGCGGTTTTCATGCATCCTCGTAACCGCCCGTTGACGGCGGCGCGACTATTCTCGTGGTCATGACCCGCTTCATGACGCTCGACTTCGCCGCGGGAGACCGGTCAGCGATGCTGGACCGGGTCATCGGCATGGCGCGGGGACCGTACGGATACGTCGTTACGCCCAACGTCGATCATGTCATCAAGCTGATGGACGGCCGGGTTCGGCGCGACGTCTATGAAGGCGCCGATCTGAAGATTTGCGACAGCCGGATCCTGGCCCATCTGGCGCGGCTCCGCGGGATCAGCCTCACCGTCTATCCCGGCTCGGATTTGACGGCCGACCTGCTGGCGTCATGTGCCTCGCAAGGCTTGACGATCGGCGTCTTCGGGCCGGATCAAGCCGCGTTCGATGAGTTGTCGGCCCTCTATCCGCGCCAGCGCCTGCTCTGGATCGAAGCGCCGATGCTGAGACCCGGCGCGCCGGAGTGGGACGCCGCCGTTCGATCCGCCGCGGATGCGGAATGGGACGTGCTGCTGGCCTGCGTCTCCTTTCCCAAGCAGGAGCTTTTCGCCCATGCCGTGCGGGCCGCCGGCCGCCGTACAGGCGTGGCCCTGTGCGTCGGGGCCTCCGTTGACTTTCTGACCGGTCGCCAGAAGCGGGCGCCCGAAATGTTCCAACGCCTCTCCCTGGAATGGCTGCACCGCTTGCTCAGCCAGCCTCGCCGGATGTTCCGGCGCTACGTCGTCGAGGGGCCTGCGATTTTCGCGTGGTTCCTGCGGACCGAGGTGCTGGGCTCGCCCAGGTAAGAGCTCAGGCCGCCACGATCTCTTCCGCCTGCGTGAGATCCACGCTGACCAGCTGCGACACGCCGCGTTCGGGCATGGTCACGCCGTAGAGCCGGTCCATCCGGCTCATGGTCACGGGGTTGTGGGTGATGACGATGAAGCGGGTGTCGGTGCGCTTCCGCATCTCGTCCAGCATGCGGCAGAAACGGTCGACGTTGGCGTCGTCCAGAGGGGCGTCGACCTCGTCGAGCACGCAAACCGGCGCGGGGTTGGCCAGGAAGACGGCGAAGATCAGGGCCGCCGCCGTCAGGGCCTGCTCGCCGCCCGACATCAGGCTCATCACCGCCAGCCGTTTGCCGGGCGGGCAGGCGTAGATTTCGAGCCCGGCCTCGAGCGGGTCGTCGCTCTCGACCAGCTTCAGCTCGGCCTGGCCGCCGCCGAACAGGGCCTCGAACAGGCTTTTGAAGTTGTCGTTGATGACGTCGAAGGCCGCCGTCAGCCGCTCGCGGCCCTCGGCGTTCAGCTCGTCGATGCCGTCTCTCAGCTTGGCGATCGCGGAGGTGAGGTCCGAGCGCTCCGCCTTCATGGTCTGGAGCCGGTCGCCATATTCGAGCGCCTCATCCTCCGCCCGCAGGTTGACCGCGCCCAAGGCCTCGCGTTCCCGCTCGAGGCCGAACAGCAGGCTCTCGGCGCCGGCCGCGTCGGGGGGGCGGGCGATGGCGTCGTCGGTCAGCTTCTGCCCCAGATCTTCGGGCGACATCTCGGCCGTTTCGCGCAGGGTTTTCTCGGCCTCGGCGAGGCGTTCCGCAGCGCTCTCGGCGCGCGCCGCCAGCCCGGCGCGAGCTTCGCGCGCGGCCGAGGCGGCGGCTTCAGCCGCCCGGGCCGTGCGATCGGCTTCTGCGGCCTCGCCTTCCGCGACCGCCAAGGCGTCCGCCGCGGCCCTGCGCCGGGTCTCGGCGGCGGTCAGGGCGTCAAGCAGCGACGACCGCTGGGCCGCCAGCCGGTCTGGCGCCTCGGCGGCGGTCTTCAGCCTGGCGGCGGTCGTCTCCGCGTCTTTCCGCAGCGACGCGATCCGGGCCTTGGCTTCATTGGCGCGCCCGACCCACCCGACGCCTTCGCGGTTCAGCGCTTCCAGCCGCGCCTGACGGCCCGCCACCTCGCGCGCTTCGGCGTCGCGGTTGACCCGCGCCGTCGCCGCGGCGGCCCGGGCCGTGTCCGCGGCCGTGCGGGCGGCGGCGAGTTCCGCCCTCAATCCGTCGAGCGTTTGCGAGGGCGCGTCCGTACCCTGCGCCTCGATCAGAGCGATCCGCGCCGCCTCGACCTCGTCCGTGAGTCGCCCCAGGGTTTCGTCCAGGGCCTGCGCGCGCGCCTCGCGGCGGACCTGTTCGCGGCCCATCGCTTCGAGCCGGTCGCGGGCGGCCGTGACGGCCTTGTCGAGCGGGAAGGGCGCCGCGCGGGCGGTCTTCACCGTCTCCTCGGCTGCGCGGAAGGCGTCGGTCGCGGCCTTGAGCGCCTCCTGCGCCTCCTCCAGCGCCGGTCGGCCCTCATCGATCTCGTCCTCCAGCTCCGCCAGCCGGGTCCGCTGGGCCAGCCGCACCGCCGCCGGACGGGGAGCCTCCGCGCGTTGGACGAAACCGTCCCAGCGCCACAGGTCGCCCTCGCGCGTGACCAGTCGCGCGCCTGCCGGCAGGGCCTTCGACAAGGTCTCGATCCCGGCCCGGTCGGCCACCCCGCACAAGGCCAGGCGCGCTTTCAGCTGGTCCGGAGCCTTGACGTGATCGGCCAGCGGCTTGATCCCCGCCGGCCATGACGGGGCGGGGGCGTCGGCGCCGGCCCAGTAAGCCGCCGCGCGCGCGTCCAGCGCCGCGTCCAGATCGTCGCCGAGCGCCGCGGCCAGCGCCGCCTCATAGCCTCGGTCCGCCTGAACCGTGTCCAGCGCCGGCGGGTGCTCCCGCTTTCCCTGGGTCAGCAGCTGGGCGAGGCCGCGCGCCTCGGTCTGCAGTCGGCCCAGCTGGTCCTCGGCCGACCGCGCCGCCTGCCGCGCGTCCTGCTCGGCGCGGGCGCGGTCGCCGCGCGCCGCCTCCGCCGCCTCGACCGCCGCGCGCGCCACTGCCAGTTCCATCTGGGCGGTCTCCAGCGCCGTTCGCGCCGCCTCGATCTCCGGCGTCTGCAGCGGCCCCAGCGCCGCGCGCTCGGCTCCGGCGGACGCCAGCTGCGCCTCGGCCCGCGCGACACGCGCCTCGGCGTCCCGTTTTCGCGCGGTCTCGGCGGCGAGTCGCGCTTCGACGGCGGCCACGGCTCCCGCCACGCGCTCGACCTCCAGGTCGGCGGTCCGCCGAGCGTCTTCGGCGGAAGCCAGAGCGGCCTCAAGTTCGGGGCCTCGGGCCGGCGCCGCGGAGATCTCGGCGGTCAGCGCTTCCAGGTCAGCGCCCAGTCGGCTCAGTTCGCGATCGGCGTCTCCGGCCATGGCGGATTCGCGGTCGATGTCCGTCTCGATCCGCGCCGCTTCGGAGGTCAGGCGCTCGACGTCGGCGCGGGCGGATTGTTCGGCCAGATCCAGTCGGTCGCGCTCGAGCGAGGCGCGATGCAGCAGGGCCCCGGCGACGGCGTCCTCTTCGCGGGCGGGCTTCAGCGCTTCCTGCGCTGCGAGCGCGGCCGTCTGTGCCCGGCTTGAGGCGACGGTCGCCCCGCTGACGGCCCGGTCGGCCTCGGCCATCTCGCCCGCCGCCGCCTCGGCCGCGAGTCGGGCGTCGTTCCAGCGAACGTAGACCAGGGCGGCCTGCAGGGCGCGGATCTCGGCCGAAATCTTCTTGTAGCGCTCGGCCTGCCGCGCCTCCCGCTTCAGCCGCGACAGCGCCGTCTCCAGCTCCCGTCCGATGTCGTCCAGCCGCTCCAGGTTGGCTTCGGCCGCCCTCAGCCTCAGCTCGGCCTCGTGCCGCCGGGTGTGCAAGCCGGCGACCCCGCCCGCCTCCTCCAGAATGCGGCGGCGGTTCTGCGGCTTGGCGGCGATCAGTTCGCTGATCTGGCCTTGACGGACCAGCGCCGGGCTGTTGGCGCCGGTCGAGGCGTCGGCGAACAGCAGCTGCACGTCGCGGGCGCGAACCTCCTTGCCGTTGATGCGATAGGTCGAGCCCTGACCCCGGTCGATCCGGCGCGACACCTCGATGATCGCACTGTCGGTAAAGGGCTGGGGCGCCTTCCTCTGCGCGTTGTCGATGGTCAGCTGGACCTCGGCGTGATTGCGCGGCGGGCGGTCAGCGGCGCCGGCGAAGATGACGTCGTCCATGCCCTGGCCGCGCATGGCCTTGGCCGAGTTGGCGCCCATGACCCAGCGCAGGCCTTCCAGCACATTGGACTTGCCGCAGCCGTTGGGTCCGACCACGCCGGTGAGGCCCGGCTCGATGTGCACCTCGGCCGGATCGACGAAGGACTTGAAGCCCACGAGCCGGAGGCGCTGGAATTGCATGGGTCCTACGCGGTCAACGGGCTTCGGCCGCCTGGATGGCGACCTCCAGCCCGCCCAGCGAACGATCCCTGACCAGGCGGCCGTTGACGAAGAAGCTCGGCGTGTATTCGGCGCCCGCGGCCGTGGCGCTCTCGATGTCCCGGTTGATGGAGGCGCGGGTCGCCGGCGCGGTGACACAGGCGTCGATCTGCGCGCGCGTCCGGCCGCTGGCGGCGATTGCCGGGGCGTACCAGGTCTGCACGGCGCCGCCGCGCAGCACTCCGGCCTGCCCCCGCATCAGCGCCGAGGCGACGTCGAAAAAGCGGTCCGGCGCGGCACACCGGGCGAGGGCATGGGCGGGCAGGGACATCTGTTCCGGCGGCGTCGGCAGGTTGCGGAACACCAGTCGGACGCGCCCGGTGTCGACGAACCGCTGCTTGAACACCGGATAGACCAGTTGATGCCAATCGGCACAGGCGGGACAGGCGAATGAGGCGTACTCGATCACCGTGACGGGCGCGTCCTGGCGCCCGATGCTGCGATCCTGCGCCGTGACCGCGGCCACCTGCTCGGTCGCGATGGCGGGCGCCGGGGCCGTGGCGAAGGGGGCCACGGCCAGCGCGAGGATCAGCAGGACACGCGGAAGGCCCACCGGAGCGATCAGCCCTTCGCCAACTCTGCGTCGATGGCTCGCGACAGGTCTTCCATCGAGGTGCCGGCGATTTGGACGCCGTTGACGAAGAAGGCGGGGGTGCCGGTCACGCCTGCCTTGACCGCGGCCTGGCTGCGCTCTTCGGAGGCTTGCAAATTGGCGGGATCCTTAATGCAGGTCTCTATTTGCTGGTTGTTAAGGCCCGCGCCGTTGCCGACCCGGAACAGGGTGTCGCGAGGGTTCACACCGGCGCGCCACTCCGCCTGACTGGCCATGATGCCGTGGACCACGTCGAAATATTTGTCGGGGCCCGCGCAGCGGGCGATCATGAAGCCTGCGACCGCCACGTTCGCCGGCGGCGTCGGCAGCTCCCGGAAGACGTAGCGGACCTTGTTGGTGTCCACATAGGCGGCCTTGAAGGCCGGCCAGGTCGTCTCTTGCCAGGCGGCGCAGACGCCGCAGGTCACGGAGGCGTATTCCACCACCGTCACCTTGGCGCCGTCGGGCGCGCCCAGCGCCATGTCGCCTTCGGCCGAGGCCCCTGCGCCGCCGCCACCGCAACCTGCCAATGTGGCCATGGCGGCCATGGCTGCGGCGGTCATCGCCGCGCGGCGGCTCATGGCGGCGTATCGGTTCTGGGCGCTCATGGGGTCGTCCTCAACTGGGCGGGAAGGGGCGGAGCATCGCGCGATTCCCCGCGATCGCGCGCGTCTGTCCACTGTCGAGAACAGAAAGGGCGAAGTTTTGTCAACGTCCGGCGCGGTCGCGCCCTTTGTTCGGGTCGCCGAGGACGGCGCGGCCCAGCCGCTCAAGCGGACCTTTCAGGGCTTCAGGGGCGTCGGCGACGGCCGCCTTCAGCGTCGCCTCGTCGTGAGCGGCCAGGGGTTGAGAGGCTGGGCGGCGTCTGGGCGCGGCGGCGGCGATCTCCGACGGGGGTTTCACCGGACCCTGGGCGATGCGCAGCTTGTCGACGCTGCCGGCGCCGAGGAACAGATTGACGCGCTGCAGGATGTCCTCGGCCTGATGCTGCACCAGCAGGGCGGCGGGGCCCGCGACGCGGAGCTCCAAAGTGCCGCCGGCGCCGCCGCGGCCCTTGGTCAGCTTCTGGGGCCGGGTGACGCGGGCCAGCCGGTCGCCGACGATCTCGCGCCATCGCGGCTCGAGGGCGGAGGCGCCGCGGCCGAACTTGCCGTCCAGCTCCTTGATCAGAGCCTGCAGGGCCCGGCCCGCGCGGGGCGCCGGGCGCGGCGCGGGGCGCGACCGCTTGCGCGACAGGATTTCGCGGGCCTCGGCGTCGGTGGGGAGCGGACGGCGCATGCCTCATACTACCCGTCATCCTCGGGCTTGTCCCGAGGACCCATGGAAAGTCGAGGCGCCAGGGTCCCAGGATGTCGCTGATGATCCCGTCCTTCGATGCGACCGATGGATGGGTCCTCGGGACAAGCCCGAGGATGACGGGTAGGGGGACGGGATGGAGAAGGACAGAGTCCGCGCCGCCCTGCTGCACTGGTACGACGCCCACGGCCGCACGCTGGCGTGGCGCAGCCCGCCCGGCGCGCCGGCGCCCGATCCGTATCGGGTCTGGTTGTCGGAGGTCATGCTGCAACAGACCACCACGCCGCACGCCACGCCCTATTTCGAGCGCTTCACCGCCCGCTGGCCGACCGTCTCCGATCTCGCGGTGGCGGAGGACGCCGAGGTCATGGCCGCCTGGGCAGGGCTCGGCTACTACGCCCGCGCCCGCAACCTTCTGGCGTGCGCCCGAGCGGTGGCCGAGCGGCATGGCGGCGTCTTTCCCGACACGGAGGCTGAGCTGCTCGCCCTGCCGGGTGTGGGCGCCTATACGGCGGCCGCCGTGGCGGCGATCGCCTTCGGACGACCGTCCAATGTTGTGGACGGCAATGTCGAGCGCGTGGTCGCGCGGCTGTTCGCGGTCGAGACGCCGCTGCCGGTCGCGAAGCCGGAGTTGCGGCGGCTCGCCGGGAGGCTGGTGGATGAGGATCGCCCCGGCGACTGGGCGCAGGCCCTGATGGACCTCGGGGCGACGGTCTGCCGTCCCGGCCGTCCGGTTTGCGACCGGTGCCCGCTGCCCAGCTGGTGCGCCGGGTTTCAATCAGGCGCGCCGGAGCGATATCCGGTGAGGCCAGCCAAGACTGCGCGGCCGCATCGAACGGGCGTCGCATGGGTGCTGCGGGACGCCCATGGCCGGGTGGGACTGGTGCAACGGCCGGAGAAAGGGTTGCTCGGCGGCATGCTGGGGTTGCCGACGTCGGACTGGAGCGGAACCGCGACGCCGCCTCAGGCCCCTGCCGCGACGGGCTGGCGCGAGGCTGGCGCCGTCGAGCACGTCTTCACCCACTTCTCCCTGACCCTGACGGTGCTGGAGGGCGTGGGGGACGCCGACCTGCTGTGGACCGAGCCGGAGGCGGCGCTGAAGGCGCTGCCGACCGTGTTCCGCAAGGCGCTGGAGCGGGCGCTGGGGTAGGGGGGACGGCCGCGCTCAGTTCCTTTCCCCCCTCCTTCCGGGGCCGGAGCCGGCGAAGCCGGAGCAGGAACCCGGGACCCAAAGGGTGTGGCGCGGTGGGTGAGCGTGTCTTTCTCGAGCCTGGTCCCCTGGGTTCCGGGTTCCGCTCCGCGGGCCCGGAAGGACGAAGAGTCAGGCTCTGACCTGGGGTCGCCCTACTGCATCCCCGCCCGCACCTCGGCCCTCAGGGTGTCGATCGAGCGCAGGCCCTGATCGGTCTTGAAGCGCCAGTAGGTCCAGCCGTTGCAGGCGGGGGCGTTCTCGAACAGGGCGCCGAGCTTGTGAATCGAGCCGCTGAGCGAACCGGCCACCAGCGAGCCGTCGGCGCGGACGCGGGCTTCGCGGTCGCCCTTTGGGCAATACAGACGGTCGCCGGGGCGCAGCAGGCCGGCCTCGACCAGCGCCCCGAACGGCACCTTGGGCTCGTTCCGCTTGGAGCCCATCACGACCAGATCCTCGGGCGCGGCGGGGACCACGGCGTCGATCCGCGTCTGGGCCACGTCGGCGTAGGTCTCGTCGCGTTCGATGCCGATGAAATGACGCCCCAGCCGCTTGGCCGCCGCTCCGGTGGTGCCGGTGCCGAAGAAGGGGTCCAGCACCACGTCGCCGGGGCGGGTGGCGCTGAGCAGGACGCGGTGCAGCAGGCCCTCGGGCTTCTGTGTCGGATGGGCCTTCTTGCCGTCGGCGTCCTTGATCCGCTCCTCGCCGGTGCACAGGGCAAGCGTCCAGTCGGACCGCATCTGGGTGTCTTCGTTGAAGGCCTTCAGGGCGTCGTAATTGAAGGTGTAGCGCTTCTGGTCCCGCGACCGGGCGGCCCAGATGAGGGTCTCGTGGGCGTTGGTGAAGCGCGTGCCCTTGAAGTTCGGCATCGGGTTCGACTTGCGCCAGATAATGTCGTTCAGCACCCAGAAGCCGAGGTCCTGGATCGCCGCGCCCAGCCGGAACACGTTGTGATAGCTGCCGATCACCCAGATCGACCCTTCGGGCTTCAGCACCCGGCGGCACTCGGCCAGCCATTCGCGGGTGAAGGCGTCGTAGGACGCGAAGCTGTCGAACTTGTCCCAGTCATCGTCCACCGCATCGACCAGGCTGTTGTCGGGCCGCAGCAGGTCGCCGCCCAGCTGCAGGTTATAGGGCGGGTCGGCGAAGACCATGTCGACGCAGGCGTCGGGCAGGGACCTCAGCACCGCAATGCAGTCGCCGCGATGGATGACGTCGGTCTTCAGGTCGGACATGGAAACGCGGCCCCGCACAGCTTGGAGACCGAGTGGTGAATCATCGCGGTTAAGGGCGGGTTGATGAGGCGTCAGCCAATACCCCTCCGTCACCCCGCAAGTGCGGCGTGCCACCTCCCCGTCGCCGCGCGACAGGGAGGAGACAGGGAGCCGTCTCCTCCCCACCACGTGGGGGAGGGGGAGCGCGAAGCGGTGGAGGGGAACCGTCACGCTCGCTCACGGATTGTTACGGCCCCGGCCTCGCCTTAACGGACGCTCCGCGTTAGTCAGGCCGGAAGACGTTCAGGCTCAGGGGCTTTTGCATGACTCAGTGGGTGTACGGCTTCGGCGGGGGCTCGGCCGACGGCGATGCGTCGATGAAGAACCTGCTGGGCGGCAAGGGCGCGAACCTGGCGGAGATGTCGTCGCTGGGCCTGCCGGTGCCTCCAGGCTTCACCATCACCACCGAGGCCTGCGTCCACTACTATTCGAACGGCCAGAGCTATCCCGCCGACCTCGAGGGTCAGGTCGCGGCCGGTCTGAGAAAGGTCGAAGGCGTCGTCGGCAAGACCTTCGGCGACCCGAAGAACCCGCTGCTGGTGTCCGTGCGCTCGGGCGCCCGCGCCTCGATGCCGGGGATGATGGACACGGTCCTGAACCTCGGTCTCAACGACGAGACGGTCGAAGGGCTTGCGGCGCTGTCGGGCGACCGGCGCTTCGCCTTCGACAGCTACCGCCGCTTCATCACCATGTATTCCAGCGTGGTGCTGGGCCTCAGCCACGACGATTTCGAGGAGGTGCTCGACGACCACAAGGATCGTCTGGGCGTCACCATCGACACCGACCTGTCCGCCGCCGACTGGGAGAAGGTGGTCGCCGACTACAAGCGGGTGGTCGAGGACCGGCTGGGCCAGCCGTTCCCGCAGGATCCGACCGACCAGCTGTGGGGCGCGGTCTCCGCCGTTTTCGCCAGCTGGATGAACGACCGGGCGAAATTCTATCGCCGCATGCACGACATCCCCGAGAGCTGGGGCACGGCGGTGAACGTCCAATCGATGGTGTTCGGCAACATGGGCGAGACATCGGCCACCGGCGTCGCCTTCACGCGCAATCCGTCGACCGGCGAGGCGCGGCTGTACGGCGAGTTCCTGATCAACGCCCAGGGCGAGGACGTCGTCGCCGGCATCCGCACGCCCCAGTCGCTGACCCGCGAGGGCCGCGAGGAGATGGGAGAGACCGCCCCCTCGATGGAAGAGGCAATGCCCGAGGTGTTCGGCCAGTTCGTCGAGGTGGTGAACCGGCTCGAGAGCCACTACCGCGACATGCAAGACATCGAGTTCACGGTCGAGCAGGGTCGGCTGTGGATGCTGCAGACCCGCAACGGCAAGCGCACTGCCAAGTCGGCCCTGAAGGTCGCCGTTGATCTGGCGGCCGAAGGCGTGATCACCCAGGAGGAGGCGATCAGCCGGGTCGAACCGGCCGCCCTCGACCAATTGCTGCACCCAACGCTGGACCCCAAGGCCGAGCGCCGTGTCATCGCCGCTGGCCTTCCCGCCTCTCCCGGCGCGGCGACCGGCAAGATCTGTTTCGACGCCGACGAGGCCGAACGGCTGAACCAGCTCGGCGACGCCGTCATCCTGGTGCGCGAGGAAACGTCGCCCGAGGATATCCACGGCATGCATGCGGCGCGCGGCATCG
>NZ_DASWNO010000096.1:0-1917 GCF_036399195.1 Brevundimonas sp.
CGGCTTCGAGGCGGGGAACGAAAACGGGGAGCCTGGTGATCCAGACTCCCCGCGGAATAATTCCCTGGTCCGGATCGCGGCTCTCGAGCCTTGCGCGATCCGGGTTTCAATCGGTGTTCGCGCTACTCGGCGGCCATCGGCATGTCGGCGACGGTCGGAAGAATCGACACGTAGCATCGGCCGTTGGCCTTCTTGGTGAATTTGACGGCGCCGTGAGCGGTCGCGAACAGCGTGTGGTCGCGGCCCAGGCCGACGTTGTCCCCCGGATGGAAGGTGGTGCCGCGCTGGCGCACGAGGATGTTGCCGGCCAGAACGTTCTCGCCGCCGTACTTCTTCACGCCGAGGCGCTTGGAGTGAGAGTCGCGACCGTTGCGCGACGAACCACCGGATTTCTTGTGAGCCATAGGTCTGCTCCCGTTCTCGTCTGAATATTACGCTTCGTCGCCGGCCTTGTCCGCCTTCTTGGCGGGGGCCTTCTTGGCGGGAGCAGCTTTGGTTTCGGTGGCTTCGGCCTTGGGCGCGGCCGCCTTCGGAGCCGCGGCCTTCTTGGCGGCGGGCTTTTCAGCCGCCGGCGTGTCCGCCTGCACGGTGTCGAGGACCTTGACGGCCTTGACCGGCTTGGCCTTGACCTCGGTCTCCTCGACGCGCGGGGCCAGACCGCGGGCGCGCAGGTTCATTTCAGCCTTGGTCATCAGCGAGGCCTGACCGTCCCACTTGGCGTTCTCGCCGGCGCCGTCGATGCCGGTGATGCGCAGGACCGATTCCATCTGGCGATGGCCGTTGGTGCGGCGATAGCCCTGACGGCGGGTCTTCTTGAAGATCTTGATCTTCTCGCCCTTGCGGGTTTCGACCAGGGTCGCCGCGACGGTGGCGCCGGCGATCATCGGGGCGCCGAGGGTCACGCCCTTGTCGCCGCCCAGCATCAGCACGTCGCCGAACGAGACGTTCGAGCCGGCGTCGCCGTCGAGCTTCTCGACCACGATCACGTCGCCCGGCTGAACCCGGTACTGTTTGCCGCCGGTCTTGATCACCGCGTACATGTTGAAGCCTCAGCGAAACGCAAAAAGAATAAGCCCGACGGGGGACCCCCTCGGGCGAAGAGCGGCGACATAGACGCAGAGGGCCCGCCGAGTCAACGCGGGCGGGCGAAAAAACGGGGATCGGCGGCGCACGCCAAAAAGCGAATCGAGGCTCGACTGTTATAAAGTAACAGGCTAAGGAGCGGCGGATGACGCCCTCCGATCTTGAGCAACCGGTGGTCCTGTCGCTGTTGGGCGCAGGGTTCGTGACGGCCCTGTTGCACGCCGCCCTCCCGACGCACTGGCTGCCGTTCGTCCTGGTCGGCCGGGCGCAGCGGTGGGACCTGCCGCGCGTGCTGGGCGCCGTCACCGCCGCAGGCCTCGCCCACATCGTCACCACGGCGGCCGTCGGCGGTCTGATCGTGGCGGCCGGCCTGGCGCTGGACCCCTGGCTGGTGGATCAGCTGCCGAACCTCGCGGCGGTCCTGCTGTTCGCGTTCGGCGCCTTCTACCTGAGCCGCGCCCTGATCCGCAGGCCCGTCCCCGCCGGGGCCCCGCCGCTGGAGCTGGCGGAGCCCGGCGTGTCGCACGCCGCCGCCTTCTGGGGTCTGGTCGCCATGATGGCCGTCTCGCCCGGCGAGGTGCTGCTGCCGATCTATCTGTCGCAGGCTTCAGCCGGTCTGGGCGTCCTCGCAGCGCTTACCGTCGCCTTCGCTGCAGGCACGGTTGCCGGCATGGCCGGCTTCACCCTTCTGGCCCGCGCGGGATGGTCCATCCTCAGGCTGGAGCGGTGGGCTCGCTACGAGGGCGCGATCCTCGGCCTCGCGCTGATCGTGATCGGCCTTCTCGTCCTGCTGGGGCGGCACTAAGAGGAACGGATGGGGCACGCCGATCACCA
>NZ_DASWNO010000097.1:0-3710 GCF_036399195.1 Brevundimonas sp.
GAGGCGGCCGGTCCCGTGCTCGGAGAGGCGCTGTCCACGCGCTTGTCGGAGTGGGCGTCGTGGGTGGGACGCGGCGCCGCGGCGCTCAGCCCCGAGCTCGCCCGCCGGCTTCTGGCAGACCTGACCGACGGCCGCCCGCGACCCTCCGGGCGTCTGGCGCTGGTCGTGCGCAAGCTGGCGGATCGGGCCGGAGATCTGGACGCCTGGATACTCGCCATTCCCGATGCGGACCGGTACAAACCCGAGGTGGGATCGGAGATCGCCCGGCGTCTCGCCGAAGCGGGTCGAGCGGCAGAGGCGCGCGCCGCTCTGGAAGGATGCAGGACGACCGCGGCGGCGACCCGCTTCGGGCGGGGCAGGGCGGACCCGTCGCCGTCGCAGCCGGAAAGTTGGCATGCCGCCGAGATCGCCGTGTTGGAGGCGGAGGGCCGGGCGGCAGAGGCGGACGAGGCGCGCTGGAGGATTTTCGAGCGAACCTTGGCGGAAGACACGCTCCGGCGGCTGCTGGCCAAACTTCCGGACTTCGAGGACGTCATCGCGCTCGACCGGGCTTTCGAACTGGCCGCGGCTCATCCCGATCCGATGAAGGGGCTCGCATTCCTGATGAACTGGCCGGCGCATCGCGAGGCGGCGGCGTTGATCATGGCGCGCCGGACCCAGCTGCGCGGCGGGCACGACGACGTGCCGCTCTGGGCGGGGAGACTCGCCTCGCGCTTCCCCGCGGCCGCACTGCTTTTGCTGAGGGCCCGCGCCACGGCGCTCATGCGTTTGGGCTCCGAATTCGACGAAGAGGTTCAGGGACTGGTCAGCGAGGCGGAAGCGTTGGCGGCCGACGCGCCTGAAGCCGACATCCCGAGCCACCAGGCGTTTCTCGTTGAGCTGCGGCCGCCGACAGCGCGGCAGCGGCTGTGGCGCTAGCCGGTGCATGTCAGCGCCGGGGCAAGACGGGAATCCGCGTCCGTCTATCAGGCTCCTGACCGACGTCCGAGACGCATTCGAACCCCCCTCGGGCTTCCCAGGGCCTTTCGACCAAATGCCTCATCGCTCGACGAGCTGTGGCGTCTGCGTGGCTCTCGTGCATTGATGCGCTGAGTGGTGAACCCGACGGAGTCTGGGGGGTTTCCTCAGTGTCCAGCCGCCGGTGTCCCATGTATCCCGATCCCCGCTCACCCAACCCGGATTCCAACCCGGGACCGAGGCCGAAGCCGCCCGCGGCCCGCCGGCTGAGGCCCGCCCACGTCGGGGCCGCGGCCTCTGTCGCCGCGGTCGCCATCGGCCTCATGGGGCTGAAGTACGTCAACCTGCCGGAGGCTTCGCCGGTCGCCCCCGGCGAGGCCCTGAAGATCGAGGTGGTCACGCCCGTCGAGCCGAAGATCCAGCCGGGGTCGGTCATGGACGTCGGGGAGCTGGTGGACGGCTTCCGCTATGTCCCGCCCCGAGCGCCCGAGCGGCTCGCGCCTTACGACGTGTCGTGGGACGGCGAAAACGCCGGCCCGCCCGAATATCAGCCTCCGGTCCGGCGGGCGGAGGTTCGGCGCTACGCCTCGAACGACGACGATCGCTACCGCGACGACCGGGAACCGCCGAGGCGCGAGGAGCGCCGCTGGTTCGGCTTCGACAATCCCATGCCTGACTTCCGGGCTGAGCGGCGCGCGCGGGAGGCGCGTCTGGAGGCGCTGGAGGATCAACGCCGCGCCGAGTTCGAGGCGCGGATGGAACGACGCCGATATGGCCCGCCTCCGCCTCCGCCGCCGCCTCCGCCACGGGACCGCTTCCGCGACCGTGGCGTCGATCGCCCCGTCGACGAACCAACTCGAGGGCCCTGGGGCCCGGAGGTCGGCTGACGCGCGCGGTCATCTTGACCTCGCGTGATCTTGGCAGACGGCCGCGCCGGGTCTAGGTCCACAGCCTACGCCTTCACAGGGAGAGACCTCCGCATGGCCGATCTGGCTCAAGTCACCGAACACATCCGCGGCGCCGTGGGCGACAACTCCGGTCTGGGCAAGACCGTGAAGATCGACCTCGGCGACAGCGGCAAGATCTTCATCGACGGCGCCTCCGTGCCGAACACCGTCACCAACGAGGACAAACCGGCCGACGCGACCGTGTCGATGGCGTGGGACGACTTCATGGCCCTGTCCAACGGTCAGCTCGATCCGATGATGGCCTTCATGCAGGGCAAGCTGAAGATCGCCGGCGACATGATGATCGCCCAGAAACTGGCCCCGCTGCTGAAGCGGTAGGACCGCCAAGATTGTCCCTCCCCCTACGGGGGAGGGTCGTCGGCGCTTCGCGACGACGGGGTGGGAGGGCTCGGCGCGACACGCACCGACGCCCGTCTCGCCCAGCCCCTCCCACCCGGCCGCTCCGCGGCCACCCTCCCCCGGAGGGGGAGGGAGAAGCCGAAGGCGCCACCATGGAATTCCGCCACAGCGACAGGGCCCTGCATTGGCAGGAGCGGGTGAAACGCTTCCTCGACGACCACGTCCTGCCCCGCGAGGAGGAGTACCGCGGGCAGGTCCGCGAGGATCACACGCGCCAGCCCCCCGCCATGGAGGAGATGAAGGCCCAGGCGCGGGAAGCCGGGCTGTGGAACATGTTCCTGCCGGGCGACCACGGGGCCGGCCTGACCAACCTCGAATACGCCCCGCTGGCCGAGCTGATGGGCCGCCACCTGTGGTCGGCCGAGGTGTTCAACTGCAACGCCCCCGACACCGGCAATATGGAAGTGCTCCATATGTACGGGAGCGAGGCGCAGCAGGCGAAATGGCTCAAGCCCCTGATGGCTGGCGAAATCCGCTCCGCCTTCCTGATGACCGAGCCCGAAGTCGCCTCGTCCGACGCCACCAACATCCAGACCCGTATCGTTCGCGACGGCGACCACTACGTCATCAACGGCCGCAAATGGTGGTCGACCAACATGGCGCACCCGAACGTCGCCGTGACCATCGTCATGGGCAAGACCGACCCCGATGCCGCCACCCACGCCCAGCAGTCCCAGATCATCGTGCCCGTCGACACGCCCGGTTTCCGGGTCGAGCGGATGCTGTCGGTGTTCGGCTATGACGAGCGCCCCATCGGCCACGCCGAGGTGGTGCTGGAGAACGTCCGGGTCCCGGTCGAGAACCTGATCGCGGGCGAGGGACGAGGCTTCGAGATCGCCCAAGGCCGGCTGGGGCCGGGCCGCATCCATCACTGCATGCGTGTGATCGGCGTCGCCGAGCGGGCGCTGGAGCTGATGACCCAGCGGCTGCTCTCCCGCACCGCCTTCCGCAAGGCGTTGGCGGAGCATTCGGTGTGGGAGCAGCGGGTCGGCGAGGCCCGCACGAACATAGAGATGTGCCGTCTGCTGGTGCTCAAGGCCGCATGGCTGATGGACGAGGCCGGGGCCAAGAACGCCAAGTCCGAGATCGCCCAGATCAAGGTCGCCGCGCCGCGCATGGCGCTTCAGGTCATCGACGACGCCATCCAGGCCTTCGGCGGGGCCGGCGTCTCGGCCGACACGCCACTGGCCGAGATGTACGCCATGGTCCGCACGCTGCGCATCGCCGACGGCCCGGACGAGGTCCACAACCGGACCGTGGCGCGGCTGGAATACGCCAAGTACGGCGGGCGTGGCGGCTAGGCGTCTGGCGTCCCTTTCCGCCGCCCTCCGCGCAGGCCATATGAGGGCCCATGGCGATGCGCGGTGAACGGACGGGGCGGCGGGG
>NZ_DASWNO010000098.1:0-5816 GCF_036399195.1 Brevundimonas sp.
CGCCGTTCCGCGCCGCGGCCGACAAGCCAGCCGATCACCGCCCCGGCGAACAGGACCAGGGCCGCGAGATAGAAGGACAGGCCGGGCATCTGGATCAGGGCCCCCTCTCCCACCGATAGCGAATAGACCCAGCCGAAGAACAGCGGCGACATGACGCCCGCGATTGAGGCGACGCTCATGTTCGCGCCCTGCAGCTGGCCCTGCTCGTCCTCGCCGACGCGGCGGGTCATCAACGACTGCAGCGTCGGCATGGCCAGGCCCCAGAGCGCGTTCGGCAGCATGGCGGCGACGAACATCAGCCCGTCTGGGGCCCAGCCCATGGCGGCGATCCCCACCGTGCCGCCGACGAGGCCGAGCACCATGGTCCAGCTGTCGCCCAGCCGCTTGACCACCGGCCCGACCAGCACGCCCTGCACCAGCATGTCCAGCACTCCGACAAGCGCCAGCAGCAGACCGACCTCGCGCGGTCCCCAGCCGTAGCGCCAGGCGGCGTAGAGCACGAACACCGCCGAGAAGACGTGGTGGGCGAAGTAGAGGAGGAAGTTCACGACGGCCAAGCCGCTGAGTTCGGGGTGCCGCTTCAGCAGGATCAGCGATCCGACCGGATTGGCGCGCTTCCAGCTGAACGCCATCCGCTTCTCGGGCGGCAGGCTCTCGGGCAGGACCAGTAGGCCGTAGAGGAAGGCCACGCCGGACAGGGCGGCGGCGAACCAGAACGGCACGCGCGGCCCGAACTCGCCGAGGAAGCCGCCCAGCACCGGGCCGAGCACGAAGCCGGCCGAGAAGGCGGCGCCGATCAGGCCGTAGGCCCGGGCGCGTTTCTCCGGCGCCGTGATGTCGGCCATGTAGGCGTAGACCGTCGTGAAGCTGGACGAGGTGATCCCGGCGATGATCCGGCCGAGCGCCAGCCACCACAGGTCCGGCGCCAGCGCCATCAGCACATAGTCGAGCGACAGTCCGGCGCAGCTGATCAGGATCACCGGGCGGCGGCCGTACTTGTCCGACAGCGAGCCGATGATCGGCGAGCAGATGAACTGCATCCCCGCCCATAGCGCCACGAACACGCCGTTGATGACGCCCGCGCGGGCGTTGGAGCCGACAAAGTCCTCGATCAGCCCCGGCAGCACAGGGATGATGATTCCCATGGCCACGATATCGAGCACCGCCGTCACGAAGATGAAGGCGAGGGCGGCGCGGTGGGAGCGGAGGGAAGACAGGGCGAACATGGGCGGCTCTCGGGGTCGCGCCTTCTAGCGGAACCGTGCCTTTACGTCAGCCCTGAGATAGGAACGGAGCGGAGGCAGACATGACGAACTTCATTCAGGTGACGCCTTTCCTGCATGTCGCGGATCTGCAGGAGGCCTTGGACTTTTTCACCGACATCCTCGGTTTCACCGTGCCGTTCCGGCAGCCGGGATACGCCTACATCCATCGCGAGACGGTCGGGTTTCGCCTGCTGGAGGCCGAGAGCCGCGTGGTCGCGCCGGGCCATCGGCGCTTCGCCTATTATATCGACGTGCGGGATGTGGACGCCCTGTACGCCGAGCTGAAGCCGAAGCTGGACACCCTCCCGCCCGAACATGTGCACGGGCCTGCGGACAAGACCTACGGCCAGAGGGAACTGCTGGTCCTCGCGCCCGACGGCGAATTGATCTGCTTCGGCATGGCCATGCCGCAAGCCGAGGTTGCCAAAGCTTAATCCCGCGACGGGTTGCGCGAACCGGCGGCGCACGGTCAACGTGACCTCATGACAGCCTCCACCGACCACCCCGTGATTCACGTCAGCGGCCTGACCAAGAAATATGGAAGCGTGCGCGCCCTCGACGGGCTGGACCTGAGCATCCCGCGCGGCGGGGTCTATGGCGTGCTGGGGCCGAACGGGGCCGGCAAGTCGACCCTGTTCCGCATCCTGCTGGGCCTGATCCGCGCCACGGACGGTTCGGCCTCGGTGATGGGCGGCGGGGTCGGGGACGTGGCGGCCATGCGGCGCATGGGTTCGATGATCGAGACCCCGCGCTTCCCGCCCTACATGACCGCCCGGCAGGTGCTGCGCTGGCTGGCGCTGGAACACGGCGTGGCGGGCCAGGCCGGCATCGAGGGTTGGCTGGAGCGCGTGGGCCTGACCGAGGCGGCGGACCGCAAGGTGCGCGGCTTCTCGGTTGGGATGATGCAGCGGCTGGGGGTCGCGGGCGCCCTGCTGAGCGAGCCGGAGCTGATCATCCTCGACGAGCCGACCAGCGGCATGGATCCCCCCGGCATTCAGGAGATGCGGGCCCTGATCCGCAGCCTCGCCGACAACGACGGCGTGACCGTGGTGCTGGCCAGCCACCAGTTGCTCGAGGTGCAGCGCGTCTGTGACCGGGTGGCGATCCTCAACAAGGGCAAGCTTGTCCGCGAAGGATCGGTCAGCGAATTGACCGCGGTCGGCGAGCGGCTGCGGCTGTCGGTGACGCCTGTGGCCGAGGCTCTCGCCCTGCTCGGAGACCGCGGACGCGAGGAAGGCGGCGCCGTGCTGGCGAACGTCAGCCGCGCCGAGGGCCCCGAACTGATCCGGGCCTTGGTCCAGCGCGGCGTCGACGTGCTTGAGGCGCGATGGGTCGGCGCCGACCTCGAAGCCATCTTCTTCACCGAGACCGGCGTCGTTCAGACCGTGGAGGCCGACCGTGCTGTTTGACGCCCTGAAGGCCGAAACCTACCGCATCCTGCGCAACCGCATCACGATCCTGTTCAGCGTCGTGCTGGTGCCCCTGCTCTTCGCGGCCGGCAGCATCGCCTATCACATGATCTCGGAAGCCAAGGGCGGCGAGCTGGCGGCCAAGTTGGGCATCGCCGTCGTCTCCAGCCAGCCCGTCAACATCGGGGAGGCCTTCGTGTTGGCCGCCGACAAGGGCGCCAACGGCGCGGTGCTGGTGTTCATGCTGATCGCCGCCGCGACCGTCTACGCCGGGGACTATCGCTGGGAGACCTGGCGACTGATCAGCGCCCGTAACGACCGCACCTCCCTGATCCTCGGCAAGGTCGGCACGATGAAGGTGCTGGCCCTCGCCACCATGGGCCTCTTCCTCGTCGCCAGCGTCGTCTACCTGATCGCGCAGGCCATGATCTACGAGCGGCCGATGAGCTTCTCCCTGGGCGCCGCGGAAGCGGGCGACGCGGTCCTGCTGGCGGTGCTGTCCTTCGTCCGGATCATCCAGTTCGGTCTCGTCGCCCTGCTGACGGCGGTGCTGACCCGCTCGCTGCTGGCCAGCCTGTTCGCCCCCTGGGTGCTCGGCTTCGGACAGTCGATCCTCGGCCAGATGCCGGTGATGATGCTGCTGGGCCTGAAGCCGAGCGACTGGACGTCCCAGCTGATGCTGCCCGGTCTCGCCTACGACACGCTGAAGGGCATGGTCGTGCCGGGCATCACCACCATTCCGGGGGTGGAGAACGCCATGCTCCCGGCTTTGGTGGGTCTCGCCCTCTGGACGCTCGTTCCGCTGGCGCTGGCTATCCTCTGGTTCAAGCGGCAGGATCTGTCGAAGGAATAGGCCGCCGCCCGCCGCGCCGCAGACTTCAGGTGGAGGGGCGAAAAAGGGGTCGCAGCGACAAACCCGCGGGTTGGCACGCTGCACGGCACACTGGATTGCGAGCGGGAATCCCCTGTGCCAGCGTTCGAGGATGTCAGCCTTCATGCACCAGATGGTGGCGCTGGGCGCGGCCTTGGCCAGCCTCGCCCCCGCTCCGTCGGTCGCCTACGACTGCGCCCTGCCTCCTGCGGATGATGTCCTCGCCCCCGGGACGAGCCACCACTATCCGGCATGGTCGCCGGACGGCGCCTGGATCGCTTTCACGGTCAGTTCCGACGCCGCGATCGATGTCTACCGTGTCCGACCGGATGGCACGGGTCTGGAGCGGCTGACGGACGCCCCTTTGGTCGACGCCCATCCCGCTTGGGCGGCGGACGGACAGACGATATTTTTCGACTCGACCCGAGATGGCCACCGAGAAGCCTATGCGATGACGGCCGGCGGCTGCCGCCAGCAAAGCCTGACGAAATCCGCTGGATCTGACGGTCCGGTGGCGCTTTCGCCGGACGGTTCGAGCGCGCTCTGGAACTCGGATCGTGCCGGCCAGGGCGACCAGATCTACCGCGCGAGCGTCACCCGAGCCTCCGACGGGAGCTGGACTCTGGGCCCTGCGCAGCCCCTGACGAGCGGCGCCGGCCCCAACCAGGCGCCCGTGTGGTCGCCGGACGGACGCATGATCCTGTTCGAGTCCCGGCGAGACGGGAATCGAGAGATCTACATCATGAACGGTGACGGCTCAGAGCAGCGCAATCTCACCAATCATCCTGCCCATGACAGTTTGCCGAAATGGTCCCCGGACGGCCGCAGGCTGGTCTTCTTCTCACGGCGAGACGGAGACGATGAAGTCTACGTCATGGCGGCCGACGGGTCGGCTCCGACGCGCCTGACGCAGAGCGCCGGGCCGGACCGCATGCCCGCCTGGTCCCCGGACGCCAGTACGCTGGTTTTCTCATCCGACCGGTCCGGCTCGGGGAGACTCTATTTGATGAGTCCTGACGGGACTAATCTGCGCTCAGTTCTGGCGGACTGAGCGCCCGAACCGTCTTCAGAGACGCTTCTCCATGAACACGTCGGCCCGGACATAGGGGCTAGGCCGCGGCGGCAGATCGACGAAGCCGAAGCTGCGATACAGCGCTCCCGCCGGCTTCAGGGTGCTGCTGGTCTCGAGGTACAGCCGCGGGGCGCCGGCGGCGCGCGCGGCGGTCTCGCAGGCCTGCAGCAGGCGGCGTCCCAGGCCCAGCCCGCGAGCGGCGGGCGAGACCGTCATCTTGGCCACCTCGAAGCCGCCGTCGTCCATCGTCATCAGGGCGCAGCAGCCGACCGCCTGGCCGCCGCGTTCCGCGATGAAGATGCGACCGCCTGCGTTCAGGATCGTGGATTGCGGGTCCTCGATCACCGCGCGGTCCTTGGCCTCTATGGCGAAGCCGCCCTCGGCCAGCCACGCCTCATTCAGCGCCGCCCAAGCCGCGGCGTGGGCGGGCGTAAACGGAATGATCTGCACGTCGCTCATCGCGGCGTTCTGCCTCGTCGGCGAGCAAAGAAAAAGGGCGGCTGGATCAACCAGCCGCCCTTCAATGCTTGATGAGCCGAGGCTTACGCCTCGTCGTCGCCCTCGACGGCGTAGACCGGGCCCGAATCCAGACCCTTGGCGTCGGAGTCGCGGTCGACGAACTCAATCACGGCCATGGCGGCGTTGTCGCCGTGGCGGTAGCCGGCCTTCATGATGCGGATGTAGCCGCCGTTGCGGTCGGCGTAGCGCGGGCCGATCGTCTCGAACAGCTTGCCGACCTGCGGCACGTCGCGAACCTGGCTGATGGCCTGACGACGCGCATGCAGGTCGCCCTTCTTGGCCAGCGTGACCAGCTTCTCGACGAAGGGACGCAGTTCCTTGGCCTTGGGCAGCGTGGTCGTGATCTGCTCGTGCTTGATCAGCGACGCAGCCATGTTGGCGAACATGGCGGTCCGGTGTGCGCTCGTACGACCGAGCTTGCGATAGGCGGCGCCGTGGCGCATCGGGGTCTCTCCTACTCAACCCCGGTTTCCGCGCTCTGACGGACCTTGGGCTTGTCATTCTAACCGCTCCGCGACCCGCTCGGGATCAAGGGCGGAGGGTTGAAACTAGATCTGGTCGTCGAACTTCTTGGCCAGGTCTTCGATGTTTTCGGGCGGCCAGTTCGGCACGTCCATGCCGAGGCTGAGGCCCATCGTCGTCAGGACTTCCTTGATCTCGTTCAGCGACTTGCGGCCGAA
>NZ_DASWNO010000099.1:0-2199 GCF_036399195.1 Brevundimonas sp.
GTCGTAATAGACCTTGCCCGAGCACAGCACGACGCGGCGGATCGCCTTGTCGGCCTTGATGCTGATCCCCGCGACCTCGGGCCGGGTTTGGGCGTCGTCGTGCAGCACGCGGTGGAAGGACGAGCCCTCCGCCATGTCGGCCAGGCTCGACACCGCCTTCTTGTGCCGCAGCAGCGACTTGGGCGTCATGATGATCAGCGGCTTGCGGAACGGCCGGTGCATCTGGCGGCGCAGGATGTGGAAATAGTTGGCCGGAGTGGTGCAGTTGGCGACCTGGATGTTGTCCTCGGCGCACTGCTGCAGGAACCGCTCCAGCCGCGCCGACGAGTGCTCGGGCCCCTGCCCTTCGTAGCCGTGCGGCAGCAGCATGGTCAGGCCGCACATCCGCAGCCATTTGCGCTCGCCCGAGGTGATGAACTGGTCGATCACCACCTGCGCTCCGTTCACGAAGTCGCCGAACTGCGCTTCCCACATGACCAGGGTGTTGGGGTCGGTCAGGGCGTAGCCGTATTCGAAGCCCAGCACCGCCTCTTCCGACAGGGCCGAGTCGATCACCTCGTATTCGGCCTGGCCTTCGCGCAGGTTGTTCAGCGGGACATAGCGGGCCTCGGTGGTCTGGTCGACGATGCCCGAGTGGCGCTGGCTGAACGTGCCGCGCACCGAGTCCTGGCCCGACAGCCGGACCGGGAAACCCTCGTCCAGCAGCGAGGCGAAGGCCAGGCTCTCGGCCGTGGCCCAGTCGATGTTCTGACCCGTCGTGATCATCTCGCGCCGGCCGTCCATGACGCGCTTCAGCGTCTTGTGCATGTCGACGTCGTTCGGAATGGTCGTCAGCCGGTGGCCCAGATCGGCCAGCTTGGCCGCCGGAACCGAGGTCTCGCCGCGCCGCTCGTCGCCCTCGGGCAGGCCGATGCCCTGCCACTGACCGTCCATCCAGTCGGCCTTCTTGGCCTCGAAGGTTTTCCCGGCGTCGAACTCAGCGTCGAGGAAGGCCTCGAACCGGGCGACCTCGGCGTCCACCGCGGCCTGGTCGATCACCCCTTCCTTGATCAGCCGCTCGGCGTAGATCTCGCGCGTCGAGGGCAGGGCGCGGATCTTCGAATACATCAGCGGCTGGGTGAAGGTCGGGTCGTCGCCCTCGTTGTGGCCGAAGCGGCGGTAGCAGAACATGTCCACCACCACGTCCTTGTGGAACTTCTGCCGGAACTCGGTCGCCACCTTGGCGGCGAACACCACGGCTTCCGGGTCGTCGCCGTTCACATGGAAGATCGGCGCCTGAACCATCAGGGCGACGTCCGACGGATAGGGCGACGAGCGGCTGTTGCGCGGGCTGGTGGTGAAACCGATCTGGTTGTTGACGACGAAATGCAGCGTCCCGCCGGTGCGGTAGCCCTTCAGCCCCATCAGGGCGAAGCACTCGGCGACCACGCCCTGTCCGGCGAAGGCGGCGTCGCCGTGGATCAGCAGGGGTACGACCTTGCTCCGGTCCAGCGCCGCCTGCGCGTCGCCGTCGCCCGCCGCGGCCTCGCGGATGTCGAACGCCTGTTTCGCCCGCGCCTTGCCCAGCACCACCGGGTTGACGATCTCGAGGTGCGACGGGTTGGCCGTCAGCGACAGGTGCACCGTGTTGCCGTCGAACTCGCGGTCCGAGCTGGCCCCCATGTGGTATTTGACGTCGCCCGAGCCCTCGATGTCCGAAGGCACGGTCGAGCCGCCCTGGAACTCGTGGAAGATGGCGCGGTAGGGCTTGCCCATCACCGCTGCGAGGGTGTTCAGCCGGCCGCGGTGGGCCATGCCGAAGACGACCTCGTCAACGCCCAGGGCGCCGCCGCGCTTGATGATCTGCTCCAGCGCCGGAACCATGGCCTCGCCGCCGTCCAGCCCGAACCGCTTGGTGCCGGGGAAGCGCTTGTGCAGGAACCGCTCGAAGCCCTCGGCCTCGATCAGCTTGTTCAGGATGGCCAGCTTGCCTTCCCGGGTGAAGGCGTTGCGCTCGAACGTCTCGGCGCCCTCGAACCGCTGCTGCAGCCAGGCCTTCTCCTCCGGCTCGGCGATATGCATGAACTGGATGCCGATGTGGCCGCAGTAGGTGCGCTTCAGGATCGCCAGCACCTCGCGGATGCTGCCCGTCTGCAGGCCCAGCACCCCGTCCAGATAGATCGGCCGGTCGAGATCAGCCTCGGTGAAGCCGTAGAACTC
>NZ_DASWNO010000100.1:0-12402 GCF_036399195.1 Brevundimonas sp.
CGCAACCTCCTTCGCCAGATCCGCGAGGCCATGGCCGGCGCGGCTCCGGCGCAGGATCGGCTCGACATGGTGGTGCGGATCATCGCCCAGTCGATGGTCGCCGAGGTGTGCTCGATCTATCTGCGCCGCGCCTCCGGCGAGCTGGAGCTGTTCGCCACCCAGGGCCTGAACCCGGAAGCCGTCCACACCACCCGCCTGCGCCCGGGCGAGGGCCTCGTCGGCGAGGTCGCCCGAACCGCGGCGCCGATCAGCCTGTCCGACGCGCCGTCCCACCCCAGCTTCGCCTATCGGCCGGAGACGGGCGAAGACCCCTACCACGCCTTCCTCGGCGCGCCCCTTCTCCGCGGCGGCCGCGCCATCGGGGTGCTGGTCGTCCAGAACCGCTCCGAGCGGCGCTACGACGACGAGGAAGTCGAGGACATCCAGACCATCGCCATGGTGCTGGCCGAGACCGTGGCCTCGGGCGAGCTGCTGGCGCAGGACGAGCTGCGCGACATCGAGGTGGCGCCGCACCGGCCCGAGCGGCTCAAGGGCCAGCGCTTCGCCGAAGGGCTGGCCTACGGCCACGTCATCCTGCACGAGGCCCCGGTGCCGCCGGAGAACCTGCTGGCCGAGAACCAGCAGGTCGAGGAAATCCGCCTGCGCGAGGCGCTGATCGTCCTCAAGGCCAACATCGACTCCATCCTCGACGGGGGTCAGGGCAAGCTGTCCGGCCAGCCGTTCGAGGTGCTGGAAACCTACCGCATGTTCGCCGACGACCGCGGCTGGAACCGCTCGCTGGAAGAGGCCGTCCGCACCGGCCTGACCGCCGAGGCCGCCGTCGACCGGGTGCGTCAGGAGCACCGCGCCCGCTTCGCCCAGGCCCGGGACCCCTACATCAAGGAGCGGCTGCACGACTTCGAGGACCTGGCGAACCGGCTGCTGCGGGTTCTGGCCGGCGACCGTTTCGGCGACCGCGACCTGCCGGACGACGCCATCCTCGTGGCCCGCAACCTCGGCCCGGCCGACCTGCTGGAGTATCCGCGCAAGAAGATCCGCGGCCTGCTGCTGGAGGAAGGCTCCGCCGCCAGCCACGCCGCCATCGTGGCGCGAGCGCTCGAGATTCCGTGCGTCGGCCGCCTCATGGGCTTGCGCGACCGCCTGTCCGAAGGCGATCTGGTCATCGTCGACGGCGAGACCGGCGAGACCTATCTGCGCCCCCGCCCGGACATGCTGGCCGCCGTCCAGTCGCGCATGCAGGTGCGCAGCGCCCGGCAGGCCGAGTTCGCCAAGCTGCGCGACGTGCCCGCCGTCACCCTCGACGGAACCCGCATCACGGTCCTGACCAACGCCGGTCTCGCGGTCGATCTCGAGAACCTGGACGCCACCGGGGCCGAAGGCATCGGCCTGTTCCGCACCGAATTCCAGTTCATGGTCTCCGAGGAGCTGCCCCGGCTCAATAGCCAGACGGCGCTGTACAAGCTGGTGCTCGACACCGCGGGGCCGCGGCCGGTCACCTTCCGCACCCTCGACATCGGCGGCGACAAGGTCCTGCCCTATCTGGAGACCGAACGGGAGGAGAACCCCGCGCTGGGCCGCCGCGCTATTCGCCTCGGCCTCGACCGGCCAGGCCTGTTGCGGCTGCAGCTGCGGGCGCTGCTCAGCGCCGCCGCCGGGCGCGAGCTGCGCGTTATGTTCCCCATGATCGCCACGGTGGACGAGTTCCGCGCGGCGCGGGAGCTGGTTGATGTCGAATGCGAGTGGGCCCGCCGCCGCGGCCGCGCGCTGCCTGCCCTGCTGCGGGTCGGGGCGATGATCGAATGCCCGTCGCTGCTGTGGCATCTGGACGCCCTGCTGCCGCTGACGGACTTCGTCTCGATCGGCACCAACGACCTGTTCCAGTACATGTTCGCCGCCGACCGGACCAATCCCCTGGTGTCCGACCGCTACGATCCGCTGTCGCCGCCGGCGCTGCGGGCGCTGGCCGAAATCCAGAGGCGATGCGCCGACACCGGCACGCCCGTGTCCGTATGCGGCGAGATGGCGGGCAAGCCGCTGGAGGCCTTCGCCCTGCTGACCCTCGGCTACACCCGGCTGTCCGCGCCGGCGGGCGGCGTCGGCCCGGTCAAGCGGATGATCCTGTCGGCCGACCTGGGCGCGGCCCGCAAGGGCATGGCCAATCTGCTCGGCTCCTCGGCGGGCTCCATCCGGGGCGAGCTGGAGTCGCTGGCGCGGAAGCTGAACGTCAGCGTCTGACGCCGCGGCGGCCCCGCGTGGCGCTGTCGACAAAAGGACGTCTCGGCCGCGTCGCACATGGGCATCACTGCCCGGATCATGATATCGGACACGCAGTTTCAGTCAGCGCGGCGCAGCGGCTTCAGGCCGCGCCGGGTGCAAGATCAGGCGCAACGGTGCGGGATACGGACGACACGCCCGACAATGTTCGACCGTTCCCCGGCATGGCGGACGACGCGTCGCCGGTGACGGAGGCCGAGACCCTCGGCGACGGCCTGCGCCTCGCTCGCGAGCAATCCGGCCGATCGTTGGCGCAGCTGTCCAGCATGACTCGGGTTCCCGTCCGCTATCTGACCGCCATCGAGCAGAACGACTTCTCGACCCTGCCGAACCGGGTGTTCTCGATCGGCTATGTCCGCTCCTACGCCGAGGCTTTGGGGCTGGACGAGCAGCTGGCGGTCGAGCGCTTCAAGCGCGAGACGCCCGACCCATCGGTGCCGCTTCAGGCGCCGATCGGCGTGGCCTTCGAGGAAGGCCGAAAGGTCTCGCCCCGTTTGATCGCGGCGGGCGTGGCGCTCGTCATCGCGGTGATCGGCTGGAACGTGTTTCAGCGCATCAGCCTGATGCGCGAGCCCCAGCCCTTCGACATCGCCGCCGTTCCGAAAAGCTGGTCCGACGCGCCCACCGTGGGCGAGGAGCCGCTTCGCCTGTCCGCCCCGCAGCCGGCGCCCCCGGACCAGACCACCCCCGCCATCTACGTCACGCCGGGTCTCGAGGCCCAGCTGACCGGCATCGACCCCGCCTCGCCGGAGGGGCTCGCCGCCGCCGCCGCGGCCGCCCCGCCGGTGCAGCGCGCCTTCAACCCGCGCGGAGCCATCTACGGCGCTCCGGCCAGCGCCTCGCAGGTCGTGATTCAGGCTCGCAAGCCCGGCGGCCTCGTCGTCCGCATGGCCGACAACCGGGTGCTGTTCGCGCGCCAGCTGGCCGCCGGCGACGCCTGGCGGGCGCCTGTCGGCGTGGCCGCCGTCATCGACGCCTCCAGCGATTTCGCCGATTTCGACGTCTATCTGAACGGCGAGCACGGCGGCGTCCTGACCGCCGAGCAGACCCCGCTGAGCCAGTTGAACGCCCGGGCCGAGGCGCTGGCCCGCCAGACCGCCGCCGAAGCCGGCGCTCGCGCCCAGGCGGCGCAGGCCGCGGCTCTGCGCGCACAGCAGGCCGAGGCCGCCCGGACCGCGTCCGCCCGCCCCGCTCCGCCGGCCGGGTGACTGCGGCGTCGGCTGTCGTGGCCATGCCGCAATCGAGAGCCTATGTTGCGGCGTCATGAGCGCAGACCATTCGCACATCCGTCCCTGGCGCCACATTGAGCGCCGCAAAAGCCGCCAGATCATGGTCGGCTCCGTGCCAGTGGGCGGGGACGCGCCCATCAGCGTGCAGTCGATGACGAACACGCCCACGTCCGACGCCTCCGCCACCATCAACCAGATCCGCCAGCTGGAAGAGGCCGGCGCCGACATCGTGCGGGTGTCCTGCCCCGACGAGGCTTCCACCGCCGCCTTCCGCCAGATCGCCCGCGAGTCCAAGGTCCCGCTCGTCGCCGACATCCATTTTCACTACAAGCGCGGCATCGAGGCCGCCGAGGCCGGCGCCGCCTGCCTGCGCATCAATCCGGGCAACATCGGCTCCGCCGACCGCGTCCGCGACGTCATCCAGGCCGCCCGCGACAACGGCTGTTCGATGCGGATCGGCGTCAACGCCGGCTCGCTGGAGCGCGACCTGCTGGAGAAGTACGGCGAGCCCTGCCCCGAGGCCATGGTCGAGAGCGCGCTCAACCACGCCCGCATCCTGCAGGACCACGACTTCCACGAGTTCAAGATCTCGGTGAAGGCCTCCGACCCCTTCCTGACCGTCGCCGCCTACCAGCAGCTGGCCGAGGCCATCGACTGCCCGCTGCACCTCGGGGTCACCGAGGCGGGGCCGCTGCGCTCGGGCACCATCAAATCCGCCATCGGCATGGGCTCCATGCTGTGGGCCGGCATCGGCGACACCATACGCGTCTCGCTGGCCGCCGATCCGGTGGAGGAGATCAAGGTCGGCTTCGACATCCTCAAATCGCTGGGTCTGCGCCACCGCGGCGTCAACATCATCGCCTGCCCGTCCTGCGCCCGACAGGGCTTCAACGTCATCGAGACGGTCGGGGTGCTGGAGGAAAAGCTGGCCCACGTCACCACGCCGATGTCGCTCTCGATCATCGGTTGCGTCGTCAACGGCCCCGGCGAGGCGCTCTACACCGACGTCGGCTTCACCGGCGGCGGAGCGGGTTCCGGCATGGTCTATCTGAACGGCAAGATGGCCCACAAACAGCACAACGACGGCATGATCGACGAGATCGTCCGGCTGGTGGAGCAGAAGGCGGCCGAACTGGACACGGCGCGCGCCACGCAACTGGTCGCTCCTGTCCTCGTTCCGGCCGAGTAGCACCCGACCCTTGATGGAACTCCGGATGTCCCTGCGCCTGTCGTTCGCCGCCCTGGCGGCTCTTCTCGCCGCCGCCTGCGGGCAGACTGACCTGGCCCCAGCGCCGTCACAGGCGACAGCGCAGGCATCGGCGACAGCCTCCGCGCCGCGCCCGATCCCGGCGACCCCGACGCAGGTCGAGCTCTCGGCCCCGGACGGGCGCAAGATCGACGTGACCGTCTGGCAGGCGCCGGACGAGCGCGGGGTGATCGTCTTCAGCCACGGCTACAGCGGCGCCCCCGCCGCCTACGAGCGCCTGCTGGCGCGCTGGGTCGAGCACGGCTTCACCGTCGTCGCGCCCCTGCACGTCGATTCCACGCGCCACCCCGACCGCGCCCGCTACGATCCGCCCGGCGCGTTCAGCACCCGCATCGCCGACCTCGCGGTCGCCCGCGGCTTCATCAAGGCGACCCGACCCGGCAAGCCGATCGTGGCCGCCGGCCACTCGTTCGGCTCGCTGATGTCCTACATCCAGGCGGGCGCCCTGACGGTGGCGGGACCGCAGCGCGACCCCGACGTGAGGGCCGTGATCGCCCTGTCCTCGGCGGGCGATCTGCCGGGCGTGGTCCTGCCCGGCGCCTATGCCGCCCTCGACGTGCCCCTGCTCAGCATCACCGGCGATATGGACCTCGTGCCCGGCTTCGTCTCCGACTGGCGCGCCCACCGCACCGCCTTCGACGGCAGTCCGCGCGGCGACAAGACCCTCATCATCTTCGAGGGCGGCGACCACAGGCTGATCGGCAATGCGGACGAGCAGGACTTCGACCTGATCGTCCGCGCCACCCGCGACTTCCTGTCGGCCCACGCCCTTGGAGACGCGGCCGCCCGCGGCCGCCTCAACCGCCTCGACGCGCCGTCGGGCGTTTCAATCGAAAGGCGCTGAGTTGATGAAACTCTACATCACCCCGCCGTCTCCCTACGCCCGCAAATGCCGGATCGTCGTGCGCGAGAAAGGGCTGGCGGACCGGGTCGAGGAGATCGTGGCCGATCCCTACGCCAATGCGCCCGAGCTGCTGGCGTCCAACCCGATCGTGCAGGTGCCGACCCTGATCGCCGACGACGGCCTGCCGGTGAACGACAGCCCGGTGATCTGCGAATACCTGGACGCAATCGGAACCGGCCCCCGCCTCCTTCCCGCCGAGGGACCGGAGCGACTGCGCGTCCGACGGCTGGAGACCCAGGCCAACGCGGCGCTGGAAATGGGCGTGAAGCTGTTGCTGGAGCTGCGCCGTCCGGAAGCCGAGCGCTCGCCCTCGTGGATCGAGCGCTGGACGACGAACATGGGCCGGGCGCTGGACGTTCTTGAGGCGGCGCAGCCAGACCCCGCCCGCCTCGACATGGGCGTGATCACGGCGGGCGTGGCGGTCCGCTGGATCGGTTTTCGGCACCCCGGCTTCGACCTCGCCGCCGGGCGCCCCGGTCTCATGGCTCTGAGCACGGCGCTCGAAGCGCGCCCGAGCTTCGCTGACACGCAGCCGAAGTGAGGCGCCGGGCCGGTTGAGGCCGTCGTCAGTTCAGGCGACCCACCCCGCCAGCTGCGCGCCTTGGAACCCGGCCAGCAACAGCAACAGCCAGCCGACGGCGTAGGTCAGAACCTTGCGCGGCACGCGTTTGGCGATCAGCCCGGCGAAAGGCGCCGCAGCCAGCCCGCCGACCACCAGTCCGCCCACGGCCGCGGCATGGTTTTCGAGCGCGCCGGCCTCGGCCCAGTGGCCCGTCACGAGCGCCCAGACGAAGGTCGCGCTGATCGCCACGGTCAGGAAGAACTCCGCGGTGTTGACCGTCCCGATCGCCCGACGCGGCTCCTGTCCGGCGCCGACAAGGGTCGAGGAAACGGTGGGACCCCAGCCGCCGCCGCCCACGGCGTCGAGGAAGCCGCCGACCAGCCCCAAGGGACCCGTCATCCATGAGCGGATCCGGCGCGGCTCGATGTCGTGACCGGCCCGCCACAGGATGTAGACGCCCATGGCCGCCAGATAGGCGATCACGAACGGCTTGATCACGTCGCCCTCGACGCCCGACAGCACATAGGCCCCGAGACAGCCGCCGATCACGCCCGCGACCGCCAGCGGGACCAGCAGCCGCCACTCGACGTTCTTGTGCAGGACGTGGCTGCCCGCCGAGGCGGCGGTGGTGAACACCTCGGCCCCGTGCACGCTGGCCGAGGCCATGGCCGGCGGAACGCCGAACGCCAGGAGCACGGAGGACGAGATCACGCCGTAGGCCATGCCCAGGGCGCCGTCGACCGACTGCGCCAGCACGCCGACGACCAGGAACAGCAGAAAGGTTTCCATTCAGCCCCGCACCGAACGCCGACGAAGGCGTAGCACGAATGCAATGTGGGGCGACGGCCAAGGTTGCGCCGCCCCCGCTGACGACCTTGTCATCGACAGCGCCGTAGCCGGTGGGCTAAGCCTCGCCGCCCTTCTTCTCCGACAGGTTCCCCTTTGCGACTGCCCCAGGCCCGGCTCGATCAGGTGCTCGACCGCTTCCATCAGGTGGAGGCGCGGATGGGGGCTGCGTCCGACGGGGCCGAGATCGTGCGCCTGTCGAAGGAGCATTCCGAGATGAAGCCCGTGGCCGACGCCGTCATGGCGCTGGCCCGGATGCGCGCCGAGATGGCGGACCTCGAGACCATGGCCTCCGATCCAGAGATGGCCGAGATGGCCGCTGACGAGCTGCAGGCCCTGAAGGAGCGGCTGCCCGACATGGAGCGTGATGTCGCCCTCCTGCTGGCCCCGCGCGACGCTGACGAGAACGCCTCGGCGGTGCTGGAAGTCCGCGCCGGCACCGGCGGCGACGAGGCGGCCCTGTTCGCCGGCGACCTGTTCCGCATGTACTCCCGCTACGCCTCCACCCGCGGCTGGCGGGTCGAGGTCGATAGCGCCACCGAGGGCGACGCCGGCGGCTACAAGGAGATCATCGCCACCGTCACCGGCGACGGCGTGTTTGGCCGGCTGAAGTTCGAGAGCGGCGTGCACCGGGTCCAGCGGGTTCCGACCACCGAGGCCGGCGGCCGCATCCACACCTCCGCCGCCACGGTCGCCGTCCTGCCTGAGGTCGAGGACGTCGAGATCGACATCCAGGACAAAGACATCCGCATCGACACCTTCCGCGCCTCGGGCTCGGGCGGCCAGCACGTCAACAAGACCGACTCGGCTGTCCGCATCACCCACTTTCCGTCCGGGATCGTGGTGACGTCCTCGGAGAAGTCGCAGCACGTCAACCGCGACAAGGCGATGAAGAACCTGCGCGTCCGCCTCTACGACATGCAGCGGCAGATGAAGGACAATGCCCGCTCCGACGCCCGCAAGTCGCAGGTCGGCTCGGGCGACCGGTCGGAGCGTATCCGCACCTACAACTTCCCGCAGGGGCGCGTGACCGACCACCGAATCGGCCTGACCCTGCACAGCCTGCCGCAGATCCTCGAAGGCGACATCGATCCCCTCCTCAACGCCCTGATCGCCGAGGACCAGGCCGCCCGCCTCGCGGATCTCGAGGCCGAGTTCGGCTGATCAGTCGCGCGGCGGCCGGATTTTCCGCTTCAACAGCCGGTCCGACAGCGCCTCGGCGTGCTTCAGCGTGAAGGCCAGCGCCGCCGGCGAGCCGCGCTTGGCCCCGACCGTGTCCGCCACCACCGCGCCCCGCTCGCCGATCGCCAACGGATGGCCCGTGGTCGTGTCGACCGCCGTCTGGTGCTCGATCTCGGCGTTCAACTCGGCCCCCATTAGGATGATCTGCACGCTCAGCCAGGTCCACAGCAGGAAGCCCATCATCGCCGCCAGCGGGCCGTAGGAGGCCGTCCGCACGAAGGTCTGCAGATACCAGCTGAAGATCAGCGACAGGGTCAGGCTAAGCAGGGAAGCGAAGATCGCGCCCGGCGTCAGCCAGCGCCAGCGCGCCCGCTGGCGGCATGGCCCCATCCGGTAGATCAGGGTCAGGGCGGCGCCGTAGACCAGCAGCAGCACCGGCCAGCGGAACGGCGCCAGATAGCTCCACTCCGCGGCCCAGCCGAACACCCCCAGCACCAGCGGCACGCCGACGATGACCGCCGCCGTAATGAGAATGGAGGCCAGGCCGCCGACCGTGAACGCCATGCAGATCAGGTTGTAGCGGACGATGTTGCGCCGCTCGACCTCGTGATAGGCGACGTTCAAGCCGTAGAAGAGCACCTTGATCGCGCCGTTCGCGGTCCACAAGGAAAGGGCCAGCGTCCAGACCAGAGTGAAGGTCAGCTGGGTGTTGGAGTTGGCCGCCAGCCGGTTCATTTCGTCTGCCAGGAACTTCGCGACGCCCGACGGCATCACCGAATAGACGAACGACACCCGCGCGGCCGCATCGGCAGGATCCGCGAACAGGCCGTAAATGGTCACGAAGGCCGCCAGCGTCGGAAACAGCGACAGCATGACGAAGAAGGTCACGCCGCCCGACAGGAAGCCGATCCGGTCGCCGAAATAGGACATCCCCAGCCGCCAGAAGATGTCGACCCAACCCTTGTGCGGAATATGCTCCGGCCGCTGGGCCAGACGCCCGCGCCCGGGTTCCTTCGTATCGAAATCCTCCGGCGTCAGCGCGCCGGACGCCGCCGGTTCGGCCGGTTGGGGCGACAGGTCCAGCCCCGCCTTGCCGCCGCGCGTGTGGAGCAGATGCGCCGCCCCGGCGCCGGCGGCCAGCCCGCCCAGCACCGCACCGACCATGCCCATGGGGCCGAGGCCGCCCTGCTTGCCTGACTGTTTCCGCATCGTCGCCAGAACGGCTCCCCCTGACGCCCGTTCCGGCGTCGTCCTGCTTGATATCCGCGCTTTCGGGCGCCAAGGCCAGCGCATGACCGACGCATCTTCGACCCCGACCCTGCTGACCGCCTGGAAGGCCGCCACCGCCGCGCTGAAGGCCGGCCGGATCGACAGCCCCTCCATCGACGCCCGCCTGTTGCTCGAAGCCGCCACCGGCGCCAGCCGCACCGACATTCTGGCCGATCCCTACCGTGCGCTGACGGACGATCAGCAGGCCCTGCTCGACAGCCACGTCGGCCGCCGGCTGCGGCGCGAGCCGGTCTCGCGCATTCTCGGCAAGAAGGGCTTCTGGAAGATCATGCTGAACGTCACCCCCGACGTGCTCAGCCCCCGCCCGGACACCGAGGCCATCCTCGACGTGGTCATGCTGGCCTTCCCGCCGCACCGGGCCTTTGAGATGATCGACCTCGGCACCGGCTCGGGCGCCATCCTGCTGGCGACCCTGGCCGAGCGGGCCGGGGCCCGGGGCGTCGGCACCGACATATCCTTCGAGGCGCTCGCCGTGGCGAAGGAGAACGCCACCAACCTGGAGCTCGACAACCGCGCGACCTTCCTGCGCACCGAATGGGCGGCGGGCTTCGGCGATCAAAGCTTCGACCTGGTGGTGTCGAATCCGCCCTACATCCCTTCGGACGACATCCCCGGCCTCGACCCCGAGGTGCGCGATCACGACCCCCTGCTGGCCCTCGACGGCGGCCCGGACGGCCTGCAGGCCTACCGCGACCTCGCCCCCGAGATTCGCCGCATCCTGCGGCCCGGCGGCGTCTTCGCCGTCGAGATCGGCTGGGATCAGGGTCCGCAGGTCAAGGCCCTGTTCGAGGCGGCGGGTTTCGAGGAGGTCATCGTGGTCAAGGACCTCTCCGACCGCGACCGCGTCGTCACCAACGGCCCGGACCCCCGCACGAACCCGATCCCGAAGATGTAGCGGTGAAAACTAACCCCTTGGAAACCGCTGTCGCCCGCGCTAAGTCTCTTCTGTCTCCCACCCAAAACGCACGCCTTGGTCCGCATCGGGCCATACCCGCGCGCCCAGGGCAGTGACGGTCGGGCCGGTCGCCCGGCGGACCACGGGAGACACGGATTTCCGACATATCGTCAGCGGGGATTGGCCCCGAGCGAAGCGGAACGACCCAACGGACAGACCCGCGGCGCCGCCCCGGACCGTCCCTCATGCAAAGCACGGTAGCGTCCGATGAGAGATTTCAAGGGCATGAAGCGTCAGCGCGGACGCAACAGGAAGCCCGGCGGCGGCGGCGGCGGCGCCAACCACGCCAACGCCACCAATCCGAACCGGTCGTGGGACTCTCAGGGTCCCGAGAACATCAAGGTCCGCGGCAACGCCCAGACCGTCTATGAGCGCTACATGCAGCTGGCGCGTGACGCCTCGGCCGCCGGCGACCGCGTCCTGGCCGAGAACTACACCCAGCACGCCGAACACTATTTCCGCGTCCTGCGCGCCCTGCAGCCCTCGCGCCCCGTGTCCGAGATCGCCCAGCGCGAACTGGCCGGTCAGGGCTTCGACATCGACTTCGAGGATGAGACCGGGGCCCAGGCCGCCGCCATCATGGCCGCTGAAAAGGTCGAGGCGGACCGCATCGCCCAGATCGAGGCCCGCCAGCGCGAGAACGACGAGCGCCAGAACGATCGCCAGAACGATCGCAATAACGACCGTCCCAACGACCGCCAGTCCGAGCAGCCCCGCCGCGAATGGCGCGACCGCGACGACCAGCCGCGTCAGGACCGCGAACCGCGCGAGCCCCGCGCCGAGGGCGAGGCCGGTCTCAACCCCGACGGCAGCCGCCGCGAGACCCGCCGCGAACGCTGGGAGCGCCGCCAGCAGGAACGCAACGCCCGCTTCGAACGCGAAGGCGGCGAGCCTCGCAACGACGCGGACGGCGACGACGCCCGCTCCGAAGCCTCAGCGCCCCAGACCGACGCGACCCGGTCCGAGGCCTCCCAATCCGAAGCCGCGCCCGAAGCGCCTGCCGAAGGCCGCGACGGTCCCCGCCGTGAGCGCGCTCAGCGCCGCCCGCGCCGCGACGCAAACGACGCCGCCGAGAGCGACGACGCCCCCTCCGTCCTGCCCGGCTTCCTGACCCGCGCCCCGGCCCCGGCCCCGGCCACGGCCGAACCCGCCGCCGCCGAAGACACGTCCGCCCCCAAGCGCCGCGCCCCGCGCCGCAAGCCTGAGACCTCGTCCACGGAAGACTGAGCCGCCGCGCCTGGCGGCGGAGCTTCGCTCCAGCGGCTAGCTGGTTCATTACAAAGAACACGAAGAACCACGAAGGACACGACGGGACCTGCGCCCAGCCTCGCGCGCAGCGCCTTCGAATCCGCCGAGGGGTGAACGCCTGCGGCGCTTTCAGGCTCTTTCCCTTCGTGTCCTTCGTGTCCCCTTCTTTGTGGCCTTTGTGATGAACCTGCACTCTCGGACCAGGCCGCTGCGATCCGCCCCAGTGCACCCTGCCTCACGTGTGTCCGGCGCTGAACTCATCCCCCGCCGGTACGTTCTGACGGCATTCCGCCGCAGGACCGATCTCCGCATGCGCAGCCTCGCCGCCGCCCTTCCGCTCGTCGCCCTTCTCGCCGCCTGCGGAGACGGCGCCCGCTCCCCGGCGGAACCGGCCCAGACGGAGGACAGCCGCGCGGCGGCGTCCACGCCGACCGTCCCGGCCCCGGCGACCGCCGCACCGGACGCGCCCGATGGCGAACAGGGCGGAGCCGCCGGCTGGCGCGACGTCGCGTCGGCGGAGGACGCCGGCCGGCTGGGCCGGCTCGAACAGGCGTGGCGGCTCGCCCGGGCCGAGGCCGAGGACAAGGGCTTCGCCGCCGAGGTCGAGGCGCTGGGGCCGCTGGTCGATCCCAACGCGGGTCAGAC
>NZ_DASWNO010000101.1:0-18940 GCF_036399195.1 Brevundimonas sp.
TGACGGGCGGCCCTGCGTCGCTGCCCTGGCCCTTGCAAAGCTGGCCGACGCGCCCAAGTTCCGGCGGGTGTCCGCCGAGCCCGTGGGGGACGATCTGTGGGAGCGCTATGATGCGATCCGCTAACCTCCGTTCGCCCGGCGTCGCCTGAATGTTCACAGGCATCGTCACAGACATCGGCCGGGTGCGCTCGGTCCGCCAGACCGAGCGCGATCGTCGCTATGAAATCGAGACGACGTGGAACACGTCCGCCATCGATCTCGGCGCCTCGATCAGCCACGCCGGCTGCTGCCTGACGGTGACCGACAAGGGGTCCGACTGGTTCGCGGTCGAGGTCTCGGGCGAGACCCTGTCGAAGACCAGTCTGGGCGACTGGACCGAAGGCCATCGGGTCAATCTGGAGCGCGCCGCGAAGCTCGGGGACGAATTGGGCGGCCATATCGTCTCGGGCCACGTCGACGGACTGGGCCGGGTGGTGGCGATCGAGCCGGAGGGCGGTTCGCACCGCGTCCACATCGAAGCGCCGGCGCCTCTGCACCGCTTCATCGCGGCGAAGGGCTCCATCACGGTGGACGGGGTGTCACTGACCGTAAACGCGGTCGAGGGCGCGCGCTTCGAGGTCAACATCATCCCACATACCTGGGAAGCGACGACGTTGGGCGGTCTGAACGTCGGGGACGCGGTCAATCTCGAGATCGACATGCTGGCGCGATACCTCGCGCGGTGGCAGGAGACGGCGTGATGCAACTGGCCGCGAACATGAATGACAGCCCGATCAGCCCGATCGAGGACATCCTCGAGGACGCCCGCAACGGGCGGCCCTACATCCTCGTCGACGCCGAGGACCGCGAGAACGAGGGCGACATCATCATTCCGGCGCAGTTCGCGACGCCGGACCAGATCAACTTCATGGCCCGACACGCCCGGGGCCTGATCTGCCTCGCCATCACCAGCGAACGCGCCCGTCAGCTGCGCCTGCCGCCGATGGCCGCCGAGAACCGCACCAGCATGGGCACCGCCTTCACCATCTCGATCGAGGCCCGTGACGGTGTGACCACGGGCATCTCGGCCGCCGACCGGGCGCGAACCGTGCAGGTCGCCTCGGACCCGACCAAGGGCGCCGACGACATCGTGTCGCCGGGCCACGTCTTCCCGCTGGTCGCGCGGGACGGCGGAGTGCTGGTCCGCACCGGTCATACGGAAGCGGCCGTCGACATCAGCCGGATGGCCGGTCTGACCCCCGCCGGCGTCATCTGCGAGATCATGAACGACGACGGGTCGATGGCGCGGATGCCGGATCTGGTCGCCTTCGCCCAGCTGCACGGGCTCAAGATCGGGACCATCGCCGACCTGATCGCCTACCGCCGCCGCACCGAGCGCTACGTCGAGCGGGTCGTCGATACGCCGTTCGAGAGCGTCCACGGCGGGCCCTTCCGGCTGATGCTGTATCGGAACACGATCGAGGGCGCCGAACACGTCGCCCTCGTCCACGGCAAGGTGGAGCCGGGCAAGCCCACCCTCGTGCGGATGCACCAGGTGGACTTCGCCGCCGATCTGCTGGGCCACGTCGAGGCGCGGCAGAACTATGTGCCGCAGGCCCTGAAGGCGATCAGCGACCATCCGGGAGCGGGCGTCGTGGTCTTCCTGCGCGACCCCGGCCTGCACGGTCTGGCGGAACGGCTGGTCGGCGTCGAGAAACCCACAGCGGTGGACCGGTCGATTCGCAACTACGGCGTCGGCGCCCAGATCCTGCTCGACCTCGGCGTCCGCGACATGATCGTGATGAGCTCGACCCGCCCCAATCCCACCGCGCTGGACGGCTACGGCCTGCGCATCGTCGGGTGGCGCGACATGGACGGAGAAGACCAATCCTGACCGACCCCGTGCGCATCCTCGTCGTCGAGGCGCGCTTCTATGACGACTTGGCCGACGCGCTTCTCGAAGGCGCGACGGACGCCCTGCGCGCGCAGGGGGCGGCCTTCGACGTCGTGTCGGTCCCTGGCGCCCTCGAAATCCCTTCTGCCATCGCCATGGCCGAAGAAGCGGGCCGCTTCCCGACCGCCCCCCGATACGACGGCTATGTGGCGCTGGGCTGCGTCATCCGGGGGGAGACCTACCATTTCGAGATCGTCGCCGACCAGTCCGCCGCGGGTCTTCGCAACCTCGGCCTCAAGGGCGTGGCGATCGGCAACGGCATCCTCACCACGGAGGACGAGGATCAGGCCTGGACCCGCGCGCGCCTGAGCGAGGGCGACAAGGGCGGGGGCGCGGCGCGCGCCTGTCTGGACCTCATTGCCTTGCGCAAGCGGCTGCGCGTAGGACTGGCCTCGTGAACGAACCCGCCAGCCTCAAGTCCGTGCTCGAGCAACTCGCCGAAGCCGAAAAGCAGCGCGCCGAGCCGCAACTGACCAGCCGCCAGCGCCGCGCCCGCACCGTCGCCCGCCTCGCCGCCGTCCAGGCGCTCTACCAGATGGAGCTGGCCGGGGAGGGGGTCGAGACGGTGATCGCCGAATTCTCCAATCACCGTTTCGATTCCGACATGGAAGGCGAGCCGCTGGCCGAGGCGGACGAGGACTACTTCGCGAAAATCGTGCGGGGCGCCGTGGGTTCGCAGCGCGACATCGACGCGGCGGTGAAGGCGCGTCTGGCGTCGAACTGGCGGCTGGAGCGGCTCGACTCGACCCTGCGGGCCCTGCTGCGCGCCGGCGCCTGGGAGCTGCGGGAGCAGCAGGACGTGCCGAAGGAAATTGTCATCGACGAATATGTGGAGCTGGCGAAAGCCTTCTTTGACGATGCGGAGGCGAAGTTCGTCAACGCGGCGCTCGACGGCGTCGCCCGGGATTCCCGCCCCTCCGCCTAGGACCCTCTCATGCCTTCGGTCGATGTCGCAGGCGAGTTCGAGACCATCCGCCGCCTTTTTGCGCCGCTGGCCCATCCGGAGTGGGGGCGGGGGCTGCTGGACGATGTGGCGGTCGTGCCCACGCGGCCCGGCCACGATCTGGTGCTGACCAAGGACGCCATTGTCGAGGGTGTCCACTTCCTGCCGGCCGATCCGCTCGACACCGTGGCGCGCAAGCTGATGCGGGTGAACCTGTCGGACCTCGCCGCCAAGGGCGCGGAGCCGTTCGGTTATCTGCTCGCCTGTCACTGGTCGGAGCGGTGCGGCTGGCCCGAGCGGCAGGCCTTCTGTGACGGCCTGCGGGAGGATCAGAGGGCGTTCGGCGTGGCGCTGCTGGGCGGCGACACGGTCTCGACGCCCGGCCCGGCCAGCTTTTCGATGACGCTGCTGGGGTGGACGCCGAAGGGGAAGACGGTCGGCCGCGCGGGCGCCCGGGTCGGCGACCTGGTGTTCGTCACTGGCTCCATCGGCGACGGCTGGCTGGGTCTTGAAGCCTCGCTGGGCAAGCTGTCGCTCGAGTCGGAGCGTCTCGGCGCGCTGGCCGATCACTACCGGACGCCAATGCCTCGCGTGGAGTTCGCCGGTCCGGTGCGGGACTTCGCAACCGCCTCGATCGACATCTCCGATGGTCTGGTGGCGGACCTGGGCCATCTGGCGGAGGCCGGGGGGGTCGGCGTCGAGATCGACCTGGAGGCGGTGCCGCTGTCGGCCGCGGCGCAGGCATGGTTCGAGGGCCGCGTCGACGACCAGGCGGCGCTGGAGAAGCTGGTCACCGGCGGCGACGATTATGAGATCGCCCTGACAGTCTCGCCGCGTGACGAGGCCGCCGTACGGCGCGAAGCCGAGCGACGGCATCTCCGCCTGACCCGAATAGGGCGGGTGACCGCGGGGCGGGGCGTGATCGCGCGGTTCGGCGGGAAGCCGGTGAGCTTCGACAAAGGCGGCTTCAGCCACGGCTGACAACGAAATCTCAAGGCGTGCGGCCGATGATCCCGCCATGCGCCGTAGAGATCTGATCGCCGCCTCCGCCGCCATGCCGGTGCTCGCCGCCGGCGGCGCCGCCGTCGCAAGCGACACGCCCGCGCCGGGCGGGCAGAGCCTGAACATGCCCGGCGTGGGCCTGCCGGTCATCGTCGGCGGAAGGCTGCGCAACTACGTCTTCGTTTCGCTGCGCCTGCATCTCGGCGGCTCCGCCACGCCGGAATCGATGCGGACGAAGGAGGCGTTCCTGCGCGACGCCCTTGTCAGGGCGGGACACCGCACGCCCTTCGTCGTCGCTGACGACTGGACCCGCATCGACCCCGCCGCCCTGTCGGCCAGCCTGATGCGTGCGGCGGCGACCATCGCCGGACGGGGCCAGGTCGTGCGGGTTGAGGTCGTCAGCCAGGCGCCCCGTCGCCGGACCGGCGTCCGCTCCGCCTGACCCGGTTCATATTCCCGTTGCGCGGGGGCGCGGCATGCGGCACGTTTCCGCCGTAATTCCCCATGGACGCAACAGGCGTCCGCAACGCACGGGGGGACCGGAAGGCGGAAGAGGCGAATAACGCCCGCCGCGCCAAGGAACCGGGCGTCCATAGAATCACAGGGTTTGGAAACGCCATGAGCAACATTCTGTGGCTTGTCATCGCCGCAGGCGCGCTGGGGGTCCTGTACGGACTCGTCCAGACCGCCGCGCTGATGAAGGCCTCGACCGGCAACGACAAGATGCGCGAGATCGCCGCCGCGATCCAGGAAGGGGCCTCGGCCTATCTGCGCCGCCAGTACATGACCATCGCCATGGTCGGGGTCGTGATCCTGATCGCGGCCTGGCTGCTGATCGGCGTCTACGCCGCCGTCGGCTTCGTCATCGGCGCCGTGCTGTCCGGCCTCGCCGGTTTCGCGGGCATGCTGATCTCTGTCCGCGCCAACGTCCGCACCGCTCAGGCGGCGTCGGAAAGCCTCAGCAAGGGGCTGGATCTCGCCTTCCGTTCGGGGGCCATCACCGGAATGTTCGTGGCCGGGGGCGCGCTTCTGGGCGTGGCCGGCTACTACGCCTTCCTGACCGAGGGCGCGGGCTTCGAGAGCACCAGCCGGGAAGTGATCGACGGCCTCGTCGCCCTGGGCTTCGGCGCCTCGCTGATTTCGATCTTCGCCCGTCTGGGCGGCGGCATCTTCACCAAGGGCGCCGACGTCGGCGGCGACATGGTCGGCAAGGTCGAGGCGGGCATCCCCGAGGACGATCCCCGCAACGCCGCGACCATCGCCGACAACGTGGGCGACAACGTCGGCGACTGCGCCGGCATGGCCGCCGACCTGTTCGAGACCTATGCGGTGACCACCGTCGCGACGATGGTTCTGGCCGCGATCTTCTTCCGCGATCTTCCCTACGTCGAGACCATGATGCTGCTGCCGCTTGCGATCTGCGGCGTCTGCATCGTCACCTCCATCATCGGCAGCTTCTTCGTCCGCCTCGGCAAGAAGCAGAACATCATGGGAGCCCTGTATCAGGGCCTGATCGTCACGGGCGTGCTGTCGGCCATCGCCGTCTACTTCGTGATCAGGGAAATGGTCGGGGGCACGATCGTCACCAACAGCGGCCTGGCCATCGAGCCGATGAGCCTGTTCTGGTCTGGCATGGTGGGTCTGCTGGTCACCGCCGCCATCGTGGTGATCACCGAATACTACACCGGGTCCAACTTCCGCCCGGTCCGCTCGGTCGCCAACGCCTCGGTTTCGGGTCACGGCACCAACGTCATCCAGGGTCTGGCGGTCTCGCTGGAGTCGACCGCCCTGCCGGCGCTGACGATCATCGTCGGCATTATCGCCAGCTACCAGCTGGCGGGCCTGTTCGGCATCGCCATCGCCACCACGACCATGTTGGGCGTGGCGGGGATGATCGTGGCGCTGGACGCCTTCGGTCCGGTCACCGACAACGCCGGCGGCATCGCCGAGATGGCGGGCCTGCCGGCTGAGGTGCGTCATTCGACCGACGCGCTCGACGCGGTGGGCAACACCACCAAGGCCGTGACCAAGGGCTACGCCATCGGTTCGGCCGGTCTCGGCGCGCTGGTGCTGTTCGCGGCCTACACCTCCGATCTGGAGTATTTCGCCGCCAACCCGGATCTGTATCCGTTCTTCGCCAACATGGGCGAGGTCGCCTTCGACCTCACCAACCCCTACGTCGTCGTGGGCCTGCTGTTCGGCGGGCTGCTGCCCTTCCTGTTCGGCGGCATGTCGATGATGGCCGTGGGCCGGGCCGCCGAGTCGGTGGTGGAAGAAGTCCGCCGTCAGTTCCGCGAGAACCCCGGCATCATGACCTATGAGGTCAAGCCGGAGTACGGCCGGGCGGTCGACATCCTGACCAAGGCGGCGATCCGCGAGATGATCGTGCCGTCGCTGTTGCCGGTGCTGTCGCCGATCGTGCTGTTCGTCGCCATCCTGTTCCTGTCGGACAAGGCGGACGCCTTCGCCTCCCTCGGCGCCATGCTGATGGGCGTGATCGTCACCGGCCTGTTCGTCGCCATCTCGATGACCTCGGGCGGCGGCGCGTGGGATAACGCCAAGAAGGTGATTGAGGAGGGCTTCACCGACAAGAACGGCGTCCTCCACGGCAAGGGCTCCGAGGCCCACAAGGCCGCGGTGACCGGCGACACGGTCGGCGATCCCTACAAGGACACCTCCGGTCCGGCGGTGAACCCGATGATCAAGATCACCAACATCGTCGCCCTGCTTCTGCTGGCGGTGCTGGCGAGCGGCAAGATCGTCTGACGAGACAGCCTGCCTCCGCTCCGGCGGAGGCAGGCGTTCGGCCATGGAAAAGGCCCTGGAGAGCGATCTCCGGGGCCTTTTTCTCGTTCCCGCTGCGGACTATTCGTCGCGGCGTTGCTGGCCGGGCTGGTCCTCGTCGGTGCGGGGCAGCTGGCCCCGGCCGACGTTGCCCAGCAGTTGTTCGAGGATGGTCAGCTGGCGGCCCCGGGTCGGGGTCTCGCGGCCGTTCATGGTCAGCTGCTGACCGTCGTCGAGGCCGAGGGCGTTCACCGCCGCGACCTGACCGGCGTCGTTGAAAGTGATCTCCGTCACCGAGCGCTGGGTCACCTGGGGCCGGTTGTAGGTGTATTTCTCGGTCACCTGGCTGATGTAGTACCAGACGTTGTCGCGCTCGAAGGTCGAGGTCGTCGACGGCGTGCCCAGCTTGGCCAGCACCGTCTGCTTGGTGTCCGTGCCGGCGACGATGTCGGTCGGCTTGGCGTCGATGGCCTGGAAGCCGTTCTGGCCCACCACCGGGGCGCAGGCGGACATGGCCACGGCCGCGGCCGCCAGAATGGCGGCGGTCGGGGCGGCGATGACGAGCTTGGGATGGACCATTTGCGGCGCCTGCGACTTCAACAAGGTCTTTGACCTAACCGGAGCCGAGCCTTAGTTCAACGGCGCGGCGGAAAAGGGGCCGCATGACCATGCTCCAGAATCTGTTTCGACCCCGCGCCCGCGAGCGCCTCGGCCTCCCGCTCTATGAGCTGGCGGTGCGGCAGGCGCGCGATCCGCGCTTCTACACCGGCCTCGGCGTCGCCGACCGCATCGACGCACGGTTCGAGCTGTACACGCTTCATGTCCTGCTTCTGGTCATGCGCCTGCGCGATGAGGGCCCGCGCGGCGCCGAGGCTGGGCAGGACCTCTTCGACACCTATGTCTCGGCCCTTGATCATGCCTTGCGCGAGCTGGGGGTCGGCGACATCTCGGTCGGCAAGAAGATGCGCAAGCTGGGCGAGGCCCTGTATGGCCGGATGACCGCCTATGAGGAGCCGCTCCGCGACGGCGACGCCGCGGCGCTGTCAGCAGGGCTGGCGCGCAATGTTTTCGAGCAGGACGACGCAGCGGTCGGCGAGCGGTTGGCGGCGTACGCCATCGCCAGCCGCGCCCGGATGGCGGCTCAGCCTTTCGAAGCGGTCCTGACAGGGCCCGACTGGGCCGAGGTGGCGGCATGAGCGCGCCGGAACCACCCTTCAGCGAACCGGTCCGACTCCACCAGATCGGGGGCGGCGTGAAGCGGACGCTCGAGCCTGACGCGGACGCCCGGGCGCGCATCGCCAAGGCGCTCGACCTTGGTTCTCTGGACGCCTTCACGGCCGACATGGATCTAACCCCCTCGGCGGGCGGTTGGCGGCTCAAGGGTCGCGTGCGGGCGACGCTGGCCCAGACCTGCGGCATCACGCTCGAGCCGCTGCCGCTCGAGGTCGACGCCCTGTTCACCATCAACCTGGCGGAAACCGCGGCCGATCCGGACGCCGGGGAGATCGTCATCACCCTGGACGACGAATCGCCGGACCTGGTCGAGAACGGGCAGATCGATCTGGGCCAGTACGCGGTCGAGCAACTGGCGCTGCAGCTGGATCCCTTCCCGCGGAAGCCGGGGGCTGAGTTCGTTCAGCCGCCGGAGCCGGAAGAAATCTCGCCCTTCGCCGTCCTCAAGCAACTGCGGCCCAACGACGAAGGTTGACGCCGGGGCGACGCGGTTGCATCCCCCCGGAGCGGCGGTATCGTCGCCGCATGGACGAGCGCCGGACCCGACGGCGCGACGGAGTCGAAACGGCTTGTCATCCCCTGTTCTGATCTCGCTCGACGCCATGGGCGGAGACCACGGTCCGCCAGTCGTGGTCGCCGGCGTCCGCGACTACCGCAAACATCACGGCGGCGAGGGCGTGCGCTTTCTGCTGCACGGCGACGAGGCCGCGATCCGCGCGGAGATGACCCGCTGCGGCCTGACCGACCAGGTCTGCGAGATCCGGCACACGGACAAGGTCGTCGGCATGGACGAAAAGCCGGCGCAAGCGATGCGGCGCGGCAAGGGCTCCAGCCTTTGGAACGCCATAGAGGCGGTGAAGGCCGGCGAAGCCGCCGCCGTGGTCTCGGCCGGCAACACCGGCGCGCTGATGGCCATTTCAAAACTGCTGCTGCGGATGTCGGCGCCGGGACTCGAACGGCCCGCCATCGTCGCCAGCTGGCCGACGCTGCGTGGCGTCACGGCGGTGCTGGACGTCGGCGCCAATGTCGAGAGCGACGCCGAGCAGCTGATCGAGTTCGCCATCATGGGCGCGGCCTTCCACGGAGCCGTGCATGCGGCAGCCGCGCCGCCCTCCATCGGCATCCTGAACGTCGGCTCCGAAGAGATGAAGGGCCACGAAGAGGTGCGCGAGGCCAACCGCATCCTGCGCGAGCGCGGCGAGGGCCTGAACCTCGACTATCGCGGCTTCGTCGAGGGCGACGACATCGCCAAGGGCACCGTCGACGTCGTCGTCACAGACGGCTTCACCGGTAACATCGCGCTCAAGACGGCCGAGGGCGTCGCCCGGTTCATCTCGGCCCTGATGAAGGAGGCGCTGACCTCGAGCGTGTCGGCCAAGGCGGGCGCCCTGCTGGCTCTCCCGGCGCTGAAGCGGATGCGGCAGAAGATCGACCCCAGCACGATCAACGGCGGCCCTCTGCTCGGCCTGAACGGCATTGTCGTGAAGAGCCACGGCGGCGCCGACGCCAAAGGCTACGGAAATGCAATCCGCATCGCTGTGGAATTGGGCCGGAGCGACTATCTGTCCAAGGTCAAAGAGAGTTTCAGCCGCCTCGGCGCGGTGATGGAACAGCCGGCCCCGGCCACCGAGCCGACGGCCATGGAGACGTCGAAGTGAGCGTAGTCCGCAGCGCCGTGACCGGCGTCGGGTCCTTCCTGCCGGAACAGGTGATCACCAACGCCGATCTTTCCAAGATCGTCGACACCTCGGACGAGTGGATCGTCGAACGCACCGGCATCCGCCAGCGCCACAAGGCGCGGGACGATCAGCCGACCAGCGATCTGGCGACGGAAGCCGCCCGGCGAGCGCTGGCGGACGCCGGCCGCACGGCGGACGAGGTCGATCTGATCGTGGTCGGGACCACCACGCCCGACCTAACCTTCCCGTCGGTCGCCTCGATCGTGCAGCGCAAGTTGGGCGCCCCGACCTGCATCGCCTTTGACGTCCAGGCCGTCTGCTCGGGCTTCGTCTATGCGCTCAGCGTCGCCGACGGCTTCGTCGCGCGAGGACTCGCGAAATGCGCGCTGGTCATCGGCGCCGAGGAGATGACGCGGCTGATGGACTGGACTGACCGGTCGACCTGCGTGCTGTTTGGCGACGGGGCCGGCGCCGTGGTGGTCGAGCCGCGCGAGGGGCAGGGCACCAAGGAGGATCAAGGCCTGCTCGGCTTCGCCCTGCGCTGCGACGGGACCAAGACCGATATGCTGTACGTCGACGGCGGTCCGGCCACGACAGGGACGGTCGGCCACCTGCGGATGGCCGGAAACCAGGTCTTCCGCCACGCGGTGGTGAACATCGCCGAGGCGATCACCGCCGCCTGCGCCGCCTCGAACATCGAGATCGCCGACGTCGACTGGTTCGTGCCGCACCAGGCCAACCAGCGGATCATCAAGGGCGTCGGCGACCGGCTCGGTCTCGACGAGAATAAGGTGATCTCGACAGTCGCCATGCACGCCAACACCTCGGCGGCCTCGATCCCGCTGGCCCTCGACGCCGCCATCCAGGACAGTCGGATCAAGCGCGGCGATCTGGTGCTGATGGAGGCCATGGGCGGTGGACTGACATGGGGCGCCTGCGCCTTTCGGCTGTAAGGCGTCTTTCCGCCTTTCCATTTGACGACGCTTGCTCTTTTATGTCCGCAACCGACCTTTGGAGGGGAGCGGACCTTGGCCGAACACCAGACCCTGACACGCGCGGACCTGTGCGAAGCGGTCCACGACGAGGTCGGACTGTCGCGGCAGGAATGCTCGGCCCTGGTCGAACGGACGCTGGAACTGATCGTGGAGTCGCTGGAGCGTGGTGAGACGGTCAAGCTGTCCGGATTTGGCGTCTTTCAGGTGCGCGAGAAGAGCGCCCGGATGGGCCGCAACCCCAAGACCGGCCAGCCGGCGGCGATCCACCCGCGTCGGGTCATCAGTTTCCGCGCCTCGCAGATCATGAAGGGCCGGGTTCACGACGCCGTCGTGGCCGCCTGACGCCGTGGCCAAGAGCCCGAACGCATTCAGGACGATTTCGGAAGCCGCCGAGGAAGTCGGCGCACCCCAGCATGTGCTGCGCTTCTGGGAGACCAAATTCGCCTTCCTAACGCCGCTCAAGCGGGCGGGTGGGAGGCGGTTCTACCGTCCGCAGGACATCGTGGTGCTGAAGGCGGTCAAGCGGCTGCTCCACGATGAGGGCCTGACCATCAAGGGCGTTCAGCGGCTGCACAAGGAGCAGGGCCTCAAGCGCCTCGCCCACTACGGCGACCCCGAAGGGCTGGTCGCGTTCGAGCCGGAGGGCGCCGCCCCAGCGGCCCTCACGCCTCCTGCCGCCCGCCAGTCGTCCATTCGCCTGCGTCAGGCGCTGGCCGATCTGGAGGGCTCCAAGGCCCGGCTTGAAGCGGTGTTGTCGAGAAGCGCCTGAAGACCGCTTTTTGGGTTTGCCGCGCCGTCAACCCCGTCTATAGGGAGCCCCTCTCGGAGCGTGGCGCAGCCTGGTAGCGCACTTGACTGGGGGTCAAGGGGTCGCAGGTTCGAATCCTGTCGCTCCGACCATTTTCCCTTGACCCGGAAAGCCGCGGCCGCCGAGGCGCCGCCCTCACTTCCCGCGAGAACCGCCCTCGGCCCATCGGAACAGCGGATACAGCGGCACGCCCCAGCCGACGCCGGCGACGGCGAACACCACCAGATCGATCAGTTGCGACGGCGGCATCAGGCCGCGGATCGCGATCGCGCCCCAGACCCAGGCGATCAGGAAGACGATGAGGCCGATCATGGCGACGAAGCGCCGGGTGCGCGGCCCCATCAGCGCTTGCTCCGGAACAGGAAGAAGGCTCCCAGCGCCAGCGCCGAGCCGGCGAGCGACCAGCCCACCCAGGTCCAGCCGTCCATCGTGCCGACGGCGAAGACGCGGATGGCCAGGAACCAGCCCGCGACGGCGGCCACGCCCGACACCAGAGAGGTCGCGAACAGGCCGCGGCGGCCGGTGACCAGATCGGCCAGCCAGGCCAGCAGAAAAGCTCCCACGACGGCGGTGATGACCTCGGCGTACTGCAACCCGTCTCCTCCAGACTTGCGGCGATGCGACGCCGAAAAGCGACTCGCTCTCGCCACGCCGGGCGGGCATACCGCCAAGGCCGACGCTCCGCGAGGGCGTCATAGTGTATCGGTCGGGACAGCGGGCGTCGAATGAAGCGTTTCAGGTCAGGCGATCAGAGCCGCGCGGTTGCGATCTGGCTGTTCGTCTGCGCTGCGCTGGTGTTCGCCATGGTCGTGGTCGGCGGGGCGACGCGGCTGACCGGCTCGGGCCTGTCCATTACCGAATGGAAGCCGATCATGGGCGCCCTGCCGCCGATGGGCGATGCGGACTGGCGCACGGCGTTCGAGAAATACCGGGCCATTCCCCAGTACCAGCAGGTCAACGCCGGCATGAGCCTGGCGGAGTTCAAGGGCATCTTCTGGTGGGAGTGGGCCCACCGGCTGCTGGGGCGGCTGATCGGCGCGGCCTTCGCCATTCCCTTCGCGGCCTTCTTGATCCTGCGGCGCATTCCGCGCCGTCTGATCGTCCGATGCGCGGTGCTGCTGGCGCTTGGCGGCCTGCAGGGCCTGATCGGCTGGTGGATGGTCTCCAGCGGGTTGTCCGAGCGCGTCGACGTCGCCCCCGAGCGTCTGGCGACGCATCTGGGTCTGGCCCTGCTGATCTTCATCGGCCTGATCTGGAACGGGCTTGAAGCTTGGCATGGGGAGTCGCATGCGCGTCCGCCGTCGGGCTGGAGCCGGGCCGCCGCCGTGTTGCTGGGCGCGGTTTTCTTCCAGTGCCTGCTCGGGGGACTGGTCGCGGGGTCCAAGGCCGGGTTCGTCTACACCGACTGGCCGCTGATGAACGGGTCGTGGGTTCCCCCGATCGATTGGGGCATCGGGGCCCTTGCCTTCCTGCACGATCAGGGGCTGGTGCAGTTCAATCACCGCATCTGGGCCTATGCGCTGCTGGTGGGAGGTACACTGTACGCCGTGCAGGCCTGGCGCTGGCGTCTGGCGGAGGGGCTCGGGGTAGGCGCCTTCGCGGTGGCGCTGACGCTGTGGCTCCAGGCCGGTTTGGGGATCGTGACGCTGATGAGCGCCGTGCCGCTCGGCCTTGGCGTGCTGCATCAGGCGGGCGCCGTGGTCGTGCTCGCCGCCGCCACGGTCAACTTCTGGCTGGTGCGCCGGTCTCAGGCGCGACTGTTCACGTCCGGACCGAGGTCCAGGGGCCTTTGATCGCCAGCGTCACGCCCGGGAACTGGATGTTGACGAACATGGTCTCACCGTCGGGCGCGAAACAGACGCCGGCCAGTTCGCCGTTGCCCTGAAAGACGTTGCGGCCGAGCGTGTATAGCCGACCCTCCGGCGTGACGCCGCGCAGGTGGTTTCGAATATCGTTCGAGTAGTTGTCCTCGCAGACGATCAGGTGCCCCCACGGCGCGACCGTCAGGTTGTCGCCCATGTTGAAGGTCTTCTCGTTCATCGTCTCGAGGAACAACTGGACCCGGCCCGGGCGGCGCCGTTCGCCGGCCGCGCCCTCGTCGGCCGACGGCACATAGCGCAGGATCTGGCCGCGCTTCAGCGGTCCGCCAGAGGTGGCGGTCAGATACAGCTCGCCGTCGCCCCAATGGACGCCTTCGCCCCGCGCCACCAGCACGGCGCCCGCTGCGTGGCCGCGCATTCGCAGGTCGCCGTTGGGGCTCTCGACGTCTTCGAGGTCGATCCAGTCGGTCTCGCGCCAGTCACCCACTGACCAGATGCGCTGCTGCTGGTTCGATGAGTTTGCCCCGGGCGCGCCGCGGAACACCATGGCCTGAAGTCGGCCGCCCTCGGCCAGCCGCCCCGGCGTCGTCGGGATGAAACGGTAGAACAGGCCGTCTTCCTTGTCCTCGGTCAGATAGACGATGCCCGTCCGGGGATCGACGGCGACGGCTTCGTGCTCGAACCGGCCCATGGCCTTGAGCGGCACGGGATCGGCGAGACCGGTCTCCGCCGCGGGCACCTCGAACACATAACCGTGCTCCCGCATGACGTCGTGGGTGGCCGGGGCGTCCTCGGTCTCCTCGCAGGTGAGCCAGCTGCCCCACGGCGTGGCCCCGCCGCAGCAGTTCGTGCTGGTGCCGGCGAGGCTCAGGTGCTGGCGCACGGTCTCGCCGCTGGCGAGGTCGTAGACGACTGTGGTGGTGCCGCCTGGCAGGGGCCGCCCGGCCTTGTCGGTGTCATAGGCGCGTGACGCGTCCAGCCGGTGCAGCCGCTCCTGGTGGAAGCCGCCCGCACCCCAGTTGCGATGGGTCCGGTTCTTGGCGTTGAGCTCGTGGTTGCGAACCAGGGCGACCCGGCTGCCTTCCAGCGGGAAACAGGCCATGCCGTCGAACTGGCCGGGCACCAGAAGCCCGTCGGCCATGGTCTCGCCGCCCTGCGAGATGACGCGGTAGCTGAAGCCCTCGGGCAGATCGAACAGGCCGTTGGGATCGCGAACGAGCGGGCCGTAGCCCTCGACTTCGTTGAGGTAGCTCTCCTCGGCGGCGGCCTGCGCCGCGGCGTTCCGGGCCATGCCGGCGAAGGCGAGGGCGGCGGAACCTGCGATCAACTGACGGCGGTGGGGGCGCATGCGAGACTCCGGCGAACGCCGCGGTTATGGCCGGGCGTTCGGCCTTCGTCATCATGGATATGTGACGGGCGAGACCTAGGGGCCGCGGTCTTTCAGCGCGCGTCCGGCGACGACGGCGGTCTCACCGAAGCGGGCCCGCAAGGCGTCGATCGCCGTCTCTGTTTTCAGCGAGCGAGCCTCGGTCGTCTCGAACAGCGCCGGGGCGTCGACGGCGTCCACCACCTCGGCCATTCCGATGCCGATCAGGCGGTACGGCCGGCCCAGTTCGGGCCTCAGCAGATCGCGACCCGCCGCGAACAGGGCCCGTGCCGTCTGCACCGGCTCCGGCAGCGAAATCCGGCGGGTGACGATCTTGAAGTCCGTCCGCCGCAGCTTCAGCACCAGGACGCGGCTGGCGACCCCGTCCCGTCGCGCCTTCGACGCCAGCTTCTCGCACAGCGGCCACAGCTCTGCCTCAAGGTCGGCGGCGGCGGTCAGGTCGTCATTGAAGGTGGTTTCCGCACTCATCCCCTTGCGGTCGTGTTCGGGATTGACCCGGCGGCTGTCGCGGCCGTGGGCGAGGTCGTGCAGGCGCAAGCCGGTCTCGCCATAGCGTTTCATCAGGTCGCGCGGGTCGGCCGCGGCGAGATCGCTCACGGTGGCGTACCCGTCGCTCTGAAGCGTCTTTCGGAACACCGGCCCGACGCCCGGCAGGACGCCTACGGGCTTCGGCGCCAACAGCGCCTGCGCCTCCGACCCGATGACCGAGAAGCCGCGCGGCTTGTCGAGTTCCGAAGCGACTTTGGCGAGGAAGCGATTGGAGGCGAGGCCGATGGACACGGTCAGGCCCGTCTCCTCCTCGATCCGCTTCTGCAGGCGGATCAGCTGCAACGCCGGCGGGCCGCCGTTGAGCCGCTCTGTGCCCGACAGGTCGATCCACGCTTCGTCCAGCGACAGCGTCTGCACCAACGGGGTCAGGTCGCGCACGGCCCCAAAGATGGCGGCGCTGGCTGCCTTGTACTTGGCGAAGTCCGGCTTGATTACCACGGCGTCCGGGCAGGCCTTCAGCGCCTTGAACATAGGCTGGGCGGAGCCGACGCCGTACAGGCGCGCGATATAGCAGGCGGTCGTCACCACCCCCCGCCTGCCGCCGCCGACGATGACCGGCTTGTCCCGCAGCTCCGGCCGGTCTCGCTTCTCGACCGAGGCGTAGAAGGCGTCGCAGTCCAGGTGGGCGATGGTCAGCGAATCAAGTTCGGCATGGCCGAGCACGCGACGAGAGGCGCAGATCGGGCATCGCTCGACCTGGCCTTCGCCGGTCCAGAAGCAGTCGCGGCAGATGGCCTTCACGTCGACGCCCCTGTCCCCCGGATTGGTGGCTTCACCCCAACTTAAGACCCCGCGCGGCAGACTGCGAGGAGAAGGCGAAAAGCCTCCGTGCAGACGCACTCCGCGAGGCGACAGGCCAGGTGATGATGTCCAAGAAAGTCCTCATCGTCGAGGATAACGAGCTGAACATGAAGCTCTTTCATGATCTGCTCGACTCCCAGGGCTACGAGACGCTGCAGACCCGCGAGGGTCTTCAGGCGCTCGCCCTTGCACGCCTGCACAAACCCGACCTGATCCTGATGGACATCCAGTTGCCTGAGATCTCGGGGCTGGAGGTCACCAAATGGCTGAAGGATGACGAGGAGCTGAGCCACATCCCGGTCGTCGCCGTCACCGCCTTCGCCATGAAGGGGGACGAGGAGCGTATCCGCAACGGCGGCTGCGAGGCCTACATCTCCAAGCCGATTTCGGTGATGCACTTCCTCGACGTGGTCCGGAAGCACCTGGGGTAGGGCCGATGACCGCGCGCATCCTTGTCGTTGACGATGTCGAGCCCAACGTCCGCCTGCTCGAGGCGAAGCTGACGCTCGAATACTACGAGGTGCTGACCGCCTGCGACGGCGCCACGGCGCTGCAGATCGCGTCCGACGAGCGGCCGGACATCATCCTGCTGGACGTCATGATGCCCGGCATGGACGGCTTCGAGACCTGCCGCCGGCTGAAGGCCGACCCGGTCACCCGGCATATTCCGGTCGTGCTGGTTACAGCGCTGGACGGGCGCGAGGACAAGATCAAGGGACTGGACGCGGGCGCCGACGACTTCGTGACCAAGCCGATCGACGACGTCATCCTGTTCGCCCGCGTGAAGTCGCTGGTGCGGCTGAAGTCGGTCATGGATGAACTTCGCGAACGCGAGGAGAGCGGTCGCCGCCTCGGCGTCGACACCGACGGGGCCGGACGGCTCCGCGGCTCGGGCGGGCGTGTGCTGATCGTCGACGACAACGAGCGGCAGGCCGCCAAGATGGTCGAGCATCTGGCCGGCGAGCATCGGCCCACGGTCGAGTCAGATCCTGCCGCCGCCCTCATCGCGGCGCGCGGCCCGGTGGACCTGATGATCGTCAACGTTTCCAGCAGCGGTTTCGACGGCCTGCGCTTCGTGGCCCAGATCCGCTCGACCGAGGCGTCCCGGCGCCTGCCGATTCTCGCCGTGATCGATCAGGCCGACCGGCCCCGGCTCCTGAAGGCCCTCGAGCTTGGGGTGAACGACATCCTGCTGCGCCCGGTCGACGCGGAAGAGCTGGAGGCGCGGACCCGGACCCAGGTCAAGCGCAAGCGCTACGCCGACTTCCTGAAGCAGAAGCTGGACTACAGTCTTGAGATGGCCGTCACCGACGCCCTGACCGGCTTGCACAACCGGCGCTATATGGCCGGGCAGCTGCAAGCCCTGCTGGGCCGGGCCGGGCAGGGCGGAGACGGGGTCGCCGTGCTGGTCATGGACATCGACCACTTCAAATCGGTCAACGACAGCTTCGGGCACGACGCCGGCGACGAGGTGCTGCGCGAGTTCGCCGTGCGTCTGGCGACCAACGTCAGGGCCATCGATCTGCCGTGCCGCCTCGGCGGCGAGGAGTTCGTCGTGGTCATGCCGGGCGCCGGGCTCGAGGACGCGCTGCGGGTGGCGGATCGCATCCGGCGCGACGTCGCCGCCCAGCCGTTCCCGATCATGGGCGGGAGCGAGGGTCTGACGATCACAGTGTCCGTCGGCGTGGCCGCCAGCGCGGGCGGGACGGATACGCCGGAGGCTCTGCTGAAACGCGCCGACGAGGGCGTGTACGAGGCCAAGGCCAAGGGCCGGAACCAGGTCATCGCCCGCGCGGCCTGACCACACATTTCCAGATCGTGGCGCCGGAAGGGCGCGGCGTTACGACGATTTCACTGGCTGGTCGTCGCCGATGGGCGGATGCTCTCTGCCAGGAGAACCGCCATGTCCCTGGCCGCCACGCTGCTCGCCGTCGTCGCCCTGCTCGGGCCGTCGCCGGTTCCCTTGGCGCCCTGCCGCACGGTTGATCCGTCCACCGCGCCCGTCGGGGTCGAGTTCCGCAATGCCGTGGCCGTCGGGGACTTCGCCATGGTCACATTGACCGGTGAGAGCGCCTGCGACCTGAACCGGCGCGGCGAAGGGCGCTGCGTCGTGCGGGATCCGCGCGTCATCAAGATCACCATGGCCGGCCGCCATGCCTGGTTCGCCGTGGCGCAGGGGCGCGCGGCCCAGATCAAGGTGGAGAACGGCGCCGCGACCTGCTCGGTCGTGCGGGAAACCGGCAAGGGCTGACCCCCCGCGGTCGAGCACGGGATCGGGCAAAGAAAAACGCCCGGCGTTGCGGCCGGGCGTCTGACGAACTGGCGGTCGGCGAGATCTTACTTGATCTTGCCTTCCTTGAACTCGACGTGCTTGCGCACGACGGGGTCGTACTTCTTCACGACCATCTTCTCAGTCATGGTGCGGGCGTTCTTCTTGGTGACGTAGAAGAAGCCGGTGTCGGCCGTGGAGTTCAGGCGGATCTTGATGGAAGCCGGTTTGGCCATCGGAATTACCTCTGCGACGGCGAAAGCCGCTAAAATAAGAGGCGCGGAACATACTCAGGCGCGGTGGGAAGTCAACGGCGCGTGTCGCCCACGTCCCGGCGCCTCGTTCCATGCTGGGCGGGGCGGCGTCGCGGCGCTAGGTTGATCGCATGAAACAGGTCATCGCCGCCATCTCCGCCCTCGCGCTCTCCGCCTGCGCCACGCTTCCGACCGCCGCCCCGCAGCAGGACGCCTTCATGGCGAACCTGAACGCGCTGTGCGGCCAGCGCTTCGAGGGGCGGGTCGTTACGACCGACCCGGCCGACGCCAGCTTCACGCGCTCGCGCCTGCTGATGCATGTCCGCGACTGTTCGGCGGACGAGGTCCGCATTCCCTTCTGGGTCGGCGACGACCGCTCCCGCACCTGGGTGATCAGCCGGAACGACGAACGCGGCCTGACCCTGAAGCACGATCACCGCGACCCCGAAGGCAAGCCGGTCGGTCTGCACTGGTATGGCGGAG
>NZ_DASWNO010000102.1:0-4184 GCF_036399195.1 Brevundimonas sp.
CTGGACGGCGTCGGCGCGTCCGTGCCATTAAGTCTTGCCTCGCGGGCCTGTTCAGGCCATGCGGCGCGCCCTTGAAACCGCTCCCAGCGTATCCATGACCTCAACAGCCGCCGCCGTCGCGTCCGTCAGGGACGTGTCCAAGACCTTCGGCGCCCGCAAGGCGTTGAACGGCGTCTCCGTCGAGGTCGGCGCGGGCGAGATGGTGGCCCTGATCGGGCCGTCTGGATCGGGGAAATCGACCCTGCTGCGGTCGATCACCGGCCTGCAGAGCATCGACGGGGGCAAGGGCACGATCACCGTCTTCGGCGAGGTGGTGCAGAAGGACGGCCGCGTCACCGGCCGCGTTCGCACGGCGCGCCAAAAGCTCGGCATGATCTTCCAGCAGTTCAATCTCGTCGGCCGCCTGAGCCTGTTTTCCAACGTCATGCTGGGCGCGCTTGGGCGGATTCCCAGCTGGAAGGGCGTCATCGGGGTTTGGCCGTCGGCCGACAAGCGCAAGGCCATGGAGGCGCTGCATCGGGTCGGGGTGTCCGAGTACGCGGCGCAGCGCGCCAACACCCTCTCGGGCGGCCAGCAGCAGCGCGGCGCGATTGCGCGCGCCCTGGTGCAGGGCGCGCAGGCCATCCTCGCCGACGAGCCGGTGGCGTCGCTCGATCCGGTTTCAGCGCGCAAGGTGATGGAGCTGCTGGTCGAGCTGAACAAGCGCGACGGCCTCGGCGTCATCGTCACCCTGCACCAGGTCGACTACGCCATCCGCTATTGCGACCGAGTCGTGGCGCTGAAGGCCGGCCAGGTTGTCTATGATGGACCGGCGACCGGGCTGGACACGAAACAGCTGATCGACATCTACGGCCCCGAGTTCGAAGACGCCTTCTGGGAAGCCAAGGGATGAATCTGTCGAACTCTGTCCGCCGGTTCGGCGTCGGGGTTCTGGCCGCCGCCGCGCTGGGGCTCGCCGCTTGCGGCGGGGGGGACGGCGGCGCGCCGGGCGAGACTCCGGATGAAGTCACCTTCTCCATTCTGTCCGCCCAGGGCCAGGCCTCGGCCGGTCCCCTGTGGCAACCGCTTCTCGACGACATGTCGGAGGCTATCGGGGTTCGGGTCGAGCCGCATTTCGCGTCCAGCTACGGCGCCCTGATTGATGACATGAAGACCGGGCGGACGCAGGTGGCGTGGTTCTCCGCGCAGCCGGCGATCGCCGCGATGGAGGCCGCCGACGCGGAAATGATCGCCCGCACCCTCAGCCGCGACGGCTCCGACAGCTACCGCTCCGTGCTCGTCGTGAAACGGGGCTCCGGCCTTGAACTGGAAGACATCCTGGCCTGCGGTCAGCGTTTCAGCTTCGGCATCGGGGACGCCCAGTCCACCTCGGGCACGCTGGCGCCCCTGACCTTCCTGTTCAACCCGCGCGGCATCGAGCCCGAACGCTGCTTCCGGTCGGTGAAGTCCGGAAATCACGAGTCGAACGTCTCGGAGGTCGCCGCCGGCGTCCTGGACGTGGCGACCGCGAACACCGTCGCCGTCGAGGCCCTGCGCCGGCGCAACCCGGCCATGGCCGAGCAGATCGAGCAGGTCTGGCAGTCGCCGCCGATCCCCGAGGGCGGCATCCTTGTGCGAAGCGATCTCGACCCGGCGCTCAAGGAGAAAATCCGCAGCTTCTTCCTGACCTATGGTCAGGGCGGCGGCGCGGCGGCCGAGCGGCAGGTCCGCATCCTCGCCGCCCTCGGTTATTCGCGCTTCAGCGCGGCGGATGACAACTATCTGGATCCCGTCCGAGAGCTGATGGCGGATCAGAAATTGTCCGCCGCCCGGGCCAAGGGCGACGCGGCGCAGACAGCGGCGGCGCAGCGCGAGCTGCAGGCGCTGCGGGCCAGGCGCGAGGTGCAGCCGTGAAGCCCGACAACCGCAACGCCGCCCTCGTCGACGACGTCACGCCAAAGGCCGCCGCGCGCGGCCTGAACAACCCTGCCATGACGCTGATCCAGGCTCCCCGAGCCGAGGATGCGTTTCGGGACTTCCGTATATGAGCCGCCTCCAGAACATCTTCGCCGCCGCTCTCGCGCTCGCGATCGTCCTATGCGGCCTCGCGCCGTCGCCGGCGGCCCACGCCCAGACGGAGCGGCCGGAGAAGATTGTCTTCACCGTCCTCTCGGCCGAGGGTCAGGCGTCCTCCGGGCCGCTGTGGCAGCCCTTGCTCGACGACCTGGAGCGCGAGATCGGCATCCCGGTCGAGCCGATCTTCGGCTCCAACTACAGCGTTCTGGTCGAGGCGATGCGCGCCAACCAGGCCCAGATCGGCTGGTTTTCGGCCCTCCCGGCCGTGCAGGCCATCGACCGCTCGAAGGGTGAGGTCATCGCCCGGACCGTCGATGTCGAGGGCAAGGACTCCTACGTCTCAACCCTGATCGTGAAGAAGGGCTCGGGCATCACGCTCGAAGACGTCGCCCGGTGCGGCAAGCGCTACACCTTCGGCATAGGCGACGCGCAGTCGACCTCGGGCACCCTGGCGCCGTTGACCTATTTCTTCGGTCCGCGAAACATCGTCCCGAACACCTGTTTCTCCACCGTTCGTTCCGCCAACCATCAGGCCAACGCCTTTTCGGTCGCGAACGGACAGGTCGACGTCGCGACGTCCAACTCGGTCAACACCGTCTTCCTGCGCCGCCAGAATCCGCAGATCGCCGCCCAGATCGAGGAGATCTGGGAATCCCCGCCCATCCCGGAATCCGGAATCATCATCCGCTCGGACCTGCCGGCGGATATAAAGGCGCGGATCCGCGAGTTCTTCGTCACCTATGGCCAGGGCACCGGTCCGCAGGCGGACCGTCAGCGCCAGGTGATGCAGGGGCTGAACTATTCCCAGTTCCGGGCCGCCGATAACAGCTACCTCGACCCGATCCGCGAGATGAAGGCCGATCAGGCGCGCCGGGAAGGCCGCCCGCCCGAGGTCGCGCCGCCGGCCAGCGCCGCCAGCAAGTTCGCCCGCTGGAGCCCCTTCGCCCTGATCGGCCTGCTCGCTCTGTTCGCCATCGGCGTGAACGCCCTGCCGCGCCGGGTCTCCGCGGCGACCGATCCGGCCGTCATTCCCGACGCCCCGAAGAAATCGATGGCCGCATGGTCGCTAGACCTGCTGCTGTGGGGTGGGTTCGCGATCATCCTGCTGGCCGCCTTCAACCGGGTCGACCTGCCCAACGTCGTCAATCTGTTCTCGAACTCGGAGAACATGCGGAACTACGGCCGCGACTTCCTGAATCCCGACTTCTCCGACTGGCGGCCGCTGGTCGGCCAGATGTGGCTGACCATCCAGATCGCGCTGTGGGGCACCTTCCTGGCGGTGTTCCTGGCGGTGCCGCTCAGCCTGATGGCGTCGCGCAACCTGTCGCCAAGCTGGCTGGTCTGGCCCGTGCGGCGAGTGATGGACTTGCTGCGGTCGATCCCGGACCTCGTCATCGGCACGCTGTTCATCGTCGCCGTGGGTCTGGGGCCCCTCGCCGGCGTGCTCGCCATCGCCCTCAACACCGCCGGGGTGCTGGCCAAGCTGTTTTCCGAAGCGGTCGAGTCGATCGACAAGGGACCGATCGAAGGCGTCAAGGCGACCGGCGCCGGCCGCCTGCACGAGATCACATGGGGGGTCATTCCGCAGGTCGCGCCGCTGTGGACCAGCTTCGCCCTCTACCGGTTCGAATCGAACAGCCGCGCGGCCACCGTGCTGGGTCTGATCGGCGCCGGCGGCATCGGCCAGGTCTTGTTCGAAAGCCTGCAGGCGTTCGACTACCGCACGGTGTCGACCATCGCGATCATCATCGTCGTCGCCGTGACCCTGATCGACATGCTCAGCCAGGCGATGCGCAAGCGGCTGCTGTAGCCACACCTGTCGTCATTCCTGGCGAAGCGCAGCGAAGACCCGGAACCCAGCGGAGCCGCGACGGCGGCGAAACACTGCTCGCGCCTGATCCACACTTGGTCTCCCGACAGGTTCGCGCTCTCGCGCGCCGCTGGGTTCCGGGTCTCCGGCGCTGCGCGCCTGCGCCCGGAATGACGACGGGTCAGGGACGCCGCAAATCCGGCGGCGTCGCCTCTTCGGTCAGCATCCGGATGGCCTCCTCGACGGTGACCACCTCCTGCGCCTGTGATCCCAGCCGGCGGATCGCCACCTTGCCCTCGGCGGCCTCGTTCTTGCCGAC